>NZ_NWTB01000021.1:0-67464 GCF_002531875.1 Sinorhizobium sp. FG01
CCGCTACCGCCCCAAATACAGCAACCCAAAACCGCAGGAGCGAACTCAAAACTGGATAAAACTTGGGGGCAAGGTCAAACCGATTAGGAGGTCTGCCATGGAATTGTTTGTCGGTCTTGATGTGTCTATTCGCACCACCAGCGTCTGCGTGATGGAGGCGAGCGGTAAGCTCATCCGGGAGAGCAAGGTTGAAAGCGAGCCGGATGCGATTGGCGCCCTGCTTCATGCGATCGGCGGACCGTATAAGCGGGTCGGCCTGGAGGCCGGACCGCTGTCGCAGTGGCTCTACAGCGGCTTGGCTGCCGCAGGCTATCCGGTGATCTGCGTCGAGACGCGGCACATGAAGGCCGCGCTCTCGGCGCAGATCAACAAGACCGATCGCAACGATGCCCGCGGGATCGCGCAGATGATGCGCGTCGGGCTTTTCAAGCCTGTGCACGTCAAAACCGTCAGGAGCCAAGAGATCCGGATGCTGCTCACCGCGCGCAAATTCGTTCAGACCAAGATCCTCGATGCGGAGAACAACCTGCGCGGCCTGCTGCGCAACTTTGGCCTCAAGGTTGGCGCCGTGACCCGGCTGCAGTTCGAGCGGCGCATCATCGAGTTGCTCGAACAATCCCCGAATCTGCGCTTGGTGATCGACCCTCTCCTGGAAGTCCGCCGCGTGCTGAGAAAGCAGTTTCAGCACCTGCAAAAGGCGATGGAACGGCTGGCCGAGAGTGACGACACCTGCAAGCTGCTGATGACGGCGCCCGGCGTCGGCCCGCTGGTCGCCCTGAGCTTCCGGGCCGGAGTCGACGAGCCAGCGCGTTTCGGCCGATCACGCTCCGTCCCGGCTCACTTCGGATTGACGCCCTCGCGCTATCAATCTGGTGAGATCGATCGGGACCGGGGCATTTCGAAGTGCGGTGATGCCGGTATACGATGGGCGCTGGTCGAAGCCGCTGGGATCCTGCTGCGAATCTCGAAGCGGAGCTCGCCGTTGAAGGCGTGGGGCCTCTCCGTCGCTCGTCGGCGGGGTATGGCGAAGGCTACCGTGGCGGTGGCTCGACGCCTGGCAATCATCCTGCATCGGATGTGGGTCGACAACACACCCTATCGCTGGGAGGCCAAGGCCGCCTGAGAGCGCGAGTTAAGGGTTCCGCGTCGCCGCGCGGATAGAGGTCCCGTTCAGGGACGAGTGGGCGGGCAATCTCGAGGCGGGGCTGGACGTCAGCTCAGGCTGACAGTTTCGGAAAAAAGATTGAGATGCCCCTCCATCCGACCCGATCATGAAGCAGTTGCGCGCCGACTTCGCAGAGAAGCCAGACTCCTGACGGGCACCCATCATCTTCCGGCGTGCCAAAACCGTTGTTCGCCAAAAATCAAGACAACGGCCGACGCCGCGCCTTGTAGGCGCGGAGAGGATGTCCTTTGCTTGACAGACCCAGCCCAAAAAGAGAAGGCCCCGCTTTCGCGAGGCTTTTGATTCGTTTTCGGCGGGTGCTAAAGTCCGCATCTCTTGGTCTTTCGACTACTAACCACACAAGGTGTGGCGCGTGGGGAAGCCGTTCCCACCTCGAAAACTATGCTCCTTATATGGGTCATGTGGTGCGCTATGTCAACTGCACTAAGACTGCACACACGGTTGTACGGTGCCACTGTACACGCCGCTTTCTACCTTGCCCTCGTCGTCCGCTTCTGCGCCTAACCAGACGAGCGGAATTGCCGTCCGCGACTTACTGAAATCGGTGTCCGGGACTTACTGAAACACGCAAATGGTCATGCAGCAGCCACTCTTGCGGCTTCCAATGCCAGGCGCCAACTCGATCGCCCCCAAACTCCGCGGAGACGCCGACCAACGCGCAAAGGTCATTCACGCCCGACAGATCGAGGCCAAGGTAGATGCGCTCGCCAGGCTCGAGATGACGATGCCGAGCGGCTCCATTGGGCGCCCTGCGAGGTGTTCAGAACTTCGTAGAGCTCCTGGCCGCGTGCCTGCGCCAACTCGTCACACCGCAGGTGCTGAGAAAAGGCCCTGACCAGAACGGAACGAGGTCGCCGCGATGCGTGCAACAAGGTGATGAACTTCAGTGGCCGGCTCGACAATCTCGAGCTCCAAGCACCACTGACAAAGAGGTCGGCAGGCAAGCTGTTGCTCACGCAACCCGCGCCAGCGGGCGGTTCGGTAGAGGCGTCGGTATTCCTCCGCCCCTTCGCTGCGAATGTCATTCAGCATGAGGCCTACGATGCATCATGAATAGCTGAAATAGGTACGAACGGAATCGATACAGCGTGGGAACAGAAGATGCTTCTCTAACCCGCCAGGATTAGCGATGCGCATCCGTGCGCGGGGGAACTCGGCCGATACAGGCTTGGGAACCTACGATTCCCCTCTGCGCTGTCCTCCGATCAACGAAGGAGGACCTCTGATGGCAGACGACAAAACGAAAACCGCCGCAGATCGCCGCCTGGTCTCAGGCACCCAAGAATACGAAGTTGCATACTTCGCGAAAAAGCACGGCATCAATGCCGCGGATGCGCGACGGATCATCAAACAGCATGGCGGCGATCGGGACGCTGCGGACAAGGCGGCCAACAGACTGAAGGGCTAACGTTCGTGTATGATGCGAAGGAAACTTAGGGCTTCAAATGGCCATGGTCCTCAATCAGGCGCTCGCGGATCTAATCAGCGAACAAATCAGGCAACCATGTGACCGAACTCAGGGCCATGCTCTCGACCTTAACGAGATCACCATGCATGCAGAGTTCACGGTCGGCCGGGACTTAATATCTACGGAACGGCGAAGGATCACAGCGGAAAATGGGCTATGACGCCGTTCGCTCATATCGTGCAGTTGATCGTCTAAGCAACAAGCGGCCGCTCTATCCCGCCATGCAGGAGAGCGGCCGCACGATCGCCCGTCGCCACGGGAGGGTGGGCGTCAGGCAATAAGTAATACTTACGGCACTAAGTAATACTTACGTTTATTCTTGCTTCATTATACCTTAGTATAATAGTGTGGCGCCATCGCTTTGGGAGGAGCAAGGATGGTTGTACGCGTCGAAGCCGATAAACTTTCCACGCATGCTGTTACTAAGGTGTGGAATATTCACGATTTTTGCCGCCGGCAACGCTTGTGCCAGGAGGAAGAACGGCGGCTAACCCTCATCTTTGGCGATTTCGCCACGGCTTCTGAATTGCTTTACAATGCGAAGCGCTCTCCGAGGTGGAGATATTAGGGTTGGGGCAGTCCCGGCGACCTCGCGAATTTAAACGTCCGCGGTTCGGCAGCGCCCCAAAGAGAAAAGGCCGCTCGATGGCGGCCTCTGGGAAAATCACCCACTCAAAAATATACGATTTGAGAAGGTGCCCGACCGGACATCACGCGGCGATTTTCTCTGCAATCGGCGTAATTTCCGCCCTCGCCGTCTCGTCAAGGCTGATAAGTCCACGCTTCTCCGCATATGCTGGTGCCTGCCCCTTGATGGCTGCAAACGGAGGTGCGGTGGAGCCGTGATCCTCAAGCGTTGGACTTCTCACGGGTGCGGGGCGCGCTCCGCCGCCTCCGCCATTTCTGCCGTCGTCTCCAGGCCCGCCCGTCGTCGCCGAGGGCTTCCCCTGGCCTACCGGCCGTCGATGCGCGTGATGCGTTTCTGCAGCAGCTCGTGCTCGGTGATGCCGTTGTCCGGCGGCAGGTAAGCTTTAACCTGAACCTAAAAAGCGGTAGCGGAAGCGGTAGGTCACTTGCGCAAACCGCAACTTCGCAGAAGCGCCGCTGGAGTCAATATCCGATTGTAGACAGAGATCGGTCCTTTTATTGAGCGTCGCGTCATGGATCCGGATCTTTGCGTCACCGTAATTCCGAGGCGATGGGCGAAATGTGGCTAGTGCAGTCCACGTGAGGGCCGGAAACCATATGCTGTCGCGCTCCTGCGAATTGAGAACAGCCTGTAAGCTAAGTCGATGTTGGGGCCCGGCCCCCACTTCACAATCACCGATCTGAGATCATTCGCAGCCACTATTCGCTCAAGAAGGTCATCGCGGGCATTGATGCCGAATCCTAAAAGGATTTTGCCTCCTTCTGCAAGAAATGCTTGAGCCTCCGACAGAAATCTCTCGAGCTGGCCGTAGCCGGGATCAAATGCTCCACGCTCAATGTCATCGACAAATTCGAATTGTGCTGGAACGAAATTCCAGGGGTAGTTCCAAAAAATAATGTCGAACTTCCTTCCAGGAGGAATATTACTGAAGATGTCACTTTCGATGACGTCGACATTTTCAATCCCGTTTCTTGCGGCATTCTCCAAGGTGTTCGCGACAGCCAGCTGATTGATATCGCAGGCTAGCAACGACAGCGCTCCGGTCTTTGCCAAGAGGAGACCTGGTAGACCGAAACCGCAGCCGATTTCCAAGATCCGCTTTCGAGCGAATGGAGGGAAGTTCTCGCTAAACCAACGCCAACTTTGGAAATCTTCGGGAGGAAAAACGCCTTCTCGCACGATCAGATCCAGCCCGAACTCCCGTATCTGCCGCGGAAAAGTTCTCTGTTGGCTAGACCTGAGTGTTGCCCTGATTTCGTCGAGTTCGCTCAAATGTTCCCTCCGAGATGGGGACGCGCTAGAGATGCCGGCCGCTCAACTGTTTTATGCTCACGGGGCTCAGGCCTTGAGGCAAAATATGCGGGTCATGCAGCCGAATGTTTGCGGCACGTCGACTTCCACAGACAAGCCGGCGTTGAATGTTGCCCCCGCGCGACAAGTGCAGCGGCTTTATTCAGCCCCGTCGAGTGTCGCTGGAAATACCAACGACCCCGGCGGGGCCGAACAACCTTATTTGAAGCTCTCGGCTAGCCGAAGATGCGGAACGCGGCTGCAGGCGGGACTAGAAGTCCATTCCACCGCCGGGCGGCATTGCCGGCGGAGCTTCCTTCTTCGGCTTCTCGGCGATCATCGCTTCGGTGGTGACGAGCAGGCCGGCAATCGAGGCCGCATCCTGCAGCGCGGTGCGGACGACCTTGGCAGGATCGATCACGCCCATCGAGAAGAGATCGCCGAATTCCCCCGTCTGGGCATTCCAGCCATGGGAGAATTCCGCCTTCTCGCGCAGCTTGCCGACGATGATCGAGCCTTCCGCACCAGCGTTTTCCGCGATCTGGCGCGCCGGAGCTTCGATGGCGCGGCGAACGATCTCGACGCCGACCCTCTGGTCGTCATTGACGGTCTGCACGCCATCGAGAGCCTTGACTGCACGCAGAAGCGCCACGCCGCCACCCGGCAGGATGCCTTCCTCGACCGCCGCTCGGGTTGCATGCAGCGCATCGTCAACGCGGTCCTTGCGTTCCTTTACTTCGACTTCCGTCGAGCCGCCGACGCGGATGACCGCGACGCCACCGGCGAGCTTGGCGAGGCGCTCCTGCAACTTCTCGCGATCATAGTCGGACGTCGTCTCTTCAATTTGCGCCTTGATCTGCGCGACGCGGCCGTCGATGTCGGCTTTGGTGCCGGCGCCGTCGATGATCGTGGTGTTCTCCTTCTCGATCGAGACCTTCTTGGCGCGGCCGAGCATGTCGAGCGTGACGTTCTCCAGCTTGATCCCAAGGTCTTCGGAGATCACGGTGCCTGCCGTGAGGATTGCAATATCCTCGAGCATGACCTTGCGCCGGTCGCCGAAGCCAGGGGCCTTGACGGCCGCGACCTTCAGTCCGCCGCGCAGCTTGTTGACGACGAGGGTGGCAAGCGCCTCGCCTTCGACATCCTCGGCGATGATGAGGAGCGGCTTGCCCGATTGTACGGCAGCTTCGAGAACAGGCAGCATCGCCTGCAGGTTGGAGAGCTTCTTTTCGTGGATCAAGATGTAGGGTTCCTCGAACTCTACCCGCATCTTATCCTGGTTGGTTATGAAATAGGGTGAGATGTAACCCCGGTCGAACTGCATTCCCTCGACCACCTCAAGTTCCGTCTCCGCGGTCTTGGCTTCCTCGACGGTGATCACGCCGTCATTGCCGACCTTCTCCATTGCTTCGGCGAGGTAACGGCCGATGCCCGCATCACCGTTTGCCGAGATGGTGCCGACCTGGGCGATTTCCTCATTCTTCGAAACTTCCCGCGCTTTGGCTTTCAGCTCGGCAACGAGCGTGTCGACGGCGAGGTCGATGCCTCGTTTCAAGTCCATCGGGTTCATGCCGGAAGCAACGGCCTTTGCGCCCTCCCTGACGATCGCCTGCGCGAGCACCGTCGCGGTCGTGGTGCCGTCGCCGGCGATGTCACTCGTTTTCGAGGCCACCTCGCGCAGCATCTGCGCACCCATGTTCTCGAACTTGTCCTCAAGCTCGATCTCCTTCGCCACGGTAACGCCATCCTTGGTGATGCGCGGGGCGCCGAACGATTTGTCGATGACGACATTGCGGCCTTTTGGCCCCAGCGTCACCTTTACTGCGTTGGCAAGCGTATCGACGCCGCGCAACATGCGATCTCGGGCATCGGAATGGAATTTTACGTCTTTTGCACCCATGGTTCACTCCTTCGCTGAATTCTGGTCAGTGGCAGCTCTCAGGCGGCCTTTTTATCCGCGCCCAAATCTTCGATGATGCCGAGCACGTCGGCTTCCTTGAGGATCAGCAGGTCCTCGCCGTCGATCTTGATCTCCGTGCCCGACCATTTGCCGAAGAGCACGCGATCTCCGACCTTGACGTCCAACGCGACGAGTTGACCTTGCTCATTGCGAGCACCCGGGCCGACGGCGATCACCTCGCCTTCCTGTGGTTTCTCCTTGGCTGTATCGGGGATGATGATGCCGGCTTTGGTTTTCTCTTCGGACGAGACGCGGCGGACAAGAATGCGATCGTGAAGCGGTTGGAACTTCATGCCTTCCTCCTGGATAAAATCAATCGACGATGCTCTTCGCCGGACGAATGCACTGCGGACGGGCAAGGCCGCTCCGGCTACTGGCAGCGGTTGATTCTGGTTCAGTTGAAAACTGAATTCAAGAGTTTTTAGCACTCTTTGGTCGAGAGTGCTAAAGTGACGCAGCCAACCGATGGAGCTTGGCTCACACGGACATCGAGAGGCCATACGAGCCCTGGTCGATTGAGAAGCGGCTTAACCTACCAGTTGGCTCGCCCGGCACTTGGGCAGAAGGCCGCCTTGCGTCGAGGAAACAATGTCGAGGATTTCAAAAGAGGCGGCGGCAACACCGTCTTCATGGAAGGCGGGCGATGAGGAGGCGCAGTTGTCGGGAGCAGCGCCTCATCGCGCGGCGGATTTAGCGAATGACGCGACTAAAGCACGGATCCAGAGGTTCCTGGGCACGCGGCGAGACCATACGCGACGCCTCCTCTACGAGCATCTCACGCAGCCAACGACTTGCCGGATCACTATCGTGTGGGGCGGGCCATTGGATTGCTTCGATAAACGGGGGAAGTGGCAGCGGAACCTCGACGATCTGCAGGGGTATTGTTTTTGCGAAAAGCTGCGCCAACCGTAAGGGCATGGTTCCTATCCGCTCAGTGCCCAACAGCATGGGCGGGATCATGCTGAAACCCTGCACTGCGACCTCGACACGTTTCTTGAAACCATGCTCGAGCAAATACCGTTCCTCGAACGAGGGCAACCGCGTATTTCCGAACTTCACCGCAACGTGGCCCATAGACATGTACCTCTCGAATGTGAGCGGCTCCGACAGCTGCTTGTTGGAGCGGCAACCGACGCACACAAATTTATCCTCGAACAGTGCTGAGTGAGGATGCTGCGACATGAACGCTTCCGGCATGATCAGAAAATCGATTTCGCCTCGCCGCAGTAGCTCCTCGAAGTCGTCCGCAACCGGCAGACAATCGAAGCTGACGCCGGGAGCTTCCCGCGCCGCACGCTCCACCACCTTTTCGAAAAGCACGAGCGTGACGTAATCGGAGAGCACGATTTTAAAGCGGCGATCTGAGTGGGCCGGTTTAAACGGCTCCCAGGAAACAATGGAGTGCTGGATCTGCAGCAGAGCCTCGCGCACCGCGGGGGCGAGCCCTTCCGCACGCGGCGTCGGGATAAATTCGCGCCCCGCCATTGCAAACAGCTCATCACGAAAATAGCTGCGCAGCCGGGCAACGGCCGCGCTCATCGCCGGCTGACTGAGATTGATGCGGCGCGCCGCCGCCGTGAGGTTGCGCTCGGTCATCAAAGCATCGAGCGCGACGAGGAGATTTAGATCAAGGCCCTTGAACCGCATGCTTCATCTATCCATAACGTGGATGGTTGCCATCCCAAATTGCCAGCATTCTTTATTAGTAATACAAATTGTTCGAAATCAAGGCAGCCGCCGCCACATTCATGCAGGGTAACCCGAGCTGGTCGGATAACCCTTCGGTCGCCTTCGCTGCCGTCTAGCCGCGCGCACGACAAAGCCGTCCAAGTCCACAGGGGAGACAGACAGAACATTCGCTGGAAGTTGCTTTTGAATTATGCCTGCTACGCCCTTTATCACCACTTACGTTGAGCTGGGCCGCATGGAGTCTCGGCCGAGCCGTTAGGGCGTGACCGCGTTGATCGCAGGGATGATCTTGTCTCCCCAAAGTTCAATTTGCCTCAGCATCGTCTTGTGGTCGAAATCGCCCAATTGCGTCTGAACGGCAATCTGAGTGGGTTTCAGCACACTAATTTCTTCAAGCAGGCGATCGATCACCCGATTCACATTACCGATCGGCAGGTTCTCGCGCATGCTCTCGAACGAGAGGTCCTGTTTCGTCGGGACTTCCTCAAGTAGATAACCGTCCTGGCTCTGCTGGCGGCGCTGTTGCAACGCTTCAGATAGCCGGCGCTGAAAGCGGGCGTTGTCGAGATAGCTGTTGATCTCCGCCTCGTGGTCACTGGCATAGCAGCAGCGCAGCAGTGATATCTTGGCTTTCGTGACATTTTTCCTCTCGCAGGTCGCTGCCTCCTCGATGCTATCACGCAGCGTTCGCAAGGCGTCCAACCCGTTGTGAAATGCCGTGACGAACAGATTGTGGCCCTCACGATAGGCCCGCCTCATACTGCGCGCCGATCCGGCCGCGATCCAGATCGGCGGAGTCGGCTTTTGGATGGTCCGCAGCGAAACCGCCGTCGGAGGTATCTTCTGATAATGGCCGTCGTGTTCGAAAACCTTCTGGTTGAGCCCCTTCAGAAGGATAGCCAGGTACTCGGAAAAGACGGTAGCCGCCTCATCGATATCGACACCGAAGCGCTCGAACTCGAACTGCTGGTACCCGGAGCCGACGCCAAGCTCGAGGCGACCATCCGACACGATGTCGGCGAACCCGATCTCGGCAAGCAGTCGCTGCGGCTGATAGAGCGGCAGTACGCAGACTCCGGTACCGAGACGAAGCGTGCTCGTCAGGCCGGCACAATGCGCCACTATCATCAAGGGAGAGGGAACAAGACTGTAATTATTGAAGTGGTGCTCGGCAAACCATGCCGTGTTGAAGCCAGCCTGCTCCGAAAGCACTGCCTGTTCGATCGAGTTGCGGATGACCGTGTCGGGCGATTGATGATAGCCGCGCTGGGCGGCAAGGAGAAATGTCGCGAATTCCATAGCAATCCTTCGGTGATGGGAGGTTCTCGATTCGGCTGATCGACAGCTTCGCGACTTCATGGCCGCAGGGGGACGTTTGCGGTATTCGACGGTTGGCGATTCACTCGCCATTCGACGGCCGTGCCCCACGAAAGCCAATTGTTGCAATGAGCCGCCGCTCGTCGACTACGGCATAATCGGCAACCATTTGGCGGCCGCCACCGGGTATTCCTGGTCGAGTCCACTTTCGAATCCAGCATCACCTAAGGACGTGCAGCCGCCGTCCACGCATAGGGTCGACCCGTTGACATATGAGGCCTCAGGCGAAGCCAGGAAGAACGCTGCTTCAGCGACGTCTTCCGGTTCTCCCGTCCTGATCGGGATGCGCCGGCTGGCCGCTTCCGGGGCGACGCTGCCGACCTTTGCCAACCCGGAGCCGCCAGAAGGGCGTATGTAACCAGGAGCGATGCTTGCCGTCCTAATACCGACTGGCCCAAGTTCTGCCGCCAGACACCGTGTCAGGATCTCTGTCCCCGACATGGAGGCTTCATAGGCGTGACGCTGTGCGAGGGGCAGAAAGTCAACCATCGATCCAACGTTGAGGATCACGCTTCCGGGGCGCATCATCTTGATCGCCTCACGCGCGCAGGTGAAGACGCCGGTGAGATTGACATCCAGGACACGCTGGACCTGTACTGTTGTTTTTTGGCTCCCCGCAACAGAAAGCTCGGCCCCAGCGGTAGCGTTAACGAGGAGATCTAGCCTGCCGAAGCGCGCTCGCAACTCCTCGAACAGCGCCACCACGTCGCTCTCGACGGCAATGTCCACGGATTTCGCCATGTGCTTGCCACCTAGAAAGCCCGCAAGCTTTGCCGCCGCAGCGCCTTCTCTATCGGCAATTACGACGGTATCGCCGTTTGCGGCAAAGCGGCGAACGACGGCCGCGCCTATG
The DNA here is from genome assembly GCF_002531875.1 of Sinorhizobium sp. FG01. Taxonomy (NCBI): domain Bacteria; kingdom Pseudomonadati; phylum Pseudomonadota; class Alphaproteobacteria; order Hyphomicrobiales; family Rhizobiaceae; genus Sinorhizobium; species Sinorhizobium sp. FG01. The sequence goes on from NZ_NWTB01000021.1 coordinate 10,473, forward strand.
CCGTTCGCTCCGCCCGTGACAAGCACGATTCGCTCGCCGCTGTACTCGGCCGGACGGGAGCGTTCGGCTTCTGGTGTCCCATACACCGGCGGGTGCGCGTCGCCCGGCTGGTTGAAAGACATCCAACCACCATCAACCGTCAGAACCGACCCGTTGATGCAGGCCGCCTGTGGGCTAGCCAGAAAACGCACAACCCAGGCGATCTCGTCGGGACGCGCCATGCGCCCCATCGGCACGCGTCGGCGAATAGCCGCGAGATCCGTCTCGCCGACGCGTTCCAGTTGCTCGACCATCGGCGTGCGCACATAGCCCGGCGCTACTGCCGTCACGCGGATTTCGCGCGGCGCCAACTCGCATGCCAAACTTCTCGTGATCGAGATCAGGCCTGCCTTCGAGGCGGCGTAGGCGTTACGCCTGGGATTGCCCAGCAAGCCGGCCAGCAACGCCACATTGACGATGACACCGCCGCGCTGCATCCGCCGCGCCGCTTCACGCGCCATGACGTATGGGCCGATCAGATTTACGGCCAACGCGCTACGAAAGGCATCGATAGTCGTGTTAACGATAGGATCCAGGGTAGGCCCCACAGAGGCGTTGTTGACTAGGACGCCGATTTGGGGAAACTGTGCTTCGATCTGTTCATGAAGAGCGAGGATATCCTCCTCTCGCGAGATATCGGCCTCTAGCCCGAGATGCGCGGGACCGAGGTCGCGGACCAATTCGAGTACGCCGCTTCCCGGAAGGTCCACGGCAACGACAGTGTCGCCGTTTGCGGCAAAGACATCGACCAGAGCACGGCCAATTCCGCCTGCAGCACCTGTAATGATGATGACGCGTTCTGCTTGGCTCATGGATCAAGTCTCCTGCTCAGCTCGAACGGTATGGGGCTCAGATCATCGCAGTTCAGCAGCACGGCCCGGAGACGAAGAGGCCACACCAGCCAGACGCGGCGCTATTCGCCCTGACTTCATTGCGCTTTGCGCTTCCCGAGCGAATAGACCGGGTCATCCGGATGCGATGTTCCGATCGGCTGCCTGAGACCGAACCGCTCAATCTCTGACGCCGCCTGCGGTGTCTGCTCCTCGAGCCAATCGTAGACCACCGTACGCTCGGCAATTCGCCACTCACCTTCCCTCTTCTGAAAAAGGTCGCAATAGCGACCACATAGGAGAACCTGACGTATTGTCCTGCCGCCGTCGGGCCCACGTTGGAGCGCGGTGAAGTAACTTTCGACGGCGGCTTCAGTCGGCCTGATAAACTCGATTAGAATGTTCGTGATCTGATGGATGTTGCGCGGTTCGGTCTTGAAGACACCAAGCGCGAATTCAATGAAACCCTCGGCCGAGCCGGCATACGCCCCGTGATTGTCATGCGCATCGGGCCAGTAGCAGCTGCGCAGCGCCGCCTCGTCCGCCCGGTCTATCCCGCGGCAGTACCGATACAGACAGTCGCGGATCGCTTCGCGGTCGTATAATTCGACAATATTCTTGTGGTCCATGGCCTTTATCGCAAGTCTTGTTGGAAGAGGTGTTTTGGCCCATCCGGCTATGCAGGCGCAATTTCACGGTTTATTCGGCGGTCAGCAGCCGCATGGCGCCCAAACCCGCCTGCCCGCTTGCGCGTCGACTGAAACAGCTCAGTGCCGTAGGTTTCGCGGCGGCCCGATGCGGTTCTGGGCCAGAGGCAATCGGCCTCCACGGCTGCCTTCTATTTAAACCCTCCACAGGCTTGATTGAACAATAGTCGGGCAAGCAAGGCATCGGCTGTGGCATCGATTTCCAGCGCACGCTCAGGGCAGGATCGAGCGCCTCGTGAGGCGAGGAGTTCGTCCCTCTCCGCCACCTCGATGTCTCCAGGTAGGATGTAGCCTTCGTCATCCAGTTCGAAGACCTCCGGCGCCTGCGCCCAGCATCGAGCATGCCCCTGGCACTTGTCCTTGTGGACGATGATGCGCATGCGCTACCTCCATGTCTTTGATCGCGCCTATGGTCAGGACCAGTCCAGAACCAGATTGTCGATTCCGAACACATGACCGCCATAGGTGATGGGTGCTGTACCTTCCTTGATACGGAAGTCAGGAATGCGCGACAGCCACTCCTCCAGGCCGATCACGATCTCCCGGCGGGCAAGATGTGAGCCAAGACAACGATGGGGACCATGGGCAAAGGCGGTGTGGCGGTTGTCTTCCCGTGCAAGATCGATCGTATTGGGACATTCGAATTCTTCCGGATCACGATTGGAAATCATCGTGGCGCAGGAAATGTAGTCGCCCTTGCGGATCGGCGCGCCATCGAAATCGATGTCTTTCGTTGCCACGCGGATCATCTGTACGGTCGAATAGGCGCGCAGCAATTCTTCGGAGGCGAGCCCGATCCGATGCGGTTCGCTGCGCAGCAATTGCTGGTCTTTAAGATTGCGGGCGAGATGGGCGAGGTCAAAACCTATTGCCGTTGCTACCGTGTCGAGTCCTGCGACGAACAGAAGGACCCCGATGCCACGGACCTCCTCGTCGGTCAGCTGGCGACCATTGACCTGTGCCCCGACTACGAAGCTCATGAAATCGTCGGCCGGTTCCTTGCGGCGCATGGCTGCAAGTTCGTCGATAAACCCCACGATCGCCAGGGCCGCCGCCGTTCGTTTGACATTCTCTCCGTGAAGCAGATCCCTTCCCCAGCCGACAAACGTATCCAGCTCCTCATCCGACAGACCAAGAAAGCCAAGGAAGATACTGACAGCAAAGGGGAACGCGAAATCCTTCATAACGTCGCAGCTTGTGCTCGCCGCCAAGACACTATCGATCAGCGTAATCGCGCGCTCACGGATGACCGGCTCCAGAACCATGACCCGCTTGGGCGAAAACAGCGGGTTGAGCAGCGAGCGAAAGACGCCATGCGCCGGTGGGTCGAGTTCCAGCGGTATCATCGGCCAGTTTTCGCCGAGCGCGGAGGCAAAGATGCTGCGGTGGCTGGAAAATGTCGTGGTGTCCTGCAGCACTCGACGTTGGTCACTGGCGCGAGTGATGACCCAGGTTCCCCGGCCATCTCGAGTGTTGTTGGAAGAATAAAAGATCGGCGGCCCGTCATGGACGCAAGCGACAGCTGCGTGAGGATCCCCGTTGGGCATGCGTTGCATGCCAGGCGACGTGAACAGGCTGAAGTCCCTCACCATTTCGGGCGGGACATGGTCTGGAACCGGCTTGCGGGTCACGTGGTTTCTCCTCAAGGTCATGCACTCCTGCGCTCGATGTATCGCCCCGCGATCATCGATGTTGATTAGTGGCGCGACCCCGTCTTATACGCATTGAGAACCTGCTGCACTATCCGCCGACACACGCACCAGCGCGGATGAGATCGGTCGCAAATTTAAGCAGCAGAGTATCCGGGTCCCTGGTCCATGAAGACTAAGCTTACGCGCGCTGAAGTTCAGATGTTGGTCAATCACCGGCGAGTTCCTTGAGGCACAGCGGACATCCGCCCCAAAGCATCGATGCAAGTTGCATGCCATTAACGCCCAACCACTTGTCCACACCAGTTGCACGCCTTCGGCACCATTTTGGTCCGGTTTCCGACATAGTTGTTCTGCTCCAGACACAAGGAGGCTTGCGGGTCGAGACGCGGCGGAGAACGCATCCGAACGCCGCAATCCAATCGGAAGTATAAACCGGCGTAAGCCGGATGAAATGGCCTGCCATAAAATACTTGAGCACGATCACCTCCACGCGGGGGCTTGTGACCTGCTGAACCGCCCAAGGTTTCTGGACCACCGGAGAAGAGCGTTTCCGGTGATTTTTCCGGGCTGGGAAAAGGAAGGGAAGCTCTAACCGAAATCGGTCCAGCTTAAGGCCATGTCAGTTCTAAGTTTTGGCACGCACGTGATTACATCCGCTGTGTCGATGCGTTCTATCCAAACAATCAATTACTCTAATTACCCGACAAGGCATATGACTGAGTTTAGTCGTGGGGCTGTTTCATAAGGTGGATTCGCAATGGAAAACACAATTCGGGGCGGCAAGGGTAGCAACAGTCTCTTTGGCAGCAATGGGGATGATGTAATCCTTGATCCGACGGGAAATGACTGGATCGATGGTGGTACCGGCAGCGACTCCATCTCGGCCGGCGACGGCAATGACCGGGTCTTCGGTGGCGTGGGCAACGACCACGTCTTTGGCGACGAGGGCAACGACTACCTCTACGGCGACCTTGGCCGCGGCAAACCGCGCATCCTCGCTGCGACCATTCTGGGTGCGGACAACGACAAGCTCTATGGCGGCTCCGGCGACGACGTCCTCTTCGCAGGCGACGGTAGAGACTCTCTGACCGGGGGTGCCGGCCAGGACACCTTTGTATTCCAGTTCCACAACCCGGCCCCTGGGGTCGATCAAAACTACGGGCCAAACGCTGACCACACCACCATTGTGGATTTTGACCCAGCACAGGATATTTTCACCTTCTCCGGCGAGGCCGCAGGCGATATAATTGCCTATTTTAATTATCAGACCATGACGGCGGAACTGGGTTATGTTACCTCCGAGAACCAAGTGGACGACTTCGCGCACCTTGGCAACGTGCAAAGCTTGCTCCACTTGGCTGGCCTGGGCCTGACCGCGTCGGATTTCATGTTCTGCTAATGCGGAAAACCGCGGAATCGCGCCACGTCCGCCCAAGCGCAGCGCTTTCCCTTTCCGCTCCCTGCCGTGACCGTCGGCCATCCACGAGCAGGCGCATTGTTGTTCAGCTTGATGAAGCTCTGTACATTGCGTCAGCTGCCCACACACAGCGATCAGCTTGTCGCCCCGCACGGGAAAGGGTGCGCAGAGCGCCGAGGACGGCAGTCTGGTGAACGCCGCGGCAGGCCGCATCCGCAGCTACAGCGAGGGCATCACTGCGCGATCCTTAACGCCCTTGCAGCAACATAGGTAGCCTTCAGCGCGCCACTGTTGCTCAGAAGCCGGCAGATCTTAGGCGGCTGCGTAACCGCTGAACCCATCCTGGCGTGGCCGTTGACCGTATTGCAAGCTGACATGCTGAATCTGACCTCGCGGACGTCCGTCGAGGCGTCGGGAGCGCATGTATTACGGCACGCTCTAGTTTAGCCTCACCGAACACCCCGCTCATCGTCACTGACTGGGCAAGCCGCAGAACCTGTTTAATACCGCCCTCGCCGGTCACCTTCCGACGTAAAGTGTGACCTCCAGACACGTCCGGCCACGCGTGGGCGCCGCCCGAGAAATTTAGACACCAGCACCACAGAGGCCCGCCGCCTCTTGAGGAGCTGGTTATTGCCACAGGCAAGTGAGCAGCCTCCTCCCTCGAACCCTTCCAGCCTGGGCAGATTGCCCCTTGGATCGAGCAGACACGGAACGCACGGGCGGGGACAATCGGTCCGGCCTCCCCTTCGGACCGCTATGCTGAAGCTCCTGCGGCTGCCCTTTTCCGCTCTTGGCGTCTCGAGAATGCGAAAATCTCGCCTATGGCTGCGCTTCTCCAACCGGCGGGTTGGGGCTCAAGCGCCTTTCGCGCTCATTATTAACCGGGACAGTTTTACATGGTCGTGCGGAGTCAGGCCCGGAGCAGACTATCAATTCGTAGGGACGGCAGGTTTGCGCCTCCTTATCGGTCAAAGAGGCAGTTGCTGGCTCCGCCCGAAAGCGGCCATTGAACTCTGGCGTGGACGTCGCGGCGCGGGAAAATAGCCAGGCTACGTGTATAAGTAAATATTAAGCATAGTGGCGCATCGTGCATGTTAGGGAACACGGCGGGCGCATGATGAATCAATTGTGGTTTGGGGATAATCTTGTAATACTTAGAGAGGAAATCGCGACTGAGAGCGTCGACCTCGTTTATCTCGATCCCCCATTTAATAGCAACGCCAATTACAACGTCTTGTTCAAGACACCGCAGGATGAAGCGGCGAGCGCTCAAGTTGAAGCCTTTCGCGATACATGGACTTGGGGCAACGAAGCTCAGTGGGCGCTCGACGAGATCATGCGGCAAGGCGGGAGCGTAGCCTCGATCATTCACGCTCTTCACAGCGCATTAGGCGAAAGCGACATGATGGCCTACCTTGTCATGATGGGCCAGCGCGTCACAGAATTGCATCGTGTCCTGAAGGATACAGGATCTTTATTCTTGCACTGCGATCCCACCGCTTCCCACTACCTCAAAATAATCCTCGATGCCGCCTTCGGCCCTCGGAACTTTCGAAACGAAATTAGCTGGCGTCGTCAGTCCGCTCACAATGATGCCAAGCAGGGCCGCAAGCAGTTTGGTAACGTGAGAGATGTGATCCTATTCTACACGAAAGGTCGCCAGTGGAAATGGAACACACAATACACGCCCTATGACGAGCGGTATGTTAAAGACTTCTACAAGCACACAGAACCTGACACCGGGCGCTTGTTTCGTCTGAGTGACATCACCGGCCCGGGCGGTGCGGCGAAGGGGAATCCCTTCTATGAAGTGATGGGCGTTGAACGCCACTGGCGGTTCAGCCGCGAAAAAATGCAAGAACTAATCGCGCAGGGCCGCATCGTCCAGACCCGACCTGGCGCGGTGCCTGCACAGAAGCGCTATCTCGATGAGATGCCTGGCGTATCCCTTCAAAATGACTGGTCAGATATCAAGCCCGCGTCTGGGCGTGAATCTCTGGGATATCCGACACAAAAGCCACTTGCACTATTGCGGCGCATTATTGAAGGTTCGTCGGAGCCCAGCGACACAATCTTGGATCCATTTTGTGGTTGCGGTACGAGTGTTGCTGCAGCCCAAGCCAGCGGGCGGAATTGGATTGGCATAGACGTGGCATTCCACGCGATCAAAGTCATCGAGGATCGAGTTCTAACGCAATTTCCTGGCGCCAGCTTCAGTGTGGGCGGCATACCACGCGACTTTGAGAGTGCTCAGCGATTGGCGCTGAAGGACAAGTTCCAATTCCAATGGTGGGCCAACTACCTTGTGGGCGTTCAAGCCTTGAAAGAGATCAAGAAGGGACCGGATCGCGGAATTGACGGCCAGATGTTCTTCATGAACGGGCCGCGAGGCTGGGGCAGAATTCTGACGTCAGTGAAGGGTGGACAGCACGTCGGCGCCAAGGATGTTCGCGAATTCAAGGCGGTGATCGATCGTGAGCGCGCCGACATGGGTCTCTTCATCTGCCTCAATGATGCAACACGCGACATGAACGCCGAGGCAGCTTCTTTCGGATTCGCGGAAACTGCGCATGGCCATTTGCCGAGGCTGCAGATCGTGACTATTGCTGATTGGTTCAAAGGGCGACGGCCAGTGCTTCCATCACTCGGTCATGTCTCGAGGGACTATTTCGAGCCGGTAAAGCCATCAAAGCCGTCGAAGGTGAAGCGCGCTGATCCCAATGCCCCCGAATTCACCTTTACCTTCCCCGGTGGTAAGTCGGACGACGCGGTCATTCACTTCAATCCGTCCGCGGTGCGTGAGAGAGCGTAGCAAACGTTAGTCGAATAGGAAGCGCTTGCCTCGTGCCCATTCCGAGAATGGTGCGCCTGGTCTCGCTATCGCCATGGGGGCAGAGGAGCCAGGACGGTTCGTTATGAAGGTCCGCTCTGGGCACTCCCTGACACACGAAGTCTTACGCACCTTTCATGTTTGCACCACATGACGGGAATCATTCGAGTGTCCCCGTCAGGAAAGAGTTTGTTTGTTAACAATAGGTTATGATCACTCACTGTTGGCGGTTGTGAGGGTTCAAGATCCGCTGGGATGAGAGGCTCATAGTCTGCAGCGACACGCGAGAACAAGGTCGCCTTCGCATACACCCTCGGCACGAACTGCTACCGGCGCGTGATGAGGTGGCGGCCCTTGCCGCAATGCGGGCAGGCGGCGCGGCGCGGAGTCGTGACATTATCCGCCTTGAGGCTCTTGAACTGGAATAACCCCTTCGCGGCTCGACGACCCGCTTCATGCGGCCACATGATTACAGTGAACAGCCGAGCCGCGGTCATCACCGCTGCAGCCATAGAAACGAAGGAGACTGAAAATTCTGGCGATACGGCGGTGGTGAAGCTTCGCACGTCCGACTCGCCAAGCTGCCCACAACGCGGCTTCGCGGCTGCCAGATACGCCAGAGCGGCATCGAGATCACCGACCTGTCCTGCAAGGCGGTGCCGACGCTCCTCAACACTTAGGCTGCGCAGACTGGCTTCGAGCAGGATCGCTCGCGCCCGGTCATCCTCAGGTTCATTCCAGCAACCAAGGCACTCTGCGTTCTCGACCACGCCATAAGAGGTCGCCTGCGCACGTAGACTGTCCGTGCTGCCGCCGATGACGATGGTTGGGGATAGCCCCTGGATATCCTGCCGCGAGCGGTTGATGTCGACGGCTGAGACCACTAGGTCGTAGCGGTCCGCTCGTTCCGCTTCCACGAGGTCGGGCCGCAGACCTACCTTCTCGCCGATCAGATAGTCGCCAAGGCGGCCCTTAAATTCAAAGCCGTTCAGATTAGTGAGGCCACGGTACCTGCTCACCACATCAACCTTAGGCTCAAGGATGTCCTCGATACCTGCAAGGAAGCAGCGGTTGAGATTGGTGCCCTCCTTGTCGTGATGAACGTGGTCGATCGTTACGACATAGGCATCGGCGAGCTCGCTCGCCCCAAGAACCTGCATCACGCCTTGCCCCACGGCGCCCGCTCCCACGAGGTAGACGGCCGGCAGGGACGTTCCGCGGACTGGCGGGCCATCGGCCAGATCATCCCATGCGCCGACTTCGCCGGTCCAAAGGGAGTATGCGTCGTTGGTGGCGTAGCGACCTTTAATGAGGCCCTTGCTCATCTTGAAGACTTCGCCGGCCAGCATAGTAGCAGCGAAATACGGGCCCAGGCAGCCCGGTTCATCCTCGCCGAGCGCAAAATCCGGCGGCCTCACGCCGATCCAGCTTTTCCATCCGGCGCCACAGGCGTAAAGATGAGCACCCTCAACCGGGTTATAGCTGATGTCGATGGTGATGTCGGATTCACCGGTTGCGGCCAGTACGGGGATCCGTCCGCCATTTGCCCACGCGGCCAGATTTTCCATCGCCGCGAACGCGTTGCCGAGCGGCGGCGCATGCGGAAGTGGAACGGTGATGTCGCCACTGACCTGAAGCTTGATCGTCTTCACAGAGCCATGCAATCGAGCCAGCAAGTTGACCAGACAGACCAGCAGGTGCTGGCGGGCTAGCTGGTTGCCCAGTTGTCCGGCCGTGATCTTGATAACCTTCGGCAGGGCAGTGTTGCCTAGCCCGGACACGGCGCGGCGATGCCGGTCACCCAAATCGATGTCGCTCATCGGAAATCTCTCACATCCAGGGCGCAGGCTTGGTGCAGCGCGAGCCGGCCGTCGACCTCCGCGGGAGTCAGCATGTGCCAGTAATCGATTTGCCACTCGTGGATGCCCAGCCCGCTTGGCCACGGCGCTGCCTGTACGCCATATAGCGGAAAAACGATGGAGAGCACTTTGCGGCTCGACATCATCTTGTCGTCATAGCGCGAATGCTCGGTGTTGAGGCCGGGATGGCTATGAACCTGGGCAAGCGGACGCCAGTTGGCGTCGAGGTTATGTACCATCTGGCTCATTGCCTCGGGCTCGACGTGATAGTTGCCGCGAAACGACTGCTGCACTGGTGCCCGCACCGAACGAACCACGGATACATCGTCGCGATCCCCATACCAGAACACACACGCTTCCCGGCGCCCGGCGCGCTGCAGCAACTGGCGCGTTGCCAGCACGGCTTGCGGCGGCACGAGAAGGAGCGCGTTGCTCGGCACGTAGGGGCGCGGTGCTGGCGGGCGGCGCAGGAAGTCCTCATCCTCCATGGCGCGGAAACCTCCCTGAGTAGTGGGTCACGAATGCGCGCTCGACCGCGCTGAGCGTTGTCAGGAACGTGTCGCTGCTGCGCCATAGGATGCTGTCCTCGCCGCCATGGACGACGTCGTAGTACTGGAAGACCGCCGAGCAGCAAATTAGCTGGATCGTGCGCCCGTCATTGCTTTGATATGCCGAGTGTACGTGTAGCTCGGGCGAGGTGATCATCGGAAGGTGATGCTGATCTGCGCCGATCTGATAGTCGAGGGTTACGGGGTTCACGAACTTGGCGCTCGGCGGCCAGTCCTTGCCGGTGAGAAAGTCGAGTCGTAGCAGGTAGTCCTCGCCGACGCCCTGATGGATGCCATGCATGGGAACCAGCAAGGTGCGATCGGAAGGCTGTTGCCAGCCCAGTTCGGCCAAGGTCTTGCCCTTAAGTGACAGCACGCGGGGCAGGTGCTCGTTCAGCACCTGCCTACCGGCTGCTAGGTCGATGTTGGGCCGCGAGCTGTGGTTGGCCATCTCAGGCACCACCGGTGCGGGCGGCGATCTCGAACTTGCGCTTACACAGTTCGCGGCGCTGCGCCTCGACGAGGGACAGCTCGAGGTGCTCCATCAGGCTCACGGGCTGCATGTTCACCTCGGCCTGGAAGACATCGCGCGGATCGCGGGCGACTTCCAGCTCAATATGGGCCCGGTCCCAGATGTGCTGCAGCGTCGCGGTCTCGGCGACCTTGAAAGTTGCGGTCTCCAGTTCCCCTAGGTGCTTGACATGGACGTTCTGCTCCCTCGGACGGTCGTCCTTGCCGGAACGGAACTTCTCAACGGCCGGTTCGTCGAGGTGTTCGTCGAGGTCAACAAGGTCGTCCTCGGCAAGCAGGCGGTCAGGCTCGTTGGTGTTTTCGAGAAAAATGACCTTGTTAGGGTCAACGCCGGAAAGTTTGCGCAGCGTTGCGGCCGTGATGAAGCGGCTGGGCCAATCGAGAGGATTCCCGTCCATGGCCAAGCGATACGAGCGATCGCTCTGAGCCACGATGAACCGGCAACCCTCGGCGAGTGACACCGACTCGACAGCGCGAACATCCTCGAGCTCATCGTTGGCGCGCAGCTGCAGGACATAAACGAAATCATCGGCGGAAAAACCAGCAGCGCGCGCGATCTGCGCGCCTGAAGGCGTCTGGTCGTCAAGAGGAACCGCACGGAACTCAAGATCTGTGCCGGCGACTTCAATTTGATTGGTACTGGGCATGGCGCTTTCCTTCGCTTGTTCAGCCTCACGCTAAAGATGGAGCGCGATGCTAATTTTGTCAAGCAGCTACTAAGCGGCGCTTGACAAATCAAGCGATCAAGGACAAATTATCTAAGTGAATCAAGTCTCTGGAGGTCACAATGAATGAGAAAGGCAACGACGCTGACACAGCAACCACACTCGGCGAGCACCTCGCCTCTCTCCGCCGTGCCGCGCAGCTGACACTTCGACAGGTCGAAGATGCAACGGAGAAGGAAGTATCGAACGCCTATTTGAGCCAGCTTGAAAACAATAAGATAACGAAGCCGTCGCCGAACATCCTGTATGCATTGGCGAATGTCTATAAATCATCCTATGAAAGTCTCATGGAAAAAGCCGGTTATCTAACTACCGGGCAGGCTAGACCTGCGACTTTCGCAATATCGGATCTCACGTCCGAAGAAGAACAGGCCTTGATTGCGTATCTAGACTTCTACCGAAAACAGAACAAGAAATGACTAAACCAGACGATTCGTCCCTTCAAGATCACGAACTGGCCAACGTAATCCGGCAGGCCCAGCGGCTTCTGAAAGACGCAGGCGCCATCGGCAGATTTCCAACGCCCATTGACGATCTGATGGCGGCCGCCAAGGTCACCGTGATCGAAGACGAGATACTCGACGAGTCGATGCTGCGACGGCTGGCAGACAAAGCCCGCGCCGGGCTCGCATTTGGCGTGAACGTCATCAAATCGGCGTTCAGCAAGGTCCTTGGCCTGTTCGAAGCCAACGAACGCCTGGTGATCCTGGACAAGGAAGTGCCCGCCCCACGGCGGGCCTTCGTGAAACTGCACGAGGCAGGTCACGGCAGCATGCCTCACCAGACAAGCATGTATGCACTGATGCACGACTGCAATCAGACCTTGGATGACGACACGAAGGATCTTTTTGAGCGCGAGGCAAACGTGTTCGCCTCCGAGGTGATGTTTCAGGGCGATGTATTCCGCGAGCATGCTCTCTCGAGCGCATTCAGCGTGAAACACGCGATGTCGCTGGCCACGCAGTTTGGCGGCTCCAACTACGCGACGTTTCGGCGTTACGTGAACGTCAATCCCCGCGCGTGCTGCCTGGTGGTCGTCGAACCCGAAGCTTTGATCGGCTCTGGCGGCCGTCACGAAGTTCGGCGGATTATCGCGTCGAAGTCCTTTGTCGAGAAATATGACTGCAGCTCTCTGGTCGCCTCCGTGGGGCATGGGCATCCACTCAAGCCGCTATTGCCTTACGGCAAGCAGCGTATGGTGGCGGAGCGTAGCTTTTCACTTACTGACCGAAATGGCACCGCGCAGCCGTTCTCGGGCGAGACGTTCAAGGCTAAGCAGATACTAATGCTTTTTCGCGAGAAGTGAGTTGCCCTAAAGGATCCTCCTAGTAGCGGCCGGTGAGCCCGTTCTCAAGGCGCGCGAGCAGGTCGATCGGACTGTTGTAGAAGCGGAGCATCGGCGACAAGGTACTATCAAGGCGCCAAACCCGGAGGGGTACTCTACGGGCCGGGCTGGAGAGTCATCTAGATCGACCCCGACATTGGATCCGCATATCATACGGTATGGAACTCTCATCGGATCGATGTAGCCAGTTGGCGGCAAAGTGGCTGCATCACCAAGAACGGCCAGTCTGCTTCCGGCCGCATTTTGGTCATCGCCAACCATCAGTCGAGATAACCGCGTTTGGCGCAATCCAGCCGAAATCAATGCTCTACAGGTGCAGTCGCCGGTCGACCCGTATCCGCGTGGCGGCGGAGGACGTCCTTCGCCGCTACGTGGAACCTTCGCGGAGACACGTGGTCGACCCGGCTCACTTCGCCGGATTGATTGAGTACAGGTGTGAGCCCTAAGCACGGGGCCACCGCGTATCTTATATAAATCGAAATATATTCAGAAATATACATAATATTTCTATTGCATTTCTCCGATAATGCATTCAGCGTTGCTTTATGACGGAGGAATTACAATGAATCAGGCAACTTTCATAACCAAGTCGATCGGTGCCGTTGAAGACCCGACGAAGATGCTCCGTAATCTTATTTGCTCCAGCGAGCTGTCCTTCCTCATGGAAGCGCATGACGGACTTTCGGCGGCGATCGCCAGGCAGGCTGGTTTCAAGGGGCTTTGGGCCTCCGGACTTTCGATTTCTTCGGCGCTCGGCTATCGAGACGCAAACGAGGCAAGTTGGACCGAGATCGTTGACGTGGTGGAGCGAATAGCCGACGCAAGCGGACTGCCGATCCTGGTCGACGGCGACTCGGGGTTCGGCAATTTCAATAACGCCCGATTACTAGCGATGAAGCTCTTGAAGCGCGGCGGCGCCGGCGTCTGCTTGGAGGACAAACGCTTCCCGAAGATGAACAGTTTCGTGGGAGACCGGCAAGCCCTCGCCGATATCGTTGAGTTTTCCGGCCGACTGAAAGCGATCAAGGACATGACGGGCAGCGACCTCGTGCTAGTCGCTCGGACCGAAGCGTTGATCGCCGGCTACGGTTTGGACGAGGCTCTGCAGCGCGCCGACGCCTATGCTGAGTCCGGCGCCGACGCACTCCTGATACATTCGCGCAAGAGCGATGCGGGTGAGATTCTCGCTTTCGCGAAGCGGTGGCAGAAGCTTCCGATCGTGATCGTGCCCACGAAATACTACCGCACACCCGCTTCGATATATCGAGATGCTGGCATCTCTACGGTGATCTGGGCCAACCACGCGATGCGTGCGGCAGTCGCCGGAATGCGCGCGGTATGCAATCGCATCGTCGCCGAAGAGAGCATTGCCGGAGTCGAGCCGGGAATTGCCACACTCGAGGAGGTCTTTGGCCTCTTGCGTTACGATGAATTGGTATCGGCCCAAGATCGCTATCTACCGCAATATGGATAATGCGCGGTCCATTGAGGGGGCGAGGGCGAATTCAACGATCAATTTCGGGGGCGCGCACATGCTTGCGCAACGGACAGCGTTGTTCAAATCGTCGGCAACGGCGGAGGCGCGCACAGCGGCGAAATCGGCTGCTGACCAAGGAAAGGAGATTGTCGATCTGACAGTCGGCGAGATCTGCAGCGATCTTGCTCCGACGATCCGAGCAGGCGCGATCGATGCGATCCGCCAGGGCGTCAACCGCTACACAGATCCCATCGGGATGATGGAACTTCGAGAGGCGCTCGCCGGCAAGATTTCCGGCAATACTGGTCAGGTCTGGCGCGCCGATGAGGTCGCGGTTACCACCGGCGCCAAACAGGCGCTGTTCAACGGCGCCATGGTGCTGCTTAATCCAGGTGACGAGGTCATCGTGCCTGCGCCCTACTGGACGACATTCCCCGCTCAGGTGCTGATCGCCGGCGGAACGCCCGTCCATGTTGACACCCGCGCCAATGGATATGTTCCCCATATCGACGATATCGAGGCCGCAATCACCGACCGCAGCCGCGCAATTGTGGTCAACACTCCAAACAACCCGACCGGCACGGTTTATGATGCCGAAACTTTGGTCGGCATCGGAACGCTTGCGAAAAAGCGCGGCCTCTGGATCATTTTCGACGAATGCTATGGCGACTTTATCCACGTTAACGAAGCCCATCATCCTATCGTCTCAATTCTTCCGGAAGTTCGTCCGCGTACTCTTATCGTCAACGCCTTCAGCAAGTCGCTTGCACTCGCAGGCTGGAGGATGGGTTATCTTGCCGGGCCGAAGAATGTAATTAGTGCGGTGAAAGCACTGCAATCACATACGACCTCGAACCCGAACGTCATCGCTCAACACGCAGTACTCGCGCATCTTCTAAACGGCGATGGCAATTTTGAGAGCGAGCTGCGCTGCCAACTCACCTGTGCCAGGCAGATGGGTCTTAGCGTGCTTTCGGCTCTGACGCGCGTCCCCGTTCCGAAGGCGATGGGAGGCTTTTATTTCTACCTGAACGTTTCGGACCTGCTGCGCCGCCCGAGGCTCCCCGAGGCCGGGAAGACGGCCGACGACGTCGTGAAAGTTCTGCTGAATGCGGGCGTAGCTGCGGTCTCGGGGACGGCGTTCGGTGACCCGGTTGGCCTTCGCCTCTCGTACGGGGTTCCCCCCGAGAAACTAAAGGCTGGCCTTACCCGGCTCGTCGAGGTCCTGAACGCCTGGGAGTGACAAGATAATGCTGTGACGGTAACAGTAGGAGACCTGTTTAGGATGACGAATGCTCCCAAGCAAGCAGTCATACTCGCGGCCGGTTTAGGATCCCGCCTGCGGCCCTTGACCGACCTGCGGCCGAAGCCGCTCGTCGAGGTCAACGGTACGCCCATCCTTCACAACGCGCTGCGCAATCTCGAGGCCGTCGGCGTCGAGGAAGTTACCATCGTCGTCGGCTACCGCAAGGATGCGATCCAGCACTCCTGCGGCAATCACTTTGGCAAGCTCGAAATAAATTATGTCGAATCCTCGGTCTTCGACAGGACCGGCAGCGGGTACTCCCTTTGGTTGGCACGGCACGTCCTGCTGACCGGCGACGTCTACCTTCTGGAGGCAGACGTCTTTTTCGAACTGGATGCGCTTCGCTATCTCGGGACGGGAGAAGCAGAGAATGTCGCCGCGGTCGCACCCTTTGACCGCTCGATGGAAGGCTCCGCGGTCGTCCTCACAGAGAACGGCTATATCGGCGAAGTCCGGATGAAGCAGACGGCCGCCAACCTGGTCGACGGCGCGCCGCGGCTTTTCAAGACGATGAATCTGATTCGGTTTTCCGGTAACGATCTGCGCGAGACGATCGTCCCGCATCTCGACAGTATCATCCGCAGTGGCGCCGTGAAGTCCTATACCGAGGAGATGCTCTCCAATCTCGTGCAAACGAGGAACTTGCGGATCGCCGCGGCCAGATGTGACGACGTCAGGTGGTATGAGATCGATAATGAGGATGATCTGCGCATCGCGGAGGCAATATTCCGGACCTCCCCCGAAATCGCGTGTTAGCAGATCCGGCGAGGAGCAGGTCGATGCTTCGACAGTGTCCTTGATTAGGCCAATGCGATCACGACGTGCGGCTGCGCATTGATTGGAATTGAACGGGCGGCTTGATCTCGCTGTTGTCACCGCTTCGTGGCAGTTGCTCGCGCATTGTCCGACGGCGCCATCACCGCTCGGACGCGCAATCGTGATGAATCGAAGCTCCGCACTCGACGCATGTAGTGGGGGGTTTCAAGGCCGCGATACCGCCTTACCGGCATCGCAACTCTCGTGGCCAAGTCTGGGAAGGGCGTCTCGACGTATTAATCATTCACCAAGAGAGAAATACCATGAACGATCCTGTTGAAGAGAGAGATGCTTATACCGCCTATGGCGAAATTTGGAGTGATATTTACGATGAGTATGGGGAAGCGCTCAACAAGTCGACCCAGATCGAGCGGGCAGTCCGTTTTCTCGCGCCCTTCGCAGAGAACGGAACGGCACTCGAGTTGGGCGTCGGAAACGGCCACTTCGCTTTGCCCCTTTCACAGACAGGAGCTTCGGTTCACGGTCTCGATAACTCAGAAAGCATGCTTGCCTCGCTTCTCGCAAAGGAAGGCGGGCAGTCTATCACGGCACACTTAGGCGACATGGCAGACTTTGACCTGGGCACTCACTATGATCTCGTGTACTGTGTCGGTAACACTTTTTCGCTTATGCTGACAGTCGAGCAACAGCTTAGTTGCTTGAAATCAACTGCAAAGGCCCTAAAGCCGAACGGATGCTTTGTTGTTGATTTGAGCTATCCATATACTAGTGACTTCACTGGAGAAGGCAGCCATCGCGACCAACGAACTACGGTCATACACGTTGATGAGCGTCGCGCGATGGTTCGGTTTGCCAGACACGACCGTAATCAGCAGTATTTTATTTCTCTGGACTTCTGGATTACACCTTCTGGAAGCCGGACGATGCCGCTTAAGATGCGATATGTCTACCCAACCGAACTCGACTTGCTCGCAAGGATCAGCGAACTTGAACTTCTTGAGCGCCACGGAGACTGGCAGAGGCGCCCGTTTGACAATAGATCTTCACGATACATGTCCGTGTTCCGCAAGCACCATGCGAGTTCCAATAGAATCGCGACCTCTGGCGAATAGAACCAGATCCTATGAGAGTGGAAAGCGGCCTGCATGACGACTATTTGCAAACTCATATGCGCGGGTTGGATACTGCACTGTGCGCCTGGGGCTGCTTCTATCTTAGCATGGGCATCAACATAGCCAGACACTAAGTTCCGAAGATACCTGACCGGGCCCCCTTCTTCCAGCATTGGGCATCGGCAGATCATAATCTCGTCTCCTCTTTCTCATCGCGCGCGAGCCGTTGGCGCTACTTTACGCTTGAAGAGTTGGTCGCACTTCCTGACCTATAGCCAAAGGAGGAGGGCACATTTTCTCGCGATCGCGTGTGATTGCGAGTGCCTTGTGGTTCCCCCTGGATCATTGGTAGCAGTAGCGAGCAGAGTCGAAGCCGCGAACAATTCCTGGTAGGCCTCCAGTCGCGCTTGCTGCTTCGATCCGCGTAGGGAAGCGGCTATGCGCCGTCGACCAGCATGCGAAAGGCCTGACAGTTCCCGACCCAGTGATCTCACCACGTTTGACATGTTCATCTGTCAAACTATCTGGCGGGAGGCCGAAAAAGGCCATCAGCTTGCGTGACCGCTTTTTTTGCATCTCGGCTGCTTGTGAGCCTGCACGAGATCGCGCATACGAATTTCATTCGGAAATGGGCGGTGACACGCGCAGCGGCACATGATTGGGCGCAGCTTCGCCATGTCGTCGCTCAGGGAAAACACCGCCTCGATGTTCTGGGCGGGCAGCCGCCGAGACACCGTCCGGCACGCGGCAAATTGTGATCCATCGGGCTAGGTGCGTGTCCAGATGCGGTCCATCATCTGTGCGCTCGACATTGCCGTCGCGGCTATGTCGCTCGTCCAATTTGCGAGCGACTCGTGCTCTCACTGCAGGGTTTCGGTGCGAAATTCGTCGCAAACATTACATATATGGCGACATTTTCTACACTTTTGTCGCGAATGTCATCAAAGCGTAACATATATGCCTTAATCCACCAGATACCTAGACATCTAGACGGCTCAGCTGAGGAGCGTTCTTTGGCTTCTTGCTTTGGGTGGAGGAGAGTTAGTGTTTTTCATCTCGCTGGCCTTGCGTAGCGCATTCACGCTTTGGGCGATCCTCACCATCGTGTTCTTTGCGACACGAATGACCGGAGACCCCACCTCCTTCCTCATTCCGCCTGACCTTCCAGAGGAACAACGTGTCGAGCTAAGGGCAAAGCTCGGACTGAACGATGATGTCGCGACGCAATACGTGCGGTACAGCACCGCACTCCTGCGCGGCGATTTCGGGCAGAGTTTCTTTTCGAACCGGCCTGTGGTCGAGCTGTTCGTTGAACGAGTTCCCAATACGCTGCTCCTAACCATTCCAGCTTTCGTGTTGTCGGTGATTGTCGGCATGGCCGTCGGCCTCTTGGCCGCACTACATCACAATACGGTCTTTGATCGCTTCCTCACGACCGCAACAATCGCGGGGCAAGCCATTCCGAACTTTGTTGTCGGCATTGCCGCCATTCTGATCTTCAGTTTCTCTCTAAAACTACTGCCGAGCGGCGGCATGGGCACGTGGAAACATCTGCTCCTGCCCGCAATTACCCTAGCTCTTGCTACCTGCGCCAACATTGCAAGGCTCGTTCGCAGCAGCATGCTGGAGGTCCTGTCTCAGGACTACATGCGCTATGCGTACAGCAAGGGCTTGAGTCCGTTCCGTGTCGTGGTGAAGCACGGGCTGAGAAACGCAATCCTCCCCGTGTTGACAATTCTGGGCCTGCAATTTGGCGGCCTGATTGCCGGCGCCGTGGTAACGGAATCGGTGTTTGCCTGGCCCGGAGCAGGACGCCTGGTGCTCGATGCGGTAATGCAACGCGATTTTGCCATGCTGCAATTCGGAATTCTCGTGTTTTCAGCAGCAATCATCCTCACCAATCTTCTCGTTGACATCGGGTACGGCTTGCTCGATCCGCGAGTGCGCGGGAGGTCATGATGAGCATCGAGACCAGCGCGCCGGAATTGAGTCCTTCCCGAACCGAAGAGGGTATCGTCTCCACCGAGACCTGCCGGCGTCGTCGGCCTCCGACGGTCGCAATCGCCTCGTTCCTGATCCTTACAGTGATAGCGTTGCTGGCCGCGATCTCTCCGGTGATTGCGCCGCATGACATCGCCGACCAAAGCCTTTTGCACCGACTTCGGCCGCCGGCGTTCGCCGGGGGTACAGCCGAATACCTTCTTGGAACGGATCATCTCGGCCGAGACCTGTTTTCTCGGCTTCTGTTCGCAACCCAAACCACGCTACTCATCGCTGGCGCTGGCGTCCTCGTCGGCGTCATCACCGGCACGCTGAGTGGGCTGGTCTCGGGAAGCATGGGAGGATGGATCGACCATTGCTTCATGGCTGTGGTCGATGCGCAGGCCTCGGTGCCGGTCACTTTGGTGGCGTTGACTGCGGTTGCCCTCATCGGCCCAAGTCCCCTTGTCTTGGTGCTGATCATCGGATTTGCGGACTACTACAAATATGCTCGAGTCGTCCGTGGCCAGGTGCATGCCCTGCGCGGACGCAGCTTCGTAGAAGCGGCTCGATCCTCCGGCGCTTCCCCCAGGCATATCGCGATGCGTCACGTGCTTCCCAACACGCTCTCGCCCGTCATCGTATTGGCCAGCCTGAGCTTCGCCGAGATCGTCGTGCTGGAGTCGTCGCTGTCGTTCCTTGGCGTGGGTGTTCAGCCGCCAAATGTTTCTCACGGTTCATTGCTCGGCGAGTCGAGGAACTATCTGATCACCACCCCCTGGCTGGCGGTATTTCCCTGTGTGGTCATCGTCGCAATCACGCTGGCAGCATCGATGGTCGGCGATTGGTTGCGCGACAGTTTCGATCCCCGGAGCCGCAGCTAGATCGCGCAGCTCTCAGACCTTCCTGCAGGAAAACCTCAAAACCCCAAACTTAGGAGACACTATGCGAAACCTACTCGTAGCAGTCGCTATGCTGCTGCCGACCTTTGTGGTCGCGCAGGAAGACACGCGACCTCCGCTCACCGTGGGCGTCAATGCCGTCCGCGCCAACTTCGATCCCGCAATGGCCCTTGGGAATGTCGACATCCCGATCACCTACAATATGTTCGACACGCTCGTTGCGCGGGACTTTTCCAAAAGCAAGGATCGGACAGCTTATGAGCTCGTTCCTGGCCTTGCGAAGAGCTGGAAGCGGGTCGACGATCGCACCATGGAATTTTCGCTGCGGCCAGGTGTGCGGTTTCATAACGGCCAGCCTTTCACAAGTGCCGACGTCAAGTTCACCTTCGATCGAATCTTGAATCCGGAATCGGACTACGTCTCTGCCAGAAACCTCCTCAAGGTGATCGAACGGGTCGACATCGTCGATGATCTGACCGTCCGGATCACCACCACGGCCCCGAGCCCGATACTCCTACACCTGCTTGCCTATCATTCGAGCGACATCGTGCCGAAAGCCTATTTCGAGTCGGTCGGAGAGAGCGGCTTCGGCCAAAAGCCGGTCGGAACAGGCCCGTTCGCTTTCGTCAAGCTCCAGCCCGACGAGAGCATGCAGCTCAAGGCCAACGATACTTACTTTGGCGGTCGGCCGACAATCTCGAGCTTGACATTCAAGTCCATCCCCGAGGTCTCGGCCAGGATCACCGCGCTCGCGAACGGCGAGGTCGATGTCATCAACAGCCTGCCGCCAGATCAATTGGAGGCGGTAAAGACCCTCGGCTGCTGCGAGGTGCGCAGCGCATTGATGAACCACCACTTCCTTCTCTACAACACGTTCAACCCGGTGATGGCCGACAAGAAACTGCGTCGGGCACTCAATCTTGCCATTGATCGCAAGTTGATCGTCGACGCCCTGTGGAATGGCCAGGCCACGCTGCCACACTCTGCCCAATATGAGGCCTGGGGACCGGAACTCTATAATCCGGATCGGCCGACTCCGGCGTTCGACCCCGAGCGCGCCCGCCAACTCCTCGCCGAGTCTTCCTACAAGGGGCAGCCGATCTACTACGTGACGCACCCCGTCTACTACACGAATGGCGTCCCGGTAGCCGAGGCGGTCACTGAGATGTGGAAGGCGATAGGCGTCAATGCCAGCGTCCGTGTCGATGAAGGATGGTCGAAGCTGAAAAAGGACGATCCGGTCCTCACGGTACGAAACGGCTCTGATTGGGTCGTGCCGACCGATCCCGCGGTCACGCTTTACATGACCTGGGCGAAGCGGTTTTGGCAAGACGAGCAGCGCTTCGACGAACTCGCCAAAGAGGGCGAGACCACACTCGATAGCAAACGTCGCTACGACATCTATCAAACGATGATCGATATCTTCGAGGACGAAGCGCCCGGTACGTACCTCTATCGTGCGCCGGAATTCTACGGCGTTCGCAGCAACTTTGAGTGGCTGCCGAACACCGAATACACGATGGATTTCCGGCCGAACAACATTCACTTCAAGTGAATGTTGCTCTTCCGCTCAGCTATCAGAACGGGTTTATGATGAACCAAGCCGAACTCCTGCGCGTCGAGAATTTGCGCACCCATTTCCATGCCCACCATCGAACTGTCAAAGCAGTCGAAGGGGTCTCATTCTCGGTTCGACAAGGCAGCACGGTCTGCCTTGTCGGAGAATCCGGCTCAGGCAAATCGGCAACCGCGTTTTCCATCCTGAACCTCGTTCCGAAGTCGCTGGGGCGCATCGTTGCGGGGAAGGCCCTCTATCAAGGGGAGGACCTTCTCCAAATTCCAGCGCGGCGCCTGCGGGGTATCCTTGGCAATGATATTGCCATGATCTTTCAGGAGCCGGCGGCGGCGCTCAATCCAGTCTACACGATTGGTAACCAGTTGATGGAGGTGCTGCGGACCCATCAACGATGTACGCTTCGCGAAGCACGACGCCAAGCGAGAGAACTGCTCGATCGCGTTGGTATCGCCGATGCCGAACGGCGTCTCGATGACTATCCGCATCAGCTTTCCGGCGGCATGCGCCAGCGGGCAATGATCGCGATCGCGCTCTCATGTCGCCCCAAATTGCTGATCGCCGACGAGCCGACGACGGCTCTCGATGCCACGGTCCAATCGCAAATCCTGGCCCTGCTTCACGACCTAAAGCAGGAGACCGGCATGGCCATGCTGTTCATCACGCATGACCTCAGTGTCGTTGCCGAAATCGCGGACCGGGTCGTAGTGATGTATGCCGGTCGGGTTGTCGAGGAAGGCAGTGTCGTGCAGATCTTCGACACGCCACGGATGCCATATACGCGCGGTCTGCTGAAAGCGCGGCCGCGATTGCAACCCGGCTGCGCAATTCCACGACGGCTTTCCGCCATCCGCGGCAGCCCCCCCGAACTTGCTCATCTTGCGACCGGCTGTTCCTTCCGCCCGCGCTGCAGCCATGCGGTGGCGGATTGTGCACGCAACGTGCCGGAACTCGACACGACCGACGGGCACAGTGTTCGTTGTTGGCGTTGGCGCGAAATCACCGATGCTGCTTCGGAGCCGGAGATCGCGGCATGAATGCGTCCTTTGCCCATTCCGGCACGCCTGATCGCGGTGCGATCCCGGCGTTCGGCGGTCCGTCCCTGCTCGAGGTCGAAGAACTTCGCGTTCACCTGCCACTCCGCAGGACATCGCCGTTCCGTTCCAAGAGTTTCATCAAAGCCGTCGACGGCGCATCGTTTTCGATATTTCCTGGTGAGATCGTTGCACTGGTCGGCGAGTCCGGTTCAGGCAAGACGACACTGGGGCGCAGCTTGCTGCGGCTGACCCCGCCGAGTTCCGGTCGGGTTAGGTTCAAAGGGGTCGATCTGACGACTTTGACGCCAAAGGAAATGCGTTCCTTTCGGCGGCATATGCAGATGGTGTTCCAGGATCCCTACAGCAGCCTCAATCCACGCATGACCGTCGGGGAGATCGTCGGCGAACCGCTGTCGATCCATCATGCTCATCTGACCCCGCGAGCACGTCTCCAGCGCGTGGCAGAACTCTTCTCCCAGGTCGGAATTTCCCCGACGCATGCCGCGCGCTACCCGCACAGCTTCAGCGGGGGTCAGCGCCAACGGATTGCCATCGCCAGGGCACTGTCGACCGAGCCGGACTTCATCGTCGCCGACGAACCCGTATCGGCTCTCGATGTGTCGGTTCAGGCGCAGATCGTCAACTTGCTCCTCGATCTGAAGGGCAAGCTGTCGCTCACGATGCTTTTCGTCTCGCACGACCTGCGTGCGGTCAGTCATATCGCTGACCGGGTGATTGTCATGTATCTCGGTCGGATCATGGAAATCGCCCCTTCGGCCATGTTCTGGGATGCGCCTGCACATCCCTATACCGATGCCTTGCTATCCGCACTGCCTGTCGAACATCCAAGCCTTCGACGAAACCGGGTGCTCCTGAAAGGTGAAGTGCCGAGTGCCGTTTCACCGCCATCCGGCTGCGTCTTTAGGACCAGATGCCCAGTGGCAAGTCCGGAATGTGCCATGGCTCCACCGGCACTGCGGCAGGTTGCGCCAGGGCACTGGACGGCCTGCATCAAACAAAAACCTTTCGATTTGAGGGGATTACATTGGAAATGAAGCGCCGCAAACTTCTGTTGATCATGATCGATGGCGTGAGCTCGGACTATCTTGAGAACCATCGGGAGCGTCTCCCAAATTTGTCCTCACTCGCGGACCGAGGGTACCGCGTCCGCCGGATGCGGTCTGCTGTGCCGGGGACCTCCATGCCGGGTCGGGCTTCCATCCTAACAGGCGTCGCGGCAGACATGCACGGGATTTTTGGCAATCGTGTCCTGAGCGACGGAGCGTTCATCGCCGCCGAGGTGGAGCATGTTCTTGTTCCAACGATTGCAACCCTTGCTTCACGCGCGGGTCTGGATGTGGCCTGCATCGGGCACGCTCTCATCAACCCGGAAGACACCTCCGTCTATGTCCCGCCGAGCTGGATGCGCGGCCACGGCTTCACCAAGGTTCCGAGCGACGGGAGTATGCCTTATCTCCTGAGAGTGAAGGATCCGCGCGGCCGCCTGGCGGGGGTTCCCCTGCCGTCCTTCGTTCAAGAGCCCGCAAGGCCCGATACCGTCTCCCGGGTCACAGCGACGCTCATCGATGACCAACTGACCGTCTCCGCCACCGCAAAGTTGATCGCATCACAAGAGCCGCCCGATCTGGTGGTCACCGAAATCAATGTCACAGACATGTTCCAGCACGAGTTCGGGTACGAGAGCCAAGAGGCCCATTTCTCTGTTGCTTTCGCCGACTCCCTGGTCGGTCTTTGCTTGGAAAGCCTGCGGCGTTCCGGCCGGCTAGACGACTACGTGATCGCAATTACCAGCGATCACGGCCACGGCAATATCAACACCTCGATCCTTCCCGAACTGATTATTCCCGGTAAGCGCTGGAGCTCCGAAGGCGCGACGCTGCATGTCGTGGTCGAGAACGCTGCCGATCGCGCGGAGGTTACACAAAGATTGGCAGCGGTCGGGGCGGAACCCTGGAACGATGCGCATTTACCGGTTGGGCTGCGCGAGCGCATCGCAACCTTCGTGGCTCCGCCGCAGCATGATTTCGAGGAAGTGCCAGCCGGTCACCCGCTAGACCAGCCGTTCGGTCGGCCAAAATACAAGTCCA
Organism: Sinorhizobium sp. FG01; assembly: GCF_002531875.1. NCBI lineage: Bacteria > Pseudomonadati > Pseudomonadota > Alphaproteobacteria > Hyphomicrobiales > Rhizobiaceae > Sinorhizobium > Sinorhizobium sp. FG01. The sequence continues at coordinate 35,231 of NZ_NWTB01000021.1, forward strand.
CCCATGGCTTTCGGCCAGGTATGAGTGCGGACGATCGTATCTGCATCATATCCGGGGCTGATCTTCCAGTCGCGGTGGCGGAAGGAGCTGAAGCAACCCGCCTTGCGCCGACGCTTGCATCCATCCTTGGGCTACCCACCAAGATATTTCCCGATCGGCCGCTTTTCGGATAGATAGGGCTATGCACCCCTTTTGGGGAATGCAATGGCTCGTATCGATTAATTGAAATGGTGTTTGATGAAGCGTTGGGAAGTTGTTCGCTCCGGAATACTCAGCGATATCCATGCGGGAGCCTTCGAGAACGGTCGCCTGCCTGGGGACCTTGTCCTGGCAGAACGATTTGGCGTCAATCGCCACACAGTGCGCAACGCCATCAAGGTTTTGGAGTCTGAGGGCGCTCTGCGGGTGCAACACGGTGTCGGTACCTTCGTTGCCGACGACTTCATTTCGCATAGCCTGGACAGTGATCCGAGGTTCACCTTCAAACTTCTTGGCCAGAACAAGTCGGTCAAACGGGAGATCTTGTCCATCAACGAGATCTCCGTCGAACTTGATGTTGCGACGCATCTGAAGATCGCTCCTTCGGCGCTCGTTACCGCCGTCAGGGCGACTTCGTTCATTAACGATTGGCCCTTGGCAACCGGGACGAGCTATTTTCCCGTCGAGCGAGTTCCCGGTCTCGTCTCGGCGTTCCATGGACTGAACTCTCCGACTGCGGCGCTGAAGCGCTGTGGCATTCCGGAATACAAGCGAAAATGGACGCGGATAACGGCCCGAAGGCCCACCCAGCAGGAGGCCCTTCTGCTGCGAATATCATCGTCCAGCCCGGTGCTCTTCGAGACCAATGTCGATGTCACTCCGGATGGATTGCCGATCAAATACGCCTTTAGCGTTATACGAGCCGACCGATATGAATACCTGATAGAAAGCGATGACTAAACGAGATTGCGAGCGCATTCGCGGCTCCAGCCACCCAGCGCCGCTCTTCTTCCCTGTGTTAATCTGACCAAAACTTTTTTGCTGAAACAGCTTCTGTCATCAAAGTGTTGCAAAGAGCACATACCTAGATACCTAGACATCTAGTTATCAGCAGCGCGGCCCGTAGGTCAGCCATTGGATAAGCGGCAAATGCAAGTACGCAATCAAATCGGAAACAGACAGCGATGGATGGCGGTTCTGGCGCGAACGAGGTGCTGTGACCTTGAGGGCGCCTGGAACGATCTGCCCATCGCCCCGCAATATGAATGGCTGCGTCGGCCCGAGACCGGCCTCGTGCTGGTGCGTGGACGCGCAGGTGGTACCGGCAGCCCGTTCAACCTCGGTGAGGCCACGATGACCCGATGTGCCCTGAGGTTCGCCGATGGCACGACGGGGTTCGCCTTCGTGCTCGGACGCGACCAACGCCATGCGGAACTGGCGGCAGTCTTCGATGCGATCCTGCAGCGGGAAGATGAGGTCGCCGCCGCGAGTCGTGAATTGGTCGCTCGATTTGAAGCGATGCAAGCGAGCGGACGTGAGCTGAAGAGCCGCAAGGCGGCTTCCACAAAGGTCGATTTTTTTGCAATGGCGCGGGGCACGAGTCCGGAATGAGCAGCGTTATGGACACTTCCGGGATCGGGCCCGGATTCACAAATCCCGTCTTCGATAGCCAAGACACGTTCCGCCGAATTCTGGATGCCTATGGATATGTAGGGCGCCCGCAAACGCTTGGCTTTGTAACTACGGCAGTCGGGCCGCTCGCACCGGCGACCGTCTCGGCTTGCCTCACATTGGCAGACTTCGAAACGCCCGTTTGGCTCGATTCCCGATGCAATCGCGGCGACGTGCGTAATTACCTTGGGTTTCACTGCGGGACGCCGTTCGCTGATGGCGCCGAGCAAGCGGTATTTGCCATCGTGGCTGATCCGACGACGATGCCGCGCCTAGCAGAGTTTCAGCTCGGCACCGAGTTGGAGCCCCAGACCTCGACGACCATTGTTGTCCAGGTGCCCTCCTTTATTGGCGGTCCACCGGTTCGGTGGCGTGGGCCGGGGATCCAGCACGAGGTCTCAGTCGCCATCGAGGGGCTTCCGTCGTGGTTCTGGCAAGATTGGCAGCTCACTCAGGACTTTTACCCGATCGGGGTCGATGTCCTCTTTGCCTCCGAAAGCGCAATCATTGCTCTTTCTCGCAGCATATCGGTGGAGATTTAAATGGCGTATGTGGCTGTAAAAGGGGGCGAACAGGCTATCCTCAACTCGCACCGCTTGATCGCAGAGGATAGACGCGGCGTTCCTGAGGTTCCCGAACTTACGGTTTCTCAGATCGCCGAGCAACTCGGTCTCGCCGTAGACCGGGTAATGTGCGAGGGCTCTGTCTACGACAGAGAACTTGCGGCCTTGGCATTGAAGCAGGCCCAGGGCGACGCAGTCGAGGCGATCTTCCTCCTGCGGGCGTTTCGCACGACCTTACCGCGCTTCGCAGTGTCGAATGCGATAGATACGGACCGCATGGCCATCCAGCGACGGATCTCCGCGACCTTCAAAGACGTTCCTGGGGGACAGGTCCTCGGTTCGACCTACGAATACACGCATCGACTGCTTGATTTCGACCTCCTCGACAACGCTGAGGTCGAGGAGACGAAAGCGGAACTGGCTGCGACCCCGCTCGACGACAATTGTCCGCGTGCTTTCGACAGCATCTCCGATGAAGGCCTGATCGAGGCAGAAGTGCCTGCGCCTGACGAAGCGTCAGTTTTCGATCTGACGCGAGAGCCTCTGGCATTGCCGGCGGGTCGCGATCAGCGTCTGCAAAATCTTGCGCGTGGCGACGAAGGATTTGTCGTGGGATTGGCTTATTCCGCCCTGCGTGGCTACGGCGCGGCCCATCCCTATGTCGGCGAAACCCGGGTCGGAGACGTCGCGATCGAAGTCGTTCCCGAGGAACTGGGCTTTCCAGTTTCGATAGGAGACATCACCGTCGCCGAATGCCAGATGCTGGACTTGTTTGCAGGCACGGACGACGAGCCGGCGCGCTTCACGCGGGGATACGGGCTCTCCTTCGGAAAGAGTGAGCGGAAAGCGATGGGAATGGCGATCGTCGATCGCTCATTGCGGTCCAGTGAATATGGCGAGGATGTGAAATACCCCGCACAGGACGAGGAATTCGTCCTCTCTCATACCGACAATCTCGAGGCGGCTGGGTTCGTTTCGCATTTGACCTTACCTCACTACGTCGATTTTCAGGGTGACCTGCAATTCATACGGCGGTTGCGCGAGGAGCAGGTCTGCAGCCTTTCAACCAAGGAGGCGGCTGAGTAATGACTGGCACTCTTGACGATGCGGCCAAGCAGGCCGGCCAAGCCTACAACTTTGCCTATCTCGACGAGCAGTCCAAACGGATGATCCGAAGGTGCATCTTGAAGGCGATGGCCGTTCCCGGCCTGCAGGTTCCGTTTGGCAGCCGCGAAATGCCGCTCGCCTACGGATGGGGCACCGGCGGCATACAAGTGACGGCCAGCGTTATCGGTCCAAACGACACGCTCAAGGTGATCGACCAAGGTGCGGACGACGCCACGAACGCGGTCTCGATCCGCCGATTTTTCAAGCGCGTGGCTGGGATCGAGACGACCGAACAAACCGCTGCGGCAACAATCATTCAGACACGCCATCGCGTGCCAGAGACGCCTCTCAGAGAGGGTCAGGTCATCGTATACCAGGTCCCCTCGCCCGAACCGTTGCGCAGTCTGGAACCAAGGGAGTCTGAGACGCGAAAGATGCATGCCTATGCAGAGTACGGCTTGATGAGCGTCCAGCTTTACGAAGACATTGCGCGCTTCGGCCACATTGCCACGGCTCACAGCTATCCGGTTATGACCAACGGGCGATATCTGATGTCGCCGTCGCCTATTCCCAAATTCGACAATCCGAAGGTTGCGGACAATCCGGCAATCCAGCTTTACGGCGCAGGCCGCGAAAAGCGGATCTATGCTGTCCCACCCTACACGCGCGTGCAGAATCTCGACTTCGAAGATCATCCCTTCCGGGTGCAGAAATGGAGGCAATGTTGCTCGCTTTGTGGGGCAACCGACAGTTACCTCGACGAGATCGTCGTGAATGATAGCGGGCAGCGAATGTTCGTTTGCTCCGACACCGACTACTGCGCAGCCCGTCGAGGCCAAGGTCACTTTGGGCATCAGGGTGAAGGCCAGAATCCTACTGGATCGCTCCCGACCTCCAAAACCGAGAAGGGACCGGAACCACGATGAGAACTGCAATTCAGGTCCAACCCAATCGCCGACAACCACTGCTCTCCGTGCAAAATCTTACGAAGGGCTATGGAAAGACGATCGGCTGTCAGAACATTTCCTTCGACCTCTTTCCAGGGGAGATTATCGCCATCGTCGGTGAATCCGGATCGGGCAAGTCGACCATGCTCAACTGCCTTTCGGGGCGATTGATGCCGGACACAGGCTCAGTGGTTTACGACCTCAATGACAAAGGGCAAACGGATATTCTGACTTTGTCAGAGCCAGAGCGACGCAAGCTGATGCGTACCGACTGGGGACTCGTGCACCAGAACCCGCGCGATGGCCTCAGAATGGAAGTCAGTGCAGGCGGCAACATCGGCGAGCGACCGATGGCCATCGGTGCCCGGCATTATGGCCGCATACGCGAGGAGGCCCAGAATTGGCTCGCCAGGGTCGAGATTGAGCTGGGGCGCACTGATCACCATCCAAGAACCTTTTCCGGCGGCATGCAGCAACGTCTGCAGATCGCCAGAACTCTCGTCACCAAGCCGCGCCTCGTCTTCATGGATGAGCCGACAGGCGGGCTCGATGTCTCGGTCCAAGCTCGGCTGTTGGATCTGCTGCGACAGTTGGTTCTGGACTGTGGGATTTCGGCGGTAATCGTCACCCATGATCTTTCCGTTGCCCGGCTATTGGCGGACCGCATCATCGTGATGTGGCGAGGTAACGTTGTGGAGACCGGTCTGGCAGACCAGGTCCTGGATGATCCGCATCACGCCTACACTCAACTTCTAGTATCATCGGTGCTTTAAATGTTCGAAACTGACACTTCATCGTGCGGTGTGGCGGTCAAAGGCTCCATCACCAACGAATTGACCTTGACCGGCGCACGACTTGTCCTGCTTGACGAGGTTTATGAAGGAACCGTCCATGTCGTTGACGGCCACATCAATGACATCGCCCCGGGCAGGAGCAAGGCCACCAAGGCGATCGATCTCGACGGAGGCTATCTGATACCGGGTCTTATCGACCTTCATACCGACAATCTGGAGAAGCATGCTCTACCGCGCGCCGGCGTGGTCTGGAATCCGCTGTCCGCTGTCGTAGCCCATGATGCCCTGGTCACCGCAGCCGGCATTACGACGGTTTTTGATTCCCTGTGCATCGGGTCAACGACCCGCGATTACAGAAAGCAAGACGATCGGGCTCGCATTCTGCCCATCCTCGTAGATGGCATCCATGAAGCCCAGGAGTGTGGTGTGCTTCGAGCCGATCATCTTCTACACCTGCGCTGTGAAGTGACGGACGAGGAAGTTCTGGCCAGATTGACACCCTTGGTGGACGATCCGCTCGTGAAGCTCGTCTCGGTTATGGATCACGCCCCCGGTCATCGTCAGTCGCCGGAACTCGACCGTTTCCGCCAAATGCAGATCACGCAATACGGCTGGTCGGACAAGGACGCGGATCGCCGTATTGAAGAATGGATGGAAGCGTCCCGGACGATTGGACCTCAAAATCAGGCCCGCATCGTCGCGCTTGTCCGCGCTCGGCAACTGCCGCTCGCCAGTCACGACGATGAAACAGCCGAGCATGTTCAAGAAGCGATATATGCTGGTGTTTCGATATCTGAATTTCCGACGACGCGGGCGGCGGCGGAAATGGCGCACTCGCTAGGCATTCGTGTCGTGATGGGCGCACCCAACGTCGTTCGCGGCAACTCGCATTCGGGAAACATAAGCGCCCGGGATTTAGCGACAACCGGACATCTCGATATCCTCGCCTCGGATTACGTTCCGGCGAGCCTCCTGCATGGTGCCTTTCAACTGACCAGAGATCCGGTCGGGATGAGCTTGCCGCAGGCCATCTCCACCGTCAGTTCAGCCCCTGCTTCGGCGACCGGGCTAGCCGACAGAGGCGCGATCAAGGTCGGCACCCGAGCCGATCTCTGCCATGTCATTGAGATCAACGACATTCCGCTTGTCCGAAGAGTCTGGAAAGAAGGCCGGCAGGTCTTTTGACAGAACGCAGATCACAAGACGTTGTCTTCGACCAGACACCGGGAGAACCGTTCCATGAACACCGCGTTACCGAACGCCGCGCTTCGCGCCATTGGCCTTTCCAAAAGCTTCACGCTCCACACCCAGGGCGGCATCGTCCTGCCCGTTTTCGACAACATCGAACTCACGGTCAGGTCCGGCGAATGCGTCTGCCTGCACGGACCATCCGGCGCCGGCAAGTCGACCCTGTTGCGCTCACTGTATGCCAACTACAAGCCGAATAAAGGTCAGATCCTGGTCGAGCACATGGGCGAAACCGTCGATCTGCTCGCCGCCGAGCCATGGGAAGTGGCGGAGATCCGCCGCTCGACAATCGGCTATGTCAGCCAATTCCTGCGCGTCATCCCGCGCGTCGGTGCCCTCGACGTCGTCGCCGAACCAGCGGTCGCCAACGGCATGCCGGCGGAGGAGGCCAAGGCGCTCGCCAAAACCTTGCTGAAACGGCTGCGCATCCCTGAGCGTCTCTGGTCCCTGGCGCCAGCCACCTTCTCCGGCGGCGAGCAGCAGCGCGTCAACATCGCCCGTGGCTTCATGGTCGACTATCCGGTCCTGCTGCTCGACGAACCGACGGCCTCGCTCGACGCCGTTAATCGCGCGACCGTCGTTGGTCTGATCAACGAGGCGAAGGCTCGCGGCGCTGCCATCGTCGGCATCTTTCACGACGAGGAAGTGCGCGAATCCGCTGCTGACAGATTGTTCGGGATCGGCAGTCAGTCGGCCGCCATGGCACTACCGGCTGTTGCCCTGACGGAGGCGTGCGCCTGATGCCGGAGCCATCCACTCCTCGCTATGCCATCTACTACACACCGGCTAGGGAACATCCGTTGACCGGGGCGGCGAGTGCATGGCTTGGCCATGATCCTTTCGGCAGAACTGATGTAACCGGCGCGGCTCGATCGGAAGCAGACGCCCTTCTAACTTCTGAGCCGCGCCGATATGGTTTTCACGCAACGCTCAAGGCGCCGTTCCGGTTGAGAGAAGGCGCATCGGTCGATGAGTTGGAATGGGCGCTCAGCAGCTTCGCTTCGTCGCGGCCACCTTGCCCGATCGGATCATTGAAGATCGATCTTCTCGGCGGCTTCTTTGCGCTCGCTCCCGCCACTCCCATCCCGGCATTGCGCGGTTTTGCTGCGCAGATTGTCGAAGAGTTCGACCGGTTCCGGGCCCCTATGAACTCACCGGAACTGCAGCGGCGGCTGCAACGTCCGCTCGATGAAGTCGAGACCTCCCATCTCGTCCAGTGGGGCTACCCCTATGTCCTCGATCGATTTTCCTTTCATATGACGCTGACCGACCGAGTTCCGGAAGAGGGCCGCGCGCGAACGAGGGCGCGCCTGGAAAAGGTCTTCCAGCCGCACCTGTCCGAGGATTTCCGCATCGACACACTGTCCCTGTTCGTTCAGGAGGACTGCGGGGGCAATTTCGTCGTTCGTTCGCAGTTCGCCTTGAAAGGCGAAGCGTTGCTTAAGACGGCGATCTGAGGCCAATGATGTCGCCCCGCGGAGCACTTGCCATTGTTGTGGGGCCAAGCGGTGCGGGCAAAGACACGTTGATCGAATACGTGCGAAGCCGGCTCAAAGATGATCCTCGCGTTCGCTTCGTACGCCGGGTCATCAGTCGGCCAGTCGCGGTCGGGGAGGACCATGAGGCGGTTGACTATGACGAGTTCCAGCGGCGGCTTCTCGCAGGCGCCTACGGGCTTCATTGGCAGGCGCATGGCCTCTGTTATGGCATTCCCTCGGAAATAGATAAGTGGCTAGAGCAGGACGATGTCGTTGTGGCCAATGGCTCTCGCGCCGTCCTTTCGAAAGCCCGGCGGCAATACCCGCAACTGCTTGTCATCAACGTCACCGCGCCAATAGACGCCTTGGCAAGGCGTCTGGTCGAACGGGGACGCGAAGATCTAGAAAGCATCAGGGGGCGTTTAATCCGAAGTGATCAATATCTGGTCGATGGTGCTGACGTGGTGCATATCGACAACTCGGGTTCGGTGGAGGCGGCTGGGGAACGCCTTCTTGCCGCGTTTGTTGCACAGGTTGGGCGGGCGAAGCAATGAGGCGGTTGCATCGAAGTCCCGAGGCCACCTGGGAGGAAATTCCCCAATGATCGACGGCGGCACTTATCCCGTCTCGTTGGATACGGGCCAAAGCTATGTGAGCAATTCGCATTATCTACTGGCACTACACTGTCGGGTGGGCCGCAGTAGTCCGTGCCCAACTTCGCTACTGGGAGCAGACCTATGCAGCATGCCCTGCGTGGCCATGGTTCACGCGAAGAGCTTGAGATCTCGCCTTTGGCCGTCTCCTCGGAGGTTCCAAAGAGCCGAACAAGGTCTCGGGTACGGATCTCCCCTTTCCGTCTCAATCATCCGAAAAATTCATCAGCTCTCTGACATCTGACGTTTGAAGTTCCATTCCTATCAGTCCTGTCGTGTCGCCGAATTCGAAGCCCCCAGATGAAGGCCCTTACGGTCCATTCGCGACCGGAGCCTTTGCCTAACGATGTGCCAATCGTCGCCCAGGCAGCTGGCGACAGCCAAGTCGCAAATCTCGCCCGTGCTCAATCGGAATCGACTTCTGAGAACTCCTTCCTGCACGAAGCCAATCCGATCGAGAAACCCAAGCATCTTCACATTCTCGGTATGAACAAAATATTCGCATCGATTGACCCTCAGATCTTCATAGAGGTGCTTCAGCAGCAAAAAAGTCGCTTCCGCGTTTACGTTGGTGCCCCAGGCATGCGGCGACAGCCAGGTGCTGCCAACCGTCACACGCCCTTGGTAGACATCTATATCCTTGAATCCGGATGCCCCGACAATTTTGCCGGCGCCAGCAGTCCTAACCGCATAGACCCGCCGTTGCCTGTCCACCGTTTCTGCGATCATCCTGACGAACCAATCCCGAAATCCTGAAGCGGTTGCGCCATTCGTCCCGAGAAATTGCCAGATTCTCTCATCGGCCGCGGCGATGCGGAGCTCTTCCTCGTGGCCCTCATTCAGCGGCTCCAGGACGATGTTGTCACTCCGGATTGGTCTCGGAGCGCTTAGGAAGGGATCAGTCATTTCAAAGACCGCTGCTTTCATTGCCTATCCTCCTCATGGGCTCTGGCCAATCAGATTGGCCGGCGCGGACAGCGAAATGCGATTGGCCGACCGAATGGGAAAGTCAGGCCGAGCGGGCCTGCGAGAATCAGAATGGCGGCGAACGGCAACCCTTCGAGGGTTTGCAAGCCCTCTTTCCGACGGCACCGCGCAAAACCGTTAGTGCTGTCGCAGGAAGATTTCGAGATTGCTGATGAGCCAAAATTGCCTCCCAAATGCATCGGACGCGCGAGCAGCCTTCGCGTCGTACCAGCGTCTAAGCGCCCCGACATCGATGAAGTCGGCGATAGCAGGGGTGCTCTTAAATAACAGGTCTCGAAAAGGACGCGATCCCTCGCCGGCTGCCCAGTTACCCAACGGCAACGGAAAACCGAGCTTTTTGCGTGTGATGACGGACAACGGCAGCACTTGGGTGTAGGCGTCCCGCAACGGCACTTTTGAGACGTCCAAACGCTCGCTAAACGAGCTGACCGGCGTTGTGAAAGCCTTCACCGCGGCCCACCTGCTGCGCCAGCGCAGACGCTCTGCGGGCCGCATCGATAGCGCCCGCTCGACGATCCGATGATCGGTGAAGGGAACACGAGCCTCGACACCCGCTGCCATCGTCGTGTTGTCGACCATCTCCAGCAGGGCGGTCAAATGATGTTCAACGAAGAAGCGGGCTATGCGAGCGGCTGGACTGTCACCTGCCGAAAAGTATGTCTCTTTCATCCACCCGATCAGCGTCTCGTCATCGTTGATTGCATGGCTCCACGCCTTCTTGGCCAGCGATAGTTTTTCATCAATCGGGAAGTACGCGTACTGATTTAAGAACAGCTCGAATTCCGAGCACCGTTCGTTCGGCAGGCCGATATGTTGCCGTAATGTGCGGCCGAACCGGGCGGGAATCCACGCAAGCCCGCTGTCGCGCATCAAATCGAAGGGCAGTCGATAGATCCGACTGTATCCGGCAAAGAGTTCGTCAGCGCCTTCACCAGTTAGCACGACTTTGCATTCCGCCCCGACATGTTGCGCGAGGAGGTGCATAGCCGTTTCATTGTGCATGCCGAGCGGATGACAACGGAGTGCAGTAAGTCGCGTTACGGTCTCAATGTCAGTCGTCGACTTCAGGGGAACGAGGCGGTGAGGTGCACCTATCGCTGCCGCGACTTCAGCGGCAAACGGACTTTCGTCATAGCCCTCTCCTTCGACGACCCCCGTGTAACAAGTGGGTTTCGCCGATGAGCGATTGGTGATCTCGTAAGCAACGATGCTGGAATCCAAGCCTCCAGACAGGAGCGCCGCCACCGGTGTGTCTGCGACGAGGTGTTCCTCAACAGCGGCGCCGATCATATGGTGAATACGGGCGTTTTCCACCTTGCCCGGTTTTGGCGACCACCACCGCTCGTGCAGCCGCTCGCCTCCCTGCAAGCGCATCCAAGTGCCGGGAGGCATCTTCTTGATGTTGCTAAACAGCGAACGCTCGCCAAAGACGGCGCGGAACGAAAGGAAGCTCGACACCCCGATCGGATCAATGGACGCATTGACACCGGGCCAACGAAGAATTGCTGACGGCTGCGAAGCGAAAGCAAGGCCCGTCGGCGTATCAGCGTAGTAGAGAGGCTTTATTCCTAGACGATCGCGAACCAAGAATGTGGCTTGAGAGCGCGGATCATGGAGCGCAAAGGCGAACATCCCTCGAAACATGTGTAGGCAGTCGGGCCCCCACCTGGCGAAGGCCTTGCAGATCACCTCCGTATCGGACGCGGTGCGAAATATCGCTCCTTCCTTCTCTAGCCCGACGCGAAGTTCCCGGAAGTTGTAGATTTCGCCATTGTAGGTGATGACAATCCCGGTATCCGCTTCAACGAACGGCTGATTGGAACGAGGGTCGAGATCGATAATCGAAAGCCGGCGATGGGCAAACCCAAAATTCCGGCCAATGTAGCAACCGGCGGCATCTGGTCCGCGATGGGCAATCTCTTCCGCGCAGCGCTCCAAAACGTCTCTCGAGAGGGAGGTATCATGCGCATGGGCTATGAAACCAAAAATGCCGCACAATGTAGCCTCCTTCCCGCAATCCGAGCCTATTTTCCACGGGCGCCAGCATGGTTATCGCACGACGTCTGACAGGCTTTCCGTAGCCTTGACCGCAATCATCTGTATGCAGCCGTCTCCAAACCAAAACCTGGCGAGCGGGTGGTCGTAGTGCAGATACATGGGAGCCAGAAACCGGCGAAGATTTTTGAAGCCTTTCGTGTATCTTGAGACCCGCCGTACCGTCTCGAAACCGTTCTCGCGATACCAGTCACGCATTTGTTGTTCGGTAAAGGCGAACTCGTGATACGTCGGCGCCTGGAACCGATCGCGCAATGTGACGAAAAGATCGTCGTCGAAAAGGCTGCGCAGGAAGTCTTCCTCGCCCTTCACCGAGGGGCGCTCATGTCCGCTCCTGATGGCGAAAATCCAGTCGAGAGCCTCTTGCGCCGTCCTACCGTCGAGATTGTCAACCGTTTGCCGGAACTGGGCATCCGAAGCGTACAGTTCGCGCAAATGATTGATGCAACGATATAGAATACCATTTCCGGTCCCCATGATCGTGAGGAAGAAGTGACCGCCGGCGCGCGTCACCCGCGCCAGTTCATCGAACCCTTGTCGCGGATCAGCCGTGTGAGGCAGAACACCAGCGCAGTGCACAAAGTCAAAGCTGTTGTCATCAAATGGCAGATTGAGAACACTTCCGCCGACAAGCGATGATCGAGCACCGAATTTCGATAATCGACGCGCGGCGCAATCCATCCATTCCTCACCGAGCTCGAGCGAAATGACTTTTGCGGCGCCTTTTTCCAGAAACGCGTAGGATGCATTCGCGTTGGAGCCGCAGCCGGCATCGAGGATGCTCAGTCCACGAAACCCGCCTGGATCAAACCCGAAATACTCCTCATCGATCAACGACACTAACCGGCTAAAGATATGCTCATCCTCCTCCTGCTGTCGCTGATAGCGATCAAAGACTGCACGTGTTTCGACCTCGAATGCCGTATCCATTGCTTCTCCTCCTGACGATTACCTTCCGAGCCCCCCAGCAAGCAGCCCGATAGATCCCACTGCCGCGAGCGTCAGGTTTGTGAGCCGCAGTTTGTTGCCCGTGCCGGGAAACCTGAAGGTTGAGAGATGAAGGACCGAAAGCATAAACGCCGCCCCGATCAACACGGTCCCAAGGCTTTGGATCGGGAAATAGTGGTTCGCAGCAAAGAGAAACGCCAAGACGAATAGATCGTTGTTGAGAGGCAGTCCTCTACCGAATCCATCGGCATCGAGCCCAAATGTTAAAAAATAGCTCAGCCGCAGCGCTCCGGATAGAACCAGACACACAGCAGCTAGAAACGCGGGAACTGAAAACGCGTTAAATGACAAAATCAAAATTGCAGGGAAAACCGCAGCGTAAATCAGATCAGCGAGTCCATCGAAGGCGCGCCCGAATTGCGCCGTCACGGCCGTGCGATTCGGCGAGCTTTTTGCAATCATGCCGTCGGCGTCATCCGCTAAGAGTGCCCATAGTGCGAAACAAATGCCGGCATCGAAACGTTCGACAAGCACCAAGTAAATCGCGCTCATTGCAAATATCAGTCCAAGGGCGGTCACAGCATTTGCAGCATCGAAGAGATAGCGGATCATTTTTCCTTACCTCGCCGCCGACAGCAGAGCTCCGGCTGCGTACTCTTTCGAGTCTCTTGAGCGGGAGGCCAAGCCGAATGAATTTCTCTGCGACATAGAGGGCTTCTTAACTGCCGATCTCGTGCCATTTGAGTTCTTGCCGGCGAGCTGCGGCGAGCGGCAGCCCGACGGTAGATGCGCGAGTCGTTTCTCGCTCTGCTTATCGTTCGAAGCGTTGCGCCATCAAATCGCATGAGATCCATCACGTTGGCGTTCACTGAAAATGCCGTCACCTTGCCCATTGTCATCCCTCCTTAAACTCAAATGAATACATTAGGGACCATGTGCAAGTAGTGTGTCGGATATATTTGGGAATATATACGGCCTATACTTGCTTCAGCAGTTCTCAAAAGAGTGTCTGCAAGCGTCAACTTTGGTCGGGACTCCTACATTGTTGTCCGGCTTCGGACACAAGAAAGTCCCACCTATGGGACCCTCGCTGCCGACAGCAGTTATCGGGTGTGCTTGGGAAGGGCCCTCCCGCGCAAGGCAAGGCTGCTCCGCGCTAAAGAGCGCGATCCCGCCATCTAGGATGGCATGGCACTTGCACGACCATATGTGGGCTAGGCGGATTAGCGTGAGCCTTACCTAAGCAGCAATGCGTCAGGTCTTCTTGTAGAGGAGCAATATTGATGACCATCAGAAAGAAGGTTCCGTTCGTCACCTTTCGCACGCGTGTTCGCGACGAGTCTATTGGTGGCCCAAACCCATATCGTTGGGAGACCAAGACATCCGACGACTACTTCAAGGGCAAGCGGGTCATCCTGTTCTCGCTGCCGGGCGCGTTCACCCCAACCTGCTCCACCTACCAGCTGCCCGACTTCGAGGACCTCTACACCGAGTTCCGGAAGGAGCGCATCGACGAGATCTACTGTCTCTCCGTCAATGATGCATTCGTCATGAACGCCTGGAGCAGGGCCCAGGGGCTGAAGAACGTGAAGCTCATTCCCGATGGCTCGGGCGAATTCACCCGCAAGATGGGCATGCTGGTCGCCAAGGAGAATCTCGGATTCGGGATGCGCTCCTGGCGCTACGCAGCGATAATCAATAATGGCGTGGTGGAGCAGTGGTTCGAGGAGGAAGGCCTCTCCGACAACTGCGAAGCCGACCCCTATGGCGTCACGTCTCCACAAAATATCCTCGAAAGGCTAAAGGCCCCGGCCGCCGCATGACCTAGAGGAGCAGCCACCGTTTCACAGCCACCATCACGCACGGCCCGGTGCGTCGCTCGACAGGAGTTTCGCTCTTCATGGAGTCCTTTGTAGGCCTTCTTCAACGTCAGCAGCAATCGCTCGTGATGACGCCCCAACTCATCGCGTCGATACGCTTGCTGCAACTGGCGCATTGCGAACTGCATCAGTTCGTCGAGCAGGAAATTGAAAAGAACCCATTCCTGGAATTGGCGTCGAACGATAGCGCGACCTCTGCCGATCCATCGTCATTCCCAGGGAAAGATCCAAGCATCTGCGCGCGCGCAAACAACGCAGATGGGCCGAGGTCCGAGAACTCGGAACTGCTCGGGCAATGGAAGTCGATCCGCGACACACCCAACAGCGCCTCCGGGGAAAGGCCTGACCCGGCGGAGTTTGCCGCCTCAGCGGAAACATTGCAGGACCATGTCGCTCGTCAGGTCGCCCTTACTGCATTCACGCCACAGGAGCGGCTAATCGCTGGCGAGCTTGCCAGACATCTGGAAGACACTGGGTATATTCATGTAGACCTTTTGGAGCTTGCCCGGAGGCTGAGTGTCCAAGAGGCTGATGTAGAACGGGTTCTCGGAACCTTGCAGCTCCTTGATCCACCGGGAATATTCGCTCGAACTCTCAGCGAATGCCTTGAGATACAGTTGCGCCAACGAGATCGCTTCGACCCGGCGATGGCAGCGTTGATCGCCAATCTTGAGATGTTGGCACAACGCGACTTTCAGGCTTTGACGCGGCTTTGCGGAGTTGACGAAGACGACCTCCTCGACATGTTGCATGAAGTCCGCATGCTCGATCCTAAGCCTGGAAACCGATATCAATCCGGAGGTCCGGACTATATCATACCCGACGTCTGGGTTCTGCCCTCGCCAGGAGGCGGATGGCAAATCGAGCTTAATCCCGACACTCTGCCCAAAGTGCTGATCAACCAAACCTATTTTGCCGAAGTTTCTCGCCTGACCGCAAACAATTCGGCAGATCAGGCATTCCTCAACGAATGCTTAGAAAACGCGAGTTGGCTGGCTCGCAGCCTCGATCAGCGCGCCAAAACGATCCTGAAGGTAGCCACTGAAATCGTCCGTCAGCAGGATGTGTTTCTGGAACATGGCATCGCCCATCTTCGGCCGCTCAACCTTAAGACCGTCGCTGAGGCGATCGACATGCACGAGTCGACTGTAAGTCGGGTGACATCGAACAAGTACATGCTCACTCCGCGCGGCGTCTTCGAGCTAAAGTATTTTTTCACAGTCGCGATCGCCTCCACCCAAGGCGGGGATGCGCATTCCGCTGAAGCTGTCCGCCATCGCATTAAGGCGATCATCGCCGCAGAAACGGCCGATGACGTGCTTTCCGACGATGAAATCGTCGCCCGACTAAAGGAAACAGGCATCAGCATTGCGCGCCGCACCGTCACAAAGTATCGGGAGGCAATGAACATACCCTCCTCCGTGCAACGCCGCCGCGAAAATCGTGTACGGCTTCAATGGCGGTCAAAGGCCTGACGGACTTATTTCCGCTGACAGATCCCGAGCGCGACCCCGGGGAGGCTGGTTAGCCTTCCTCCGGTCCGAAGCAACTCTTGAACTCGTTGCATTCCCGGCAACTCGGCGCGGTACAGAGAGAAAAGCCTTCAGCCTCGCAGAGCTTGTGGTAGAGATACTTCTTCCATTTCATGTTGTTTGTGTTGCCCTCTGCCAGTGTGGGGAAATGCGTTGCGAGCAAACGGCTGAGCTCGGACCGGTCGACGAGGCCGAGCTCCTGCCAGAGATGGCCATCGCGCAAGGCACGCCGAGCGACAATCTTGGCGAAGCGGGCGCTCGTGGGGTCGCCCGGGCGGGCATGCGTCAGCAGCAGGCGACGCAGAAGTTCTTCTTCCATACCAGGCTCGGGATTGCTCACCTCTTCCAAGGAGAAGCCGTGGATGAGGCTCGTGGGGAAACAGCGGGTCAGGATGTCCAGCAACTCTCCACGTGAGAGGCCGGTCGCCTCGGTCGCCGTCGCCTCACCGGCTTCGATCTCCTCGAGCGCTCGCGAAAGAACACAGGCAAGCACATGTTCGTCGAAATCCATCTCGAGGTCCATACGCGGCCATCCGCCACCGTCGGGCGATTGTGAGTGTTGCTGCCGACTGGACCGGTAGGATATTCGCATTCCACGGGTGACGCCCATCCCCGAAAAAATGCGCATCTGACGCAGATCTGACATGCCGCTTGTCCTTCCGTTCCCATCGATGGACGTCATATCGGTCGGCACTCGCCGCCTTGTGACAAGGGATCTTCAAAAGTCATGCCAGCTGCGTAGCAAAGCTGTCGGAGCTGATTTTCTGGGCTTCGTTCAATAACTTCAATGAGACTACAGCAGGAAGTGATTGAGCTACTTGTCTCGCAATCGACAAAACCCGACATCCGCCGCTCCTTTTGCACTGTGTACAGCTGTCATCGCCTCTAGGCGCGAGCACCTCCAGCGCTGCCAGTGTGGCGATCATCCCTGATACCGAAGACGGCCGAAGAAGACCGTCGAACAATCTGCCACCGATTGCGCAAGCCTGGGCGCTGCTTGGTACAATCCTTGCACATAATCCCCGAGGCAGGCGCTAGGGCTCGGTCGAGCTGCTTGCCGCAACAGTTCTACAGTAGCCCGGGCACAGACCACATGAGGAGGAGCAGCAGCAGATGACATGCATTGTCGGTCTTATTGATAATGGGTCAGTTCACATCGGCGGCGACAGCGCTGGTTCGGACGGCCGATCGCTTACCATCCGGGCCGATCGCAAGGTCTTCCGCAAGCAAGACTTCATCTTCGGATTTACGAGCTCCTTTAGATTGGGCCAGCTGTTGGCACACTCCTTCGATCCGCCGGAAAGGCATGCCAAAACAGATGTCTACGCGTTTATGGTAACTGAGTTTGTGAACGCGCTTCGCCGATGCCTTCAAGATGGCGGCTTCGCACAGAAGCGCAACGAAGCTGAGAGCGGTGGCACCTTCCTCGTCGGCTATCAGGGACGGCTCTTCAAAATCTGCACGGACTATCAGGTCGGCGAGGCGGCCGATGGCTACGACGCCTGTGGATGCGGCGAACAAATCGCACTGGGCGCGCTTTTCGCATCGGCCCACTCTCCGCCTCAGGAAAGGTTGGCGATAGCGCTCAACGCGGCCGAACGCTTTTCTACCGGCGTACGCGGCCCGTTTCACTTCGAGACGCTCGAAGCCGTTGAGTGAAGAGGTCCATGCTCACGCCCGCCGCGCGGCACACCAGGTCTCTGCTAGCCTTCCAGCAGTGCCTGTCGCACCTGACGGGCCTTCGCTCGCATCTCTGCAGCCAGACCGCCGGGGGCGCAAGCCCCGACGGCAAGGCGTTCTTCCGCACTAACCCTCAACCAGGTGAGGAAATTGCGTTCTTTCCAAGGCCGGAAACAGGTCATAACAGTGCGAACACAGGCGCACGCAGCGCAGCTTTTCAGCCGATCTCGCCGGATTACGCTCATGATCTTGCGCAGGGTGTTGCGACGTCAGCCGGTAGCAAGTGCCGGCGCGAGAAAGTGCATCTCGTGACGTCCGGCACAAGCTGCAGCAACCCGTCGAGGATGACTTGACCGCGCGGCGGAGGGCGAGCCGAGGCACAGTCCAGCAGTTCAGGCAAACCCCAAAACCGTACTTTGTTGCAAAGTCTTGGCCGGCGACCGGTTTGTGTCCCATGTGTGACGATGTCGGACATCGGACACAAATGTCAGAGGCGTTACGTTGTTTGCAAACGGTTTTTCGTTGGCACGGCAGATGCGTGATTGCCCGCCGAACGCATCCGTCGAAGGGAACCCAACGCATGATCACGCTCACCGAGAATGCCGTCGCCGTCATGAAAGCTGCTCTTTCGCGAGCCGCCGAGCCGGTGGAAGGTTTTCGCATCATGATCCAGGCGGGCGGCTGCGCAGGCTTCAAATACCTGATGGGGCTGGAAAGCTCGCCGCGCGAGGACGACGCCGTGATTGAGGCCGACGGAGTAAAGGTGTTCGTAGACGTCGCATCGCAATTGCAAGTCGCTGGCATGACCGTCGACTTCGTCACGGGGGGCGAATCCTCCGGATTTGTTTTCGACAATCCAAACGCGCAGGAGACCTGTGCGTGCGGAAAGTCCTTTGGCTGATCACCTGCCACAAGTGAGAAGAGCCATGGGAAACAATTGCGAAATGGTCGAAGGATATTTCTTCGACGAGGTGAAGGCCGGCGTTCCTGAGGTCACTAAGGTCGGCGCCATCTCCTGCGGCAATAGGCTTGACCTGATGACAAGAGTCGATCCCGGTGCGGAAGCGATCACTGCCGCGAAATCCCATTTGTTGCGCTGCAGCTCTGCGATCGCCGTCTTGTCGGAATTTGCCGACCGCATCGTCGGGACGACTGCCGGCGACGCGTGTCGCCTCACGCATCGGGAGACGGCAGGGTTTATTGACAGGATGCTGCAGGAGGGGATGCACCGCCCCGCAATGCGAATTGATGCAAAGGCCAGATTCCGCGGTATGGGCCGCATCTGGCCTCGCGAGCGAGGCGCCCCAGCGTGCAAAAGCTTCAGCGTTGATGAAGGGGTGATCATCAGGACATCCGCCCCAACTGTCTCACCACCAGCCGGCAAGTCACTCACGACACGAAGCCTCGTGGCAACGGAGTCACGTCTCCCAAAGCATTGGAGGAAATGTTTGTCGGGGGCCGTGCAGCAATGTTCACCGAAGCCCTCACTGCGTGAGAGAAGGCGTGTGCGCAAAACAAAGACCCCCGTCGATGCAAATCCAAATCGCAACACTGTCAAGGGGATGCATTCACCTGAGACCTGCCGTGACCGCGACACTCGTGATGTCAGCGGTGTTCAGGCTCCCTCAGCTCACCGCGAGCCTCGGTCGCGTGTCTGGTCGCCTCGGTCACCATTGATCGCACGCGCAACCAATGGGGTCGAGCACACAAATGTTCACGTTGCTCCCCGCTGGCCGAGAATGCGTCCATGAGATCCATCTATCTCGACAACAACGCAACGACACGTGTCGATCCTGAAGTGGTTGAAGAAATGCTGCCTTTCTTCACGGATCAATTTGGAAATCCTTCTTCAACGCACGCGTTTGGCTCCTCCGCCGGCGTGGCTGTGAGAAAAGCGCGCCGGCAGCTGCAAGCGCTGATCGGCGCAGAGTTCGATTCCGAGATCGCGTTCACCTCAGGCGGGACGGAAAGCGACAATGCAGCGATCCTTTCGGCGCTTGAGGTGATGCCTGAGCGCAAGGAGATCGTGACTTCCGCTGTCGAGCATCCGGCCGTGCTAACGCTCTGCGCGGATCTTGAGAAGACACGCCGCGTCAAGGTACATAGGATCCCAGTTGATCGCCTTGGCAGGCTTGACCTCGACGCGTACAAGGCTGCGCTCAGCCCGCGCGTGGCAATCGTCTCGATCATGTGGGCGAATAACGAAACGGGTACGATCTTTCCCGCAATCGAACTCGCAAATCTAGCAAAGGAGGTCGGCGCCCTTTTTCATACCGACGCAGTCCAGGCCGTCGGCAAGGTTCCAATCGACCTCAAGTCAACTGCAATCGACTTGCTTTCGCTCTCAGGCCACAAGCTGCACGGCCCGAAAGGGAGCGGCGCACTTTACATAAGGCGTGGCGTGCCCTTCCGCTCGCTGATCAAGGGAGGGCACCAGGAAAGGGGCAGGCGTGCGGGTACAGAGAATACGCCTGGCATAGTCGGGCTCGGCAAGGCAGCCGAACTCGCCTTGAAATTCATGGACGAGGAGAACACACGGGTTAAATCGCTGCGAGACCGCTTGGAGAAAGGTGTTCTCCAGCGTGTTCCCTACGCCGTCGTCACCGGCGACCCGCTGGAGCGCTTGCCGAATACTGCGAGCATCTCCTTCCACCAGGTCGAAGCCGATGGCATGCTGTTTCTCCTCAGTCGCTACGGGATTTCCTGTTCCTCCGGCTCCGCTTGCAGCTCCGGCTCGCCGGAACCGAGCCATGTCTTGAAGGCAATGAACTACCCTGATAGCGCGGCACAGGGGACAATCCGCTTCTCCTTCTCACGCCACAACAACGAGGAGGATGTGGACCGGGTGCTCGAGGTGATACCCGGGATAGTCGAGAAGTTGCGCGACATACCCCGGTCTGGATCGACTCCGGAAACCCGACGATCTGATCTTCGCTGAGGGGAAGAGGCGGCCCCGGTTCATGAAACGGCAGATCTTTCTCAACGATACGACCATGCGCGACGGTGAGCGGGCTCCTGGCGTCGCCTTCACCACGGCAGAAAAGTTGGGACTGGCCGAGTCGCTTGCTGCAGCCGGCGTCTGGGAGATCGAGATCGGCAGCCCAAGCATCAGCCCCGACGAGATCGAAACGATTCGCGCGGTGGTCGCATTGGGTCTCCCCGTCCGGCTCGTGGCCTGGTGCCGGATGACGTCAGAGGATCTCGACGCAGCAATTGAATGCGGGGTGCCCGCCGTCAATCTGTCCCTGCCCGCATCGGACATCCAACTGAGCGGCAAGCACGGCCTTGATCGGGTAGGAGCGCTTGAAATCGTCGAGAGGATGGTCGGGCGCGCAGCCGACCGAGGCCTCTTCGTGGCAGTGGAATGCGAGGATGCATCGCGCGCCGATCGAGCTCATCTCGCCCATGTAATCGAAACGGCTGGGCGCGCAGGCGCAAGCCGCGTCAGGCTGACCGACACGATCGGAGTTCTCGACCCCTTTTCGACGTTCGATCTTGTCTCCGAGTTGGCGTCACAGTTCCTGATGGATCTGGAATTTCATGGCCGCAACGACTTCGGCCTTGCTGCCGCCAACACACTGGCGGCGATCCGCGCGGGGGCGCGTCATGCCTGCGTCACCGTCGGCGGTCTGGGCGAACGCGCCGGCAATGCCGCGCTCGAAGAGGTCGCTGCTGCACTGGCTGTGCTCGAGGGCGAAAATACCGGCATTGCTCTCAAAGCGTTACCCGAGCTCGCCGCCCACGTGGCGCGCGTTATCGGTCGTCGGATACCAGCCATCAACCCGGTGGTCGGCGCAGATATCTTCACTCATGAAACCGGCCTGGATGTAGCAGAGCTCAAGGCGCCCGGCCCTTGCCAAGGGCTCGATCCGGCTCTCGTTGGCCGCCACCGCCAGATTGTCATCGGCAAGCATTCCGACGCCACTGCCATTGCACATGTGCTGAAAGGAAAAGGGCGCGAACTTGACCCGGATCTGACAGCCGCGATCCTCTCCCGCGTCCGCTCCCAGGCGTCCAAGATCAAATCGACCATCACTGAAACCCAACTGGTCAAGCTTTACGACGAACTGTGTCGTGCAGCGTCAGACCGATACCTTGGAAGCGAGTGAGCCGGGCGATGTCATTTCACTCCACCAGTTTCGTCCATATGGCAGCCGGTGCGCGGTGAAGAGGCGTTCCGTGGTCTCCAATGAGCATGAGCCGCAGAGTTCCGCCCAGTCGCGCTCCGGCGCGCTTACCGGTTCCAGCGCCGCCCGTATGTTTCGTGTGGCAAACCTCGCCGATCGTTCGCTGGCGCTCGGACTTACGTCAGCCCAGCAGCACTCGAAACCACCTTTTTGTCGACCCCGGGAGAATGCAATGTGCAAGTGCTCTAATAGGACTGACCATATTGATACCAATGACATCCTCGCGCGGCTGAAGGGCCTGTCGGCTGCAGAGGAGTTCTTTGCGGTGCTTGGCGTCTCATATGACCCGAAAGTGCTCGACGTCTCGCGACTCCACATCATGAAGCGTATGGGCCAATACCTCGCCGAAGAGGACTTCTCCGGCCTGCCCGATCAGGTGATTGCGGCCCGGGCCCACGCCATGCTCGAACGGGCCTACGAGGATTTCGCGACTTCATCCCCCCTTAAGCACCGGGTCTTCAAGGTGCTCAAGGATCATGATCCGGACAATCCCACCACACCGGTCCGCGCCTTTGTCCCGTTAGACTTAGTCCTGAAACCGTTCGGGAGGGAATGAGCCCGTCGCAGTTGCGACAAGATGCTGTCCAGAATCCGACAATCAGTCACGGCGCAAACACCTCTTGTCCGGAAATCTACATTCCTTTCAAACGTATAGGAGAGGGCGGAGCGTCTGGCACAAATGATGCTACCAAGCAGATGAGTTCCATGCGCGCCATACAAATTGGAGGGAGTAAGACACCGCTATGCACATCGTAATCTGTATCAAGCAGGTGCCGGACTCCGCACAGATACGAGTCCATCCGGTGACGAACACGATCATGCGTCAGGGGGTGCCAACCATCATCAACCCCTATGACCTGTTCGCCCTTGAAGAGGCCCTCAGATTGCGCGACTGCCATGGCGGCGAGGTCACTGTGCTTACCATGGGGCCGCCCATGGCAGAGGACGCATTGCGCAAGGCGCTCACTTACGGCGCCGACCGCGCCGTCCTTTTGACCGACCGGTATTTTGCCGGCTCCGATACCCTGGCGACCTCATTCGCTCTTTCTCAGGCCATTGCGAAGATCGGAGAGACCTTCGGTATGCCTGACATCGTCTTCACGGGCAAGCAGACGATCGACGGCGACACCGCCCAGGTTGGGCCCGGCATCGCCAAGCGCCTCGACCTTTTGCAGCTCACTTACGTCGCGAAGATCGTCTCGATCGATCTCGATGCGCGCGCGATCACAGTGGAGCGCCGCTCGGAAGGAGGCACGCAGACGCTGATGAGCAAGCTCCCGTGCCTCATCACCATGCTGGAAGGCACCAACGAGATCCGCCGCGGCTCGCTCGACGACGCGCTCCGCGCCGCGCGCAGCCAGATCGTGAAGTGGAACGCGGCCGACGCCGGCATTGAGGACCTCACCAAATGCGGCCTGCGCGGTTCTCCAACCGTCGTCAAACGCGTCTTTGCCCCTACTGCGCGGGACGAAAAGGCAGAGCAGATCGATACCACCGAAAAGACGCCCCGCGATCTTGCTGAAGAGTTGATCGCCGGGATCTTCTCGCGCCAGCCGGCGCTGGAAGACGAACTCGCCTTCGACGGCGACGATTGAAGGCAGGAGAGCCGATTTTGGACACGAAACGAGACACCCCTCCTCCAGCCGCTGGCCGGGCCGGCATGAAGAAGGAGCTCCCCGAGCATTTCAAGGATTATCGGCACGTTTGGGTCTTCATCGAGCTGGAACGCGGCCAGGTTCATCCGGTCTCCTTCGAGCTGCTCGGCGAAGGCCGCAAGCTCGCTGACAAGCTGGGCGTCGAGCTCGCCGGCGTCGTTCTAGGACCGCCGGGGGAGGCTACCTGGCATGCCGTCGCCGAGGCCTTCGCATATGGCGCCGACCTTGCCTACATCGTCGAGGCACCTCTGCTCGCCGACTATCGCAACGAGCCTTTCACCAAAGCAATGACGGATCTTGTCGAGACCTATAAACCGGAGGTGCTGCTTTTAGGTGCGACGACGCTCGGCCGCGATCTTGCGGGCTCCGTGGCGACGACCCTGTTGACAGGGCTAACCGCCGACTGCACCGAACTCGATGTGGACACCGACGGCTCGCTTGCCGCGACACGGCCGACTTTCGGCGGCTCCCTGCTCTGCACGATCTACACGCTCAACTGCCGCCCGCAGATGGCCACAGTGCGGCCAAGGGTAATGGCCATGCCGGAGCGAATGAACAAGCCGGTCGGTCGTGTCATTCAACACGAAGTGCCTATGGCCGAGGAAGAGATCGTCACCAAGGCACTCGGCTTCCTGTCCGACGGCCAGTCGTTGAACGCCAACCTCGCCTATGCCGACGTCGTGGTTGCCGGGGGCCTTGGTCTCGGTGCGGCGGAGAACCTGAAGCTCGTGAAAAATCTCGCACGGGTGATTGGGGCCGAATATGGCTGTTCGCGCCCGCTGGTCCAGAAGGGCTGGATGCCGGCTGATCGGCAGATCGGCCAGACGGGCAAGACTATCCGGCCGAAGCTCTACATAGCGGCCGGAATATCGGGCGCCATCCAGCACCGGGTTGGCGTCGGGGGAGCTGATCTCATTGTAGCGATCAATACCGACCCGAACGCGCCGATCTTCGATTTCGCTCACCTCGGCGTCGTAACCGATGCGATCCGCTTCCTGCCGTCGTTGACGGAAGTCTTCACCCATCGGCTGTCGCCGCACAGTCGCGACAAGCTTGCGAACTGAGGAATACGGGCCATGAGCGAGGAAAAGTTTGACGCCATCGTTATCGGGGCCGGTATGGCCGGCAACGCGGCCGCTTACACGATGGCGAGCCGCGGCCTCAAGGTGCTGCAGCTGGAGCGCGGCGAATACCCGGGTTCCAAGAATGTCCAGGGCGCCATCATGTACTCGAACATGCTGGAGAAAATCATCCCGGACTTTCGGGATGATGCGCCATTGGAGCGGCATCTGATCGAGCAGCGGTTCTGGATGATGGACGACACATCCCACATCGGGATGCAGTACCGGTCGGATGACTTCAATGAGTCAAGACACAACCGCTATACGGTCATTCGCGCCCAGTTCGACAAGTGGTTTTCGCGCAAGGTGCGCGAGGCGGGAGCCACGGTTCTTTGCGAGACGACGGTGACGGAGCTCGCTCGCGACGGCGACGGAAAGGTGATCGGCGTTCTTACCGACCGCATCGGCGACATGATCCTTGCGGACGTGGTCGTTCTTGCAGAAGGGGTCAATGGGCTTCTCGGCACGCGGGCTGGCCTGCGTGAAACACCAAAGCCTCAAAACGTGGCGCTCGCTGTAAAGGAGATGCATTTCCTGCCCGAAGAGGTGATCGACCAGCGGTTCGGCCTGAAGGCAAACGAAGGCTGCGTGATCGAGGCAGCCGGCACCATTTCCCGCAGCATGGCCGGACTCGCCTTCCTCTATACCAACAAAGAGTCGATCTCGATCGGCATCGGCTGCCTTGTATCTGACTTTGCCGCGACAATGGAGAGCCCTTATGAGCTGCTCGAAAGCTTCAAGAAACATTCGTCCATCCAGCCGCTGATCGCGGGTTCGGAGGTCAAGGAATATGCCGCTCATCTCATTCCGGAGGGTGGGTACAAGGCCATCCCGCAGCTCTTCGGCAACGGCTGGGTCGTCGTAGGCGACGCAGCGCAGCTCAACAATGCGGTGCACCGCGAGGGATCCAACCTCGCCATGACGTCGGGGCGCCTCGCCGGTGAGGCTATCTTCCTGGTCAAGAAAGGCGGGCGGCCAATGACGAAGGAAAACCTCGCCCTCTACAAGTCAATGCTGGACAAGTCCTTCGTCATCAAAGACATGAGGAAATATAAGGATATGCCTGCCCTTCTTCACACGAATTCCCGGAATTTCTTCACGACTTATCCGCAGTTGCTGTCGCAGGCAGCGCAGACTTTCATGCGTGTCGACAGCACCCCGAAGCTCGACAAGGAACGGGCAACCACGGCCGCCTTCATCAAGGCTCGTTCGCGGTGGGGGCTCGTTAGTGACGCGGTCCGCTTGGCACTCGCCTGGCGCTGAAGGAGGATGAGATGACGATTGCAGTCACCAACTTACGCGTAGAGGACAAGCTCTACCAGAACCGCTATGTTGTCGACTCAGGACGCCCGCACATCAAAGTGCGACCGCACCAGTGGCCGAGCGCGAATCTCTTCGCCCTGACGAGCATCTGCCCGGCCAAATGCTATGAGTTGAATGACAACGGCCAAGTGGAGATCACCGCCGACGGCTGCATGGAATGCGGCACATGCAGGGTCCTGTGCGAGGCTAGTGGTGAGATCGAGTGGAATTACCCGCGAGGCGGCTACGGCGTCCTCTTCAAGTTTGGATGACGAGGCTCGCGCGCGCGTATCGGAACCAGCATTCGCTTGTTTAGGTTGTCGAAAAACTTGCACAGGAGGACCTTGGAGTCCTATGCTTCCAGAGTTCAGAGGAAAAGGTCGCTTGGGAGGAGCACCTGACAACCAGTGAGGAGTTTCAATGGCTCAAATGCTGCACGGTGCGTTCCCCGAAGGAAGGCGGTCTGAATCAGCCAAAAAAACCAAGGGGAATATCTTCGTCAGCGGAATTTACCAGATATCGAAAGTCCTGACCGCGCCCACCCGGCTGGAGATCACGCTCACCAATGTCGTGAACATCCTCTCCTCCATGGTGGAAATGCGTTACGGAGCAATCGTCATCCTGGAAGATGGAACCGAGCCCGAAATTATCGCGACTGCGGGCAATACACCCTCACCTCAATCCGGCGGCGGCCGAGTTATATCGCAGGCCGCAATAGACGAAATCGTTGCTACCGGGGCGCCGGTCGTCATAGAGGATCCCAGCACGTCGGAGCTCTATCAGGGTGATCTGACGTCTTCGAGCGGCGGCACCATACCAGGTGCCTTTATCGGCGTTCCAGTAAAGGCCGAGCGCAAAATTCTTGGAACACTATCGATCGTTCGTGTCAGTGACGACGCCACTAACCTCACCTATGACGAGGACGTAGGCTTTCTCACAATGGTTGCCAACCTTGTCGGCCAGAGCATCTCGCTCCATCGCGCCTTTGGCCTGGATCGTCAGCGGTTCACGCAGGAGCAACGCAGAGGCGAGAAATCTGACGTCGGTAAGAGAAACGACGTCGGCGGGCGTCTGCCTGCCAAAATCGATTGGATCGTCGGGGAAAGTGCCGCTGTGAAGGAGGTGCTCGCAACCGTCTCGGCCGTGGCCCCCACCAATACCACGGTACTCCTGCGGGGCGAAAGCGGCACCGGCAAGGAAGCCTTTGCACAGGCCATCCATGAGCTCTCACCTCGAAGGACGAAATCTTTCATCAAATTGAACTGCGCCGCACTGCCTGAAACTGTTCTGGAGTCGGAGCTCTTTGGCCACGAGAAGGGTGCCTTCACCGGAGCTATCTCACAGCGCGCGGGCCGTTTCGAACTGGCAAACGGCGGAACACTGTTGCTTGACGAGATCGGCGAGATCTCCCCTGTATTTCAGGCCAAGCTGTTGCGCGTCTTGCAGGAAGGTGAATTGGAGCGGGTTGGCGGCACCAGAACACTAAAGGTCGACGTTCGTCTCATATGCGCCACCAACAAGAATCTCGAAATGGCTGT
The DNA here is from genome assembly GCF_002531875.1 of Sinorhizobium sp. FG01. NCBI lineage: Bacteria > Pseudomonadati > Pseudomonadota > Alphaproteobacteria > Hyphomicrobiales > Rhizobiaceae > Sinorhizobium > Sinorhizobium sp. FG01. The sequence continues at coordinate 62,556 of NZ_NWTB01000021.1, forward strand.
CGCCAATGGCGAGTTCAGGGCTGATCTTTATTACCGCATCAATGTAGTGCCAATTGTATTGCCGCCGCTCAGGGATCGACCCGGCGACATTTCTCGTCTTGCGAAAGTTTTCCTCAAGCGATTCAACAAGGAGAATGGCCGCGAACTTACATTCGCGCCGTCGGCGCTTGACCTGGTCTCGCAGTGCCGCTTCCCCGGCAACGTCCGTGAGCTTGAAAACTGCGTGCGACGGACGGCAACTCTCGCGCAGTCAGGGACCATCGGTCCGTTGGATTTCGCCTGCAAGAACAGCCAGTGCCTCTCTGCGCGTCTGTGGAAGGGAGCTGACGGTTCTATCGGCGACAATGCCATCGATGAGCTCGCCAGAGAGAGCACAATGTCGGCTGGATCCCCGTTCGCGGCCAGGCGCGCCGGCGCCGCTCTCGGCGAGGTCTCCTCCAAAGCCTGCGATCCGAACGATCCTGCCTGCCCCGCAATCGGTGCGCGTCTGACCGAGCGGGAACGGCTGATCGACGCGATGGAGAAATCCGGGTGGGTTCAGGCCAAAGCGGCTCGCCTCCTCGGCCTCACGCCACGTCAGGTTGGTTATGCTCTCCGCCGGCATCAAATCGAGGTGAAGAAGTTCTAAGCCCTGGTGACACGACCTGCCCTCCTCCCGCCGCGCTTGAGGCGAGCGCCATCTTACCGGTGTCTGTCTATTGTCGAATGCCTGACAAATCTATGTCGGGTCGCAAATGGAGGGAACCGGACAAAATAGCTAATCCGTTGAAAAAATCAGCTCTTTTCATTGGCATGGCGCTTGCTTTTTGAACCGCGACGTTAAGCAGCAACGGAGCCTTCAATGTCCCCACCAATGATTTCGCTCAAGAGCCTGACCAGCACGACAACCATGAACCAACTGCTGGCCACAGCGAAGTCCAGTGCTTGCGCCGCCTCATCGTGCGGTACGTCCGCAAAGCCGCACGACGTCGAGCCGGCTGTCTGGGAGAAGATCAAGGACCATCCCTGCTATTCAGAAGAAGCGCACCACTATTTCGCGCGCATGCACGTCGCGGTCGCACCAGCCTGCAACATCCAGTGTAACTACTGCAATCGTAAATATGACTGCGCCAACGAAAGCCGGCCAGGGGTCGTCTCGGAAAAGCTGACGCCTGACCAGGCGCTCAGAAAGGTCGTTGCGGTCGCCAATGAAGTCCCGCAGCTTTCCGTGCTCGGCATCGCCGGACCAGGCGATGCCTGTTATGACTGGAAGAAGACAAAGGCAACATTTGAACGGGTGGCCAGAGAGATCCCCGATATCAAGCTGTGTCTTTCAACCAACGGTCTAGCGCTGCCCGACCATGTCGGCGAGCTTGCTGACATGAATGTTGATCACGTGACGATCACCATCAACATGGTCGATCCGAGAGTCGGCGCGAAGATATACCCATGGATTTTTCATGACCACCGCCGCTTTACCGGGCTAGAAGCCGCCAAAATCCTACATGAGCGGCAGATGCTGGGTCTGGAAATGCTGACGGCGCGGGGCATCCTCACCAAGGTCAATTCGGTTATGATCCCCGGCGTCAACGACGAGCACCTCATCGAGGTGAACAGATGGGTCAAGGATCGCGGCGCGTTCCTGCACAACGTGATGCCGTTGATTTCCGACCCGGCGCATGGCACGCATTATGGCCTGACCGGGCAGCGCGGCCCGCGGGCGGCCGAACTGAAGGCCCTTCAAGATCGTCTTGATGGGGGTGCGAAGCTGATGCGCCATTGTCGGCAGTGCCGGGCCGATGCAGTCGGCCTGCTCGGGGAGGATCGCGGTCAGGAATTTACCGTCGATCAGATCCCGGATGAGGTCGGCTACGACGCCAGCAAGCGCGAGGCCTATCGGGAGGTGGTGGCTCGCGAGCGAGGCGATCACGTGGCTGCCAAGAAGGAGGCGATCGGAGTGATCAAAGCGGCGGGCTCGAACGGACCGCTTCTTTTCGCAGTGGCAACGAAGGGCGGCGGCCGAATCAATGAACACTTCGGACATGCAAAGGAATTCCAGGTCTATGAAGCGTCGGCGAGTGGTATCAACTTCGTCGGGCATCGCAAGGTAGAGCAGTATTGCCGCGGCGGCTTTGGTGAGGAGCATGCGCTCGAAACCCTCATCGCCGCGCTCGAAGGCATAGATATCGTCCTGTGCGCCAAAATCGGAGATTGCCCCAACGATCAGCTCAGGGAAGCCGGAATCCGAGCAATTGACGATTATGGCTATGACTACATCGAGACGGCCATCAGCGCACTTTATGCCGAAGAGTTTGGGGCCGAACCACTTACGGCCACTGCTTGAGCCCGGATTCCAACCGAACGAGGAGCTGAAAATGGCCTTCAAAATCATTGCATCCCAATGCACCCAGTGCGGCGCCTGCGAGTTCGAATGTCCCTCCGGCGCGATCAAGTTCAAGGGCGAGGCCTACGTGATCGATCCGAACAAGTGCACCGAATGCAAGGGAGCTTTCGAGTTGCAGCAATGTGCCTTCGTATGTCCAGTGCCAAAGACCTGCGTTCCCGCTCCAGCATAGTCGGGATATCCCCCCGGCGCTCGTTGCACCCGTTTATCGATATCATGCAGTCCAAAACCGAAAGAACGCAATGGACCTGTCACGCGAACAGGAGGTCGAGATCCGCAAGCCGCCGCTCTTCATGCCCGGTCAGCGGGTCCGTGCTACACGCCACGTAAAGAATGACGGCACCTATCCGGGCAAAACCATCGGGGAAAACCTGGTGCGGAAAGGCGACGAAGGCTATGTGCGCGACATCGGTACCTTTCTGCAGCAGTTCTACATCTATGCCGTCGAATGGATCGATCGCGGCACCGTTGTCGGCATGCGGGCGCGTGAACTGACGAGCACTGAGAAAGCCGCCACTGTCGTCAGCGAAGGAACAGCACGATGAAGGTAATGATCCGCAGAACCAGCGCCGGCTTGTCGGCCTATGTTCCTAAGAAGGATCTCGAGGAGCCGATCATCAAGGTCGAGAATGAAGACCTGTGGGGAGGGGCTGTAACGCTCAAGAACGGCTGGCGGCTCGCCCTCCCTGACCTGCCGCGCGATACGCGCCTGCCGATCACCGTCGAGGCCAGGAGGATTTTCGACGACGACTGATGCTGCAGATAGGTCAGGATAGGCGGCAAGAGGAAGCAGCATGAATACCATCGTGACCACCCCCGACCGTCTCCCTTTTTTGCGCAACAGCGATGCGGAAAAGCGGCTTGATCTGCTGAAGGAAGCACTCGCCGCCGATGCGATCGTTCCCTATCTCGGTCCGGGTCTACTACGGCTGAGCTCTGCGGCGCCGACTGTACCGCATGAGCCGGAAGCCGTCGCGGCGGCACTCAACACGCGGGCGCCAGCCCCTTCCAGAATACGCACCAATATGTGGTCGGTCGCGCAATTCATTGAACAGCGCCGGCATCGCCGGACGCTTCAAACCTGGATGGCCGATATATTCGCATCGCCGGTGGCGCCGACCATTCTGCATGCCTGGCTCGCAACGCTGCCCCTCTCCCTCATCATCGATAGCTGGTACGACGCAACAATGCGGGCGGCCCTTGCTGAGACTGATCGAACGGATGTGGTTGAGATACAAGGCGTCACCAGAGCAACCGGATACGGCGACATCTGGACGAAAACCTACGATTTGTCCGGGAGGGAACTCGGAATGGGATCGGCGGCAAAGACGGTTCTCTACACGCCTCACGGCAGCGTCAGGCCGGCGGCAAATTTTCTCGTCTCAGATTCCGACTATGTCGAAGTGCTGACCGAGATAGATATTCAGACGCCGATCCCTGAAGCGGTGAAGGAGCGGCGCACCAATAGGGGCTTCTTCTTCATCGGCTGCCGCTTCAACGACCAGATGCTGCGCACCTACGCCCGACAGATCATGAAGCGCTCCAACGGCCCACGTTTTGCGGTGCTCGATGCGGCAGCGCTGACCAACAACGAACGCCGTTTCCTTGCAGCAAGCGCTATCACGCTCATCGACGTGCCGACTGGCGAAGCTGCGGCTCGGCTTGTCGAATGAGAAAAGTGCAGCCAAGGAGTGCTGCGGAAACGAAGCATCCATAAGGCGTCCATCGGGCGGCGGATACTTGAGCGACGTTGCAGGCGCATTTGCCGTGGACGTCGATAATCTCGGCTATTGAGACTAAGGTGGGGAGGGTAGCGTGCTAGGGTAGTCTGAGACGTCTCATTACCTCACGTGGGGAGGCCATGCGGGATGCCTCCTGAAACAACACGTCTCGCATCCAGAGGCTCGCCTGATCGCTATTGTGGAGGGCGGGCCATTGGACGGCCTGGTTGAATGCGGGCATTGGTAGCGGAAGTTCTACGATCTGCAGGGGAATAGTTTTTGCGAGCTGCTTGACAAGGCGTAAGGGCATCGTCGCTATGCGCTCGGTCCCTGAAAGCATGAACGGAACCATGCTAAAGCCCTGCACGACAACCTCGATCTGTCTCTTAAGCCCGTGCTCAAGCAAATACCATTCCTCAATGGAAGGCGTCCGGGCATTTCCGAACTTCACTACAACGTGCCCCATCGACATGTATCTCTCGAATGTAAGTCGCTCTGACAGTTGCTTGTTCGTGCGACAGCCCACGCACACGAGAGTTTCCTCGAACAGTGTCGCCCTAGGATGCGCGCCCGACATGAACAATTCCGGAAAGATGAGGAAATCAGCCTCACCGCGCCGCAGGCAATCATCGTAGTTGTCGGCGAGAGGCAGCAACTCGAAGCAGACGCCGGGCGCCTCCCGGGCGACACGCTTCACGACCTTTTCAAAAAAGACGAGCGCGGCGTAATCGTAACCATACGGCCGAGGCCGCGGTGGCTTCGATTTCGCTAGGGGGCGTTCAAATTAAAGAGCTGCAACGCCCTC
>NZ_NWTB01000022.1:0-65727 GCF_002531875.1 Sinorhizobium sp. FG01
CCTCAAAACGGCCCGCCAAGCGCGGGCCTTTTTGCGTTCGCCTCCCCGCGCAACCCCCGCTGAAGCCGGCACAAGCCTCGCAGCGGTTGAGGAATTTTGTTTTGTCGGCCAGCGACTTGAACGCGCCCGCTGAACGCATGCGGACGTACTCCGCCGATTGCTGATCCCGCAGTTCCCGTGAAACTTCACGCCAGGCTTCCTGGGCGGCCAGGATGGCTGCGAGGCGGCCATGGATGGTCAGCTCCGCCGATTTGCCGTCCGCCGATGGTGCGATCACCACTTTCTGGATAAGTTGGCGGGGCCAGAGATATCCAGCTCTCCTCGACACCGTTCTCCCGCGTTGACAGCATGGTCCTGACTGCCGCAATCGCACTTCTGAGCAGGCCGCCATTGAGCGCCTGCGTCGCAGTAGGGGAGTTAGTAGGTGGAGCAGTAGCCAACTGCTTTGATAGCGTCAGGCGTTGCTGTTCCAAGTCATCCAGCATCTGATCGAGGGCGGGGATGGCAGCGTGCCCGGCCATCAGACGTTCTGCGATCTTCTCACCGATGGCCTTTTGCTTTGTCTCGATCGTGCTGATCTCGGTACGTAGCCGATCTGGTTCCATTGTGGCTCGTTGCTGACCGTGTGTGACAGCCGCTTTGATCTCGCGGTTGATCCGATCGAGATTGTCGGTACCCAGAAGATTGTCGGGCAGGGCCGAGACGACCCGCTCTTCGAGTTCGAAGCGGCTGATCGTCTTGCTGTTCGTGCAGACAATCCCGCCGAGGTGGTCGACCGGCAACTTCTTCTGCCTGTTGGTACAACCGTATCGGTCCCGGGCCATGATCGCGTAGGGACCGAAGCAATGGGCGCATTCCAAGATACCGCTCAGCAAGTATTGCGGCCGGTGGCCTCTGTTCAGGCGGTTTGTGGTCGTCCGGGAAAAGCTCTGTTCGACCTCCATCTGCCGCTTCTTGACGGCGGTCCAGAGGGCATCGGAGACAATCCGCAGATCGGGCTGTTCAGTGACGATCCATTCATCGCGGGAGTTAGGACGCGCTACACGCTTCTCGGTATCTGGGTTCTTGCGGTATTCGCGCCGGTTCCAGACGACACGGCCAATATACAGTTCATTGTTCAAAATGCCGCTGCCACGGCTGACATGTCCACGGATCGCAGTATCACGCCACTTCGCTCCCCGTGGTCCGGGCACGGGGGGGACGCGACTGTTGAGTTCTATGGCCAGCTCCTTCGGCGAGCGGCCTTTGGCATATTCCTCGAAAATCCAGCGGATGATCCGGGCTTCGGCTTCGTCGATCTCGCGCAGACCCGGAATGCGGTCTCCGCGTTCATCATAGGCCTGCTTGACACGGTAACCATAGGCAATCCCGCCGGCAGCCTTGCCCTTCTGGACCGTCGTTCTCATACCTTCCCGGGTGCGGTAGCGCCCTTGTTCAACCATTTCCTGGCTAAGCACTGCGCCGATGTTCATCTCGATGTCGGAAATGCGGGCATTGGCTCTCGCGGTCCAAAGCTCGACATCGTGATAGCTCAGCTTCTTGCCGATCTGCGCGCTGTGGGCGACGTCACGCGAGAGACGATCCGTCGACAGGCATAGCACGATGTCGATTCCGCCATGTTCAACGCGCCGTAGCAGTTGCTGGATGCCGGGCCGCCGCTTGTAGCTCGTGCCGCTGACGGCGCTATCTTGATATGTCTCTACGAGGTGCCAGCCGTGCTGATCGATGGTCGCCTGGCAGCGTTCGATCTGTGTCTCGATCGACTGCTCATCCTGGCGATCGGTCAGCGTGCGTAAACAATGACGTTTTTGCTCATGTAGCCCCCTGATCACCCGGTACCTAGGGAGAAGACCGGGTGGATACAAGCGACAGGTCTTACGGCGGGTTCAAATACCGTCGCGTCGCGCCGATTCCATCGCAAACCCCGTTATATGAAGTAATGGGGGGAGCGATGGACTTTCCGTGAGAACGCCGTTTGGTCCCTGAGACAGGATCAAGAGGCCCCCTACATCGCAATATCGGCCACACCGCCTGCGACACGATTGCCTGAAAATAGATGTGGCTTTCGGCGGAAATCCCAGTTGCCTTCGACATACCTGTCGATGAGATCGCCCAGGACCCGGTCTGAGGCCGCTGGATCAAATCCCTGCTCAACCAGCTTCTCGAGTATAGCTTCCTCGACCTTATTCATCCGAGCCGGATTGCCTTCCCGCTCGGCGAGTTTCGCAGTGTTGACAATCAACCACTGCAACGCGATCCGGGCGATATCGTCGCGGCCGGGGCGGCGCAGTTGCTTCTGCTGGTCGCGATATTCCTGCTGCCGCGCTCTCTGTTCTCGCAGCCGTGTCGCTCTGGATTTAGCCATCACCGCTCCCCGCAAACGCCGTTCGACCGAGAATCGAAAGTATCGTTCGTTGAATCGGTGACTGTCGGTGTCGAGGCGGGCAATATTGCGTGGAGCACGGCAAACAAACGCGTCGACGCATGGCCACTGACGGGGCCCGCTGCACACCTATTGATGTCGAAAGCTGGAATGGTCTTCGTCACGGCCATTCAATCCCGTCCAAATGGCGTACAACGGCGATCTCAGCAAATCCCTGACGGAGGGCCTTGCTCATCCAATCGCAAGCTTCAGTCTCCGAAAAGCGACCAGGCTCATACGGCACGAAGAAGCTTCGACGATACCTCGCCTGCTGGACTGACATCCAGTAGAAGCCCTCAAACCAAACAGTGTTGTCTTCATTACGTAGATCTGATCGTATGAACGCTGCGGTAGCATCCCGGGTTATCGTCTGAATCGCTTTGGCCATATCTTTTGTGACGGAGACGACGAAGCGCGGAATGCGCCCGTAGTCCTCGTCGAAAATTTGCATCTGATACGGATAGTCGAGAATGCATCCGCGATCGTTGAACACCAGTGTTCTGTAGATGTCGATGTAACCGGCAAGGTCCGGATGGGGCTGCACCAATTTGCCCAGAAGTCGCATCGAACACGCATCGAAGCGGCTCAAGGTCCTTCTCGCGAGGCTCCGTAGCTCGGCCTCGTGTTCCTTGCACTGCGCGGAAACCCATTCGCGGTTAAACGGTTGATCGGTCCGAGCATCGACCTTTATGTCCGTCGGCGTGAGGGTCACGGTGACGTCCGTGCCGACAGGCACCGGCTGGCTGACGTAAATGACGGCCTTGTCACCTATAAGCGGCAGGATACGGTCGAACGAGGCTGAATGGTTGGGCGCATCGATGTGCGCCTGGTCGCGCAATTGATGTATGGAATTAAATGTCGACGAATTGAAGTCGCGGCTCAGTTCCATGGCGTGACCTCCATGCCGACCGAAAGATAGAGATTGGCAATTCTCTTCGACAAGGCACACGGAGTCTTATGCACGCACGCAGGCGTGACGGTGTTCAAGTTATTGTTCATGCTGGGGAAATTTGCGTTGATACTGATACTAGGCTGCGGCCAGTCCTTAAACCTGTCAAGCGAAAAAAGCCGCCGACAGGCTCGGTAGATCAGGAGCTGGCCTGCATACCCGACATCCAAATGATCGGATTCGAGTCTCCCCGAACGCCTATGTGACAATCCACATTGGCCACCAACAGCTCACGACCACCATAACGGAGTGGCTCTGCGGACAAACGCCGTCTCGCTCTGAATCGATGATATCGAGACGGGAGTCCACAGCGTTGCGTACGGCGTTTGAATGTGAATCCTCGCCGAGGGGTCACGCGAGGTCGCGCAACGCGATCGATGTGTTCGGCACCGAAGATGTTGGTCCAGACAGCTGCGGCCGATCCTACGGACTGATGGCTTTGATGCCTTCGACGGCGTCCGCGAAATCCTCCGAAGGGCGAAGCCTGAAGGTCTCTTCAGAAATTCTGGCTAGCCGAATGCGGTCGCACCGGAAGCTCCGTACTCCCTGGCGCGATCGATCCCATGCGATGACATACCAGACAGGATAGTTCAGGAGCAGGATTTGCGGTTCGATCTGGCGATCAGAGATTTGCCCTGCCGCGTCCTCGTAACTGATCTGCAGCGCCTTCAATTCCAGAAATGAGGAAAGCAGATCGCCGCTCTCCGGCGCGGGCATGGCGAAGCCTTGCAGGACCGCCGGAGACGCGGGGCCGCCGACGAGAATTCGTTTGCGAAGACCTGAAATCCTGTCCTTGAGGGACGGAGAGAACGAGGCCGTCAGCTTTCTTCTGATCGAACCGAGATTGGCGATCAGCCATGGCGATTGCAGTTGCTCCGCGATGGCGAGGCTCACGAGCAGATCGACGGCTTCCCGATATGTCAGCGACAGGCGTCCCACGCTCCAGTGGCGATCCAGCCGGACGCCGCCCCCTCGACCCCGATCTGTTTCCACAGGAAGGCCGCGTTCACGAAGGATCGAGAGGTCACGCGCCAGCGTCCTGACGCTTACTCGCAATTCGGATGCGAGCCCCCCGAGCGTCATCGGCTCGTCCGCCTTTAGACGACTTGCAAGCACGTCCAGACGTTCGAGGCGGTTTGGAGTTGAGGCACGACCCATTGATCAAATATGACACAAAATGACCTCTATTCCAGTAGGACCTTGGCCGGAAACAAGCAACAGGAGTTCAATATGTCCGACGCCATCGTCGAAATCGCCACCATCCGCCTCAAACCGGGCGTTACCGAACAGCAGCTGGTCGCAGCCTCCGACTCCTTCCAGCGCTTTCTCGCAGGGGTGAACGGGTTCTTGCGCCGCGAACTGCTCAAGCACGGAAATGGCGAGTATGCCGACCTTGTGCATTGGCGTGATCAGGCTGCAGCCGACGCCATGACGGCAATGGCAGGCACCTCGTCCGAATGCATGGCATATTTTGCGCTAATGGACATGGACGGCATGGGCCCAGCCGAAGGCGTCCGGCATTACGCGAGTCTCGCGGCGTACGGCGGGACCTGACATGGAGCCGTTGAAGAACCTATTCTCTCCGGAGCTCGTCGGCTGTATGGCAGGCCATCTCAAGAGACGGCATCCTAAGGCCGACGAGGTCACTTTCGCGGCTACGGTCCTGCAAGAGCTCCCGCCCCTCGAGCTAAAGGAGCGCGCGCAGCTCATCGCCGACCAGCTGATTCGGGTGCTACCGACGGATGCCGGAGAGCGCCACGCGAGCTTGTTGAGCATGTTGCACCCAGACGAGCACGAGCACGCCAACGCGGTATCGGACGCTGATGGCCTGTGTGGGTGGGCCGTCCTGCCGATGACCCTCGTGGTCGGCCAACATGGCCTTACCGACTTTCGCGGAGGTCTCGAAGCCCTGAGGGAGATGACCAAACGGTTCAGTTCCGAATTCGCAGTGCGGTACTTTCTGATCGAGGACCAGTCGACAGCCCTCGACATCATGTCGCGATGGATAGCCGACCCGAACCGCCACGTCCGGCGACTGGTGTCGGAGGGAACACGGCCGCGCCTTCCATGGGCGATGCAACTGCCTGCTCTGGTCCGCGATCCCGCTCCGGTGCTGCCGCTCCTGCAGTCGCTACGCGACGATCCCGAGCCCTATGTGCGTCGATCCGTATCCAATCACCTCAATGACATTGCCAAGGACCACCCGGGGCTTGTCGCGGATCTCGTCGAGAAGTGGATCGTGTCTGCATCACCCGACAGGCGCTCGCTTCTCCGCCACGCCTGCCGCACACTGATCAAACGCGGCGATTCTCGGGTCCTTGCGGCATTCGGCCAACATCCGCCAAGAGTGAGCTGCGGCGCGCTAGAACTCTCCTCCACATGCCTCGCCATGCCCGGAGTCCTCGGCATGTCGGTGGAGATTACATCGCTGGCAAAGGACGTCCAAGATCTCACCGTCGACTATGTCATTCACTTTCGCAAAGCCAATGGCTCCTTGGCACCTAAGGTGTTCAAGGGATCAGTCTTCTCCTTACGCCCGGGAGAAGCCCGCCGTTTTCGGCGCTCGCATCGATTTTCGCAGATCACGACACGCAGACACTACGGTGGAAGCCATGGCGTCAGCCTCCGGATTAATGGCGAGGACACAGACGTCGTGATGTTCGACTTGAGGGTGTAAGAGAATTGGACCTCCGGTGATTGGCACGCTCGACATCAGGCCGGAGCCGAAGCGCGTCGCGTCCCAGTGAGACGCGACTTCCTGAGAATTTCGGCAAACTCCGCTCACGCGTAGAGGGCGTTAACGCCGTGATATTGGCCTGACCCAATCCCGATGCGCTCGGCATACACAATCAGCTTGTCTGGGAGCTCGAACCCCGAATCCCGAGCCCAGCGAACCATAATGCAAAAGAACGCGCCGGCTGTGGGGAATGCACCGCCGATGAGATAGTCGCCGTCCAGCCACTCCGCGATCAGCGACAGCCGTTCGGTGATCGCCCGTCATTTTGCTGACGCAAAAGCCAGTTGAGGGCGAGAATGCTGCCGTTGAATCACAGAATTTGAGGATGAACCCTTAAACGTGAGATTGCGGCTGTTTCAGCCAGGTTTGGCATTTAAAGCGGGTCTTCCTCACTTTGTGTGGTGATGAGAATTGTTGAGCGGCAGCATGCGTGCTCTGAGGAGCTCCGGGCCTGCTCTGCCATACATCGCGCGTTTGATCGTCTTCAGGCGGTTGATCTGGCCTTCCGCCTGGCCGTTGCTCCAGGGTAGTTCGATGGCGTTGCGGACGGCGCCGATGTCACGATGCAGGACCCGCGCGAACCGGACAATCGTGGCGAGCCCGGAGTGGACGGCATCGCCGATCCAAGTGTCGAGCTTGCTCGATTCACGGCTCCGGAGAATGCCACGAAATCGTAGGGCAAGGCGGCGCCTCAGGGCAAACTCATGTGATCCCTGCTTCAGCGCATCGACCTTCCGCGCCTGATTGATCGTCAGCATGCCTCGCGGCTTCATGCAGAGGGCAGCTGCGACTACCGGCGAGATCACATGGCCGGTCTCCGGATCCCGTATCGGAACAGCATCGCGGACTGGTTCATAGTGTGTGATCGGAGCCGGCGACGCGCTCTCCTTGGCTGCCCTCCCGGCACGCCGCCAGCCTGCGAGAAGGCGCTCGAGATTTGAGAAACTGCCCGTGTAGCCGCGCTGTTTGATATCGTGAAACAGATGCCGTCCGCAGCGATTGCCATCTTTCCAGCACTGGGCGAGAAATGTCTCGAAATACAAGGGTGACGTCGGTTTCAGCGCTGCCCTGCGTCGGTCGGGTGGCGTTTCGAAAGTCAGCCATTTCGCGATGCTGCGCCGACCGTAGCCAGTTCGACGTGCGATCTCCGAACAGGACAGCTCTTCCTTGCGCAAGGCGTGCGCAGTATCGAACACCATCTGCCGCGATTGCCGATGGGCGTGCCGCACCCAACGCCGATGCGTTGCATCACCGTGCGGTTCATCCTCAATCGGGTCGACTTGCGCGCTGCCGATCTTCTCAGCCAGCAAGGCTCGTCCCGTGGCGCGGCCGGCAAGGCTCATCTGCTCCTCGATTGCGACCCGCAGATTCTGTAGGAGATGGAATCGATCAGCCACCTGGCGCGCTTGCGGCGCACCCTCGCGAACAGCCTGCGCGTAAAGCCCGCATCGGTCTCGGCTGACGATCTCGACAGAAGGGTGCCGTTCCAGCCATTGCGCCGTACTCGCCACGCTCCGGTCGTCGAGGATGTCGACAACCGAACGGCACTCCAGGTCTACGATCATCGTGCCGTAACGCCACGATCGCCGCCAGCTCCAGTCATCTATGCCGACGACGCGGATCGTGGAGTCGCAGTGAGCGAGCGCGGCATGCCGCTTTAGATGCCGCAGGATCGTATCGTCGCTGACCGGCATGCCAAGCCGTCGCATTAAGCGCTCGCCAGGACGGCCACCGGCGCTATGACCGAGCAGACCGACAATCTCCGCAACCCTCCTTGTCCTGCGCGCATAAGGGGAAGCAATCGTCGGCAGTCGATCGGCGAACGTTTGTCGTTCACATTGCTGATGCGCGCACCGCCAGCGGCTCAGCCGAAGCTTCACCGTCACGGTTCTGCCCTGAACCGGCAGATCCTGAAGGCTTCGGTTGGACCAGCCATGCCGATGCCGGGTCCGCCGTCCGCAGTCAGGGCAAATACCGAAAGCTGGTCCGGCAGCGGAAACAACCCAACTGCCATCATCAGCGAGCGCGATACCCAGAACTTTGACCCCTGGGCCGGGCGACCATTTCGTTTTCGTTTGCATGCCCGCCCATAGCGGCAGCATGTCTAACGGCAAGTGAACCACACAAACTGAGGAAGACCCCAATTAAATGCAAAGCGACAATACGCTCCGGCTTCACGTTGATCTTTTTCGCGACGACATCGAGCGGGATCTCGGCGCGGTCAACCGCCCAAGCCAGAACCTTCTCGTTCATCATTGCGTCGGTCATGTGCTGCGGAGCCTGCGGATATATGGCACTTCGTACATATTGGAATTTGGTAACGAAAGCTTATGCGAAACTTTCGCACAAGAATAATGCTTTCCCGAGGCGGCGACGCGAGACGGGGAGCTAGCACTTAGACGCGTTTGTAGAGCCCCCGACGCGATTGCTCGCCATCGGACGAAGCCGCTTCCGACAATATGTGTGGCGCTGCTTTCCTAAATTCAACGAGTATGCGGCTGGTCAGCATCGCGTCGGCAACGCCAGTGACTCAGGTCCATAGCTGCGCCCTATGCCGCCTTCCATAAATCATGGGGTCTGCGGATCGTATCCCTTCATTCCCGTCTATTTAGCTCCGATATGCTCCTTGTCTCGCGATTGACGTTGTCAGATCAAGTACTTCCACATATGGTACGTTCCGAGGACCTTAGAGCAGTGGATATGGCTGCCATAGGGTCGTTCCCCGGCTTGACGCTCGCGGCTTCCATGAAGGCGTTTGCCGACTTTATCTGCGACATTGCCCGCAACGTCGCCGGTTCCGGCTTGGCCGCGTTGCACCGCCACACCTATATCTTCGCGAAGTCCATGACCTGCGCCCTGATCGCGACTTCGGTCGGTAGACGTTCCATCGAGCTGGCACCATAAAAGCCGTTACAGCCCTTGCAGCGGGCAAGCACATAGGCCGCATCCGCCGGCATGGCGATCGGACCGCCATGGCAGAGCACGATGACATCGTCGCGCACCGACCTTGCGACATCCGCCCATACGTTGATCTTCTCAACGCACCCGTCGAGCGTCAGCGCCGATTCCGCGCCGATCGCACCTCCCGTGGTCAGGCCGAGATGGCAGACCACAATATCGGCACCGGCCTTGGTCATGGCGGCGGCGTCATCGCTGCTGAAGACATAGGGCGTCGTCAGCATATCCTTGGCGTGCGCACGGGCGATGATGTCGATTTCCAGATCGAAGCCCATGCCGGTTTCTTCGAGATTGGCGCGGAAGGTGCCATCGATCAGCCCGACGGTCGGAAAATTCTGGATGCCGGCAAAACCCATCGCCTTCAACTCGTCGAGGAAGTGATCGGGCAGCATGAAGGGATCGGTGCCGTTGACGCCGGCCAACACCGGCGTATGGCGCACGACCGGCAGAACCTCGCGGCCCATCTCCTTAACGATCTCATTGGCATTGCCATAGGCGAGCAGGCCGGCGAGCGAGCCGCGCCCGGCCATGCGGTAACGCCCGGAATTGTAGATTACGATCAGGTCGATGCCGCCGGCCTCCTCGCTCTTGGCGGAAAGGCCCGTGCCGGCGCCGCCGCCGATGATCGGCCGGCCCTCGGCGATCTTGCGGCGGAGCTTGCTCAGAATGTCGTTTCTGTCGATACGGGTCAAAATTCCCTCCTTGAGGCATGGATGTCACGGAAGTTGGCGACGAGTGCCGCGGCGAATTCCGGGCTGTTGATATGGGCGTCTATCTCGACGAGACGCCTGTTCGGCGCCTCGCGCCAGCCGTCGCGGATGGCGGCAAACAGCGCCGCGTCGGCTTCGGGGTCATGGAAGGGCTGACCGGCTGCGTCGATGGCCGAAACGCCCTGGAGCGGCAGCAGAAAGCAGACCGGGCCCCGCATCCGGTTGAGCCGCTCGACGATGAAGGCGCCGATCCTGCCGTTTTCCTCCGGCGTGGTGCGCATCAGCGTCACCTGGGCATTATGGACATGAAGCCTGCGGTCGCGGAAAGGCGCCGGCACGGTTTCCCGCGCGCCGAAATTGACCATGTCCACGGCGCCGACCGAACCGACATAGGGCAGGCCGGTGCGGATAATGGCGCCGAAGCGATCCTCGGTCGCTGGAAAGACACCGCCGACAAGGAGATCGGGAACCTCGGTCGTCGTCACATCGATCACGCCCTGCAGCAGGCCGGAATCGGCAAGTTTCTCCATCGACTGCCCGCCGACGCCGGTCGCGTGGAAGACGTAGATTTCATGCGTCTTGCCGAGCATCTCGCGCAGCTGAGTGACGCAAGCGGTGGTGACGCCGAACATGGTCATGCCGATGCCCGGCCGGTCATCGTTCGAGGCGGGGACGGGATGGCGGGCCATGCCGGCGGCCGCGTTCGCCGCATTGCCGATCACCGTGCGCGATATCGCATTCAGGCCGGCGATGTCGACGACCGAATACATCATAGTGAGATCGTTCGGCCCGACATAGGGCGCAACATTGCCTGAGGCGACCGTCGAAACCATCAGTTTCGGCAGGCCGATCGGAAGCGCCCGCATCGCCTCCGTCACCAGCGCGGTATTGCCGGTTCCGCCAAGACCGAGGACGGCGCCGATGTCATCACGCGATCTCAGGAACGCCGTCAGCGCGCTGGCCATGGCCGAGACCGCTGTTCCCCGATCGGTCTGCCCGAGCACGGCCGCCGCACCCTCGGGATGGAATTCCGCAATTTCGCGCGCCCGGAAATCGGCGCCGGCGCCTTCCCCAAGCGTGCCGACATCAACCAGGACAGCATCGGCGCCGGCCGAAAGAACCACTTCCTTGGCATATTTCAGTTCGGCGCCCTTGGTGTCGCACGTGCCAACGACATAGACCTTTCCCATTGGTTTTCTTCCTCTTTTTGATCTTCTCTGTGCGTTTCCGATAAAACTCCCCGATATTTTGTATTTTCCATATTGTATATTATTTCACATATTGCATACTTAAATAATGAACGCCAGACGGAAATGGAGACTATGAACGCACCGCGCCACCTCACCCTTCGCGAGCGGATCTATGAGGAGATCGTTCGGCTCATTGTCTCCGGCGAGTTGCCGAGCGGTGTGTCGATCGATGAAAAGGAGCTGACGGAGCGCCTGCAGGTCAGCCGTACGCCGTTCCGCGAAGCGATCGGCACGCTGGCCAAGGAGGGGCTGATCGAGATCAAGCCTTACCGCGGCTTCTTCGTGCGCAGCTTCACGCCGAAAGAAGTCGACGACCTCTACAATCTGCGCAAGACGCTCGAATGCTTCGCCGTCGAGCTCGCTGTTCCCGAGATGAGCGACCGGCATATCGCCAATTTCGAGCGCATCCTGGACGAGGCGGTGGCGGCGCTGCGCCGTGGCGACATGGCGACCTACGGCATCCGCGACAAGGAATTTCACGAGACCATTGCCGAGCTTTCGGGAAGCCTGCCGCTGATCGAAACGCTGGCGCGGCTCGCGCTGCAGATCCAGATCTGCCGCTCGATCGCCAATGAGAGCCGCGACCTCGCCGAAAGGGCGGCCGAGGAGCGCGATCAGATCCTGCAGGCCTTCCGGACGCGCGACATTGCCCGCGCCAAGGCGCTGATGCACGCGCATATCAGCGACGTCCAGCAGGCCGTCATGGCGCGCTTTCAGAAGGAAAATCCGGCGAGTTAACCGGATGCATGAAGGAGAGGGAGGTCTCCTCTTCAATAGCGAGAACGTGGCCGTGGAGCGGCCCAGGAGGAGGGAACGATGCTGAAATTTCTTGCCCGCAGCGCAGCGGTTGCGGCGATGGTCGCCGCAAGTACGCTGGCGCATGCCGAAACCTTGAAGATCTGGGGGCCTGAGCAGATCACGGAACCGCTGGTCGCGCAGCTCTGGAACGGTATCAAGGCCGATTTCGAAAAAGCCAATCCCGGCGTGACCGTCGAGTTCATGCCGCCGACCGGAACGATTAGCAATGGCGCGGTGCAGGGGGCGATCCAGTCGGATGCCGGACCCGACGTGATCCTCACCAATTCAGGCATCGGCCGCATCAGCGTCGTCAAGAACGCCAAGCAGGTCATGCCGCTGACCGAGCAATATGAAAGGCGCGGCTGGAAGGACCAGATCTATCCCTGGCTCTACACCGAGCTGAAGGGCCAGTTCGGCGGCGAGATCTATGAAGTTCCCGATGGCCTCGATGCACTCGGCATCTGGTATCACAAGGATATTTTCGCGCAGGCCGGCTGGAAGATCCCGGCAGGCTGGAGCCAATTCGAAACGCTGATGAAATCGATCGAGGAGACCGGCCTGCAGCCGATCGCCATCGGCCCGCGCACGCCGGGCAGTGCCGGCCATCTCTTCGGCAACCTGCTGCAATCGGCAAGCGGCAAGGAGGTGATCGGCAAGGCGCTGCGGCGCCAGATCGCCTGGGATGATCCTTCGGTCGCCGCCGGCGCGATCCGGCTGCAGAAGTTCGTCGAAGCGGGTTACATCAAGAAGGAGATGGCCGGCCTCGATCTCGACGGCGCATCGCGTCTCTGGTTCAACAAACACGCGGCCATGTTCGTCGCAGGCCCCTGGTTCACCGCCAATGCCCGCAAGGCCGGCTATGACCTCGCCAATGCCGGCTATGCGCCCATGCCGTCCGACATCAAGGGCGCGTCGATGCCGACGGGCGGCGTCGGCTGGAGCTGGCTGGTGCCGGTCAATTCCAAGCAGCCGGAACTCGCGATGAAATGGATCGACTTCATGCTGTCGGATGCGGTCATGACGAAACGCGCGCAGGATCCGGCGAGCACGATGATCTATCCGCGCGAGATCCCCGGCATCGAACCGCCGACGCCCGTGCTGAAGGAGATCTTCGCGGCTGCCGCAGGCGGCGTCGGCTACAATCCGAGTGTCTATCTCCCAGGCACCGTGCTCGACACCTACTTCCAGGTCATTCAGGGCCTGATCTCCGGCCAGATCGGCGGCGAGGAAGGCATGAAGCAGATCCAGGCCAAAATGGCAGAGGCGAGGTAGTGGTCATTCCAGAAACGCCCGGAAGCAAGGTCGTGGCTCCTCTCAGGGATGCGCCTGCCGTGGCAGTACATACGGGCGGCCTGTCCGCCCGTATCTCCAAGCGCCGTACGGGCAGGCCCGCTTCGCCCGATGGCGACGCCCGAACCGCATTCTGGCTGATGGCGCCGGCGCTCGGCCTCTATGCCGTGTTCACCCTGCTGCCGATCGCCGCCACCTTCTGGCTGAGCTTCAACAGCTCGGCCGGCTTCAACACCTCGGCGAGCTTCGCCGGCTTCGGCAATTATGCCAAGGCGGCGCAGGATCCGATCGTCTGGAAGAGCCTCGTCCATACCTTCATCTGGCTCGCCTATCATGTGGTGATGGCCGGCGGCCTCGGCCTGCTGCTGGCGCTTGCCGTCAGCCGCCTCAGGATCACCCAGGTCTTCTTCCGCACCGCGTTCTTCCTGCCGCATCTGGTGTCTCTGGCCGTTGTCGGCGTCATCTGGGCCAATATCTACGATCCGTTTTTTGGTCTGCTGAACACGGCGCTGACGCGGATCGGCCTTGGCGCCTTCACGCAGGGCTGGCTTTCCGATCCCGCGCTGGTGCTCTTTTCCGTCAACGTCGCAAGCTCTTGGCAGGGTTTCGGCCTTTACATGCTGCTCTTCATCGCCGGCCTGCAGAACATTGACCGCTCGCTTTACGACGCAGCCGAAGTGGATGGCGCCAACTCTTTCCAGAAGCTGATCTATGTGACGCTGCCTGGGCTTCGCGAAATCATGACCTTCGTCGTCTCGCTGGCGATGATCAACGGTCTCAAAGGCTTCGCAACGGTCTTCGTCATGACCAATGGCGGGCCGTTCTACCAGAGCGAACTGATCACCACCTATATCTACCGGCTCGCCTTCCAGTCCCAGGATCACGGACTTGCCGCGGTGCTCTGCATCCTGCTGAGCCTTCTGGCCATTGCGATCACCATCGTCTTCAACCGCTGGCGCGCGAGGCTGTCCCAATGAGTGTGCGCAATCGCGAATGGCCGGTGGCGCTGGCGCTGACCCCTGTCCTTATCCTGATGCTCGCCCCCTTCGCCTGGCTGCTGATATCAAGTTTCAAGACCGAGGCGGAGATCGGCAGAGCCGATCCCTTCACCTGGCCCGCCGACCTGATGTGGCGGAACTATCTGGACGCCTGGCAGATCGGCGGTTTCGGCGACCTCGTCGGCAACAGCCTCATCAACCTTGTCGGCGTCGTCGTCCTGTCGCTGATCACCTGCGCGTCTGCCGGCTATGCGCTCGCCAAGATCCGCTTTCCCGGCCGGGAATGGCTGTTCTACGCCTTCATCCTCGGCCTCACCGTGCCGGTTCAGGCAATCGTCATTCCGCTCTACCAGGTGCTTTTCGGACTGAACCTCGTCAACACCCTGACCGGCATCGTGCTGGTGCAGGTCAGCAACGGCATTCCCTTTGGGATATTCCTGATGCGGAGCTTCTTCATCGGCGTGCCGGATGATCTGATCGAGGCCGCCAAGATCGACGGCGCTTCGCATTTCCAGATCCTCACCAAGGTCTTTCTGCCGATCTCCACGCCGGCGGTGCAGGCGCTCGTCATCATCAGCGCGCTCTCCACCTGGAACGATTTCTTCCTGCCGCTGATCGTGCTGATCAGCCCTGAGGTCCAAACGCTGCCGCTCGGGCTGGTCCGTTTCGCCAGCACCTATGCCTCCGATTACCGCCTGGTCTTCTCAGGGACCGTCATTTCGTTCCTGCCGATCATTCTTCTCTACATCCTGATGCAGCGCCGCTTCACCGAGGGGCTGACGCAGGGAGCAATCAAGGGTTGACCATGTCGCATCACGTCCAGCGGGAAATCCGCTACAATTTCGAATTCGACCACCGCATCAAGGCCTGCTTCATCGGCGCCGGCGGACATGCCTATCGCAATGTCTATCCGGCGCTGCGTTACGCGCCGGTCGAGCTTGCCGGCATCTGCGATCTCGATCTTGGCCGCGCCGAGAAATTCGCCAAGCTCTTCGGGGCCGGGAAGGCTTACACCGATCATCGCGAGATGCTCACGAGCGAAAAGCCGGACCTGGTCTTTCTCGTCACCGCCTATGATCCCGACGGCCGGGTGCAGGCGACCGATCTCGCGCTCGACGCGCTTGCCGCTGGCGCTCATGTCTGGATGGAGAAGCCGACGGCGGCGAGCCTCGAAGATATTGGAAGGCTGCAGGCGGCAAGTGCCGCTGCCGGCCGAATGGTGATGACCGGTCTCAAGAAGACCTTCTTCCCAACTATCGAGAAGCTCAAAGATTTGATCGGCTCGCCCGGTTTCGGCAGGCTGACCTCGATCAATGTGCGCTATCCCCAGAGCCTGCCGAAGCCTGAAGAGCGCGCCGATCTCGTCAGGATGCAGAGCTTCCTCGATCATATCTATCATCCCGGCGCGATCCTCAATTTTCTCGGCGGAGAGATCGAACGCGCTGGTTATGAATGGGAAGCGCTGACGGGGGCCACCGTCACCAACCTGCGTTTCCGCTCCGGCGCTATCGGCACGCTGCACCTTGCCGCCGGCCAATCCGGCGGCAGCATCTTCGAGCGGGTGGAGATCATCGGCGAAGGCGCCAATGCCATCGCCGAAAACGGCAGCCGGCTGACCTATTTCCGAAAGGCAGACCTGCCGTCCTACGGCCGCGCCGCAAGCTTCATCCAGCCGGATGAGAACGCCGCGCTGTTCTACGAGCCGGAGCATTCGCTCGGCCAGCTCTACAACAACAACCTCTTCTATCTCGGTTATGTGCCCGAGATCCTGCATCTGACGGATGCGATCCTTTCCGGCACATCGATCACCCGGGGCACGCTCGAAATTGCCCGCGAGATCATGAAGCTCTTCGAATTCTACCGGCGCACGGATGCCGGCGTCACCATCAATCTCTGACGGGGAGGGACCGCCTTGAGCGAGACCGATATTATTTTCAGGAAAGCAGGCGGCGAATTCATGCCGACCACATGGGGCGAACTCAACTGGAAGATCACCGGCGAGGGTACGCCCGGCGCCGAGATGACCTTCGGCACCTGCCGCATCAATCCCGGTGCACGCAACCAGCTGCACTCGCATCCCGATTGCGAGGAGATCCTCTATGTGGTTTCCGGCCTTTGCGAGCACAAGCTCGGCGACGTCCTTTATCGGCTCGAAGCCGGCGACGCGATCCGCATTCCCCGCAATGTCCGCCATTGGGCCCGCGCACTCGGCACCGAACCGCTCTTCGCCCTGATCATGTTCTCCTCCGGCACCCGGACGGCGGTCAATCATGAAGGCGAAGGCGCGGCCTGAACACGACAGGGATGGAACCATCATGGCGTCGATCGCGCTTCACAACATCCGCAAATCCTACGGCACCCTGCCTGTCATCCACGGTGTTGACGTGGATATAGACGATGGCGAGTTCATCGTGCTGGTCGGCCCCTCCGGGTGCGGCAAGTCCACACTGCTGCGCATGATTGCCGGCCTCGAAACGATCTCGGAAGGCCGGCTCTCGATCGACGGCCGCATGGTCAACGACCTGCCGTCAAAGGATCGGGACATTGCTATGGTGTTCCAGAGCTACGCGCTCTATCCGCATCTGACCGTGGCCGAGAATATGGGCTTTTCCCTGAAGCTGCGCGGCACGGCCAGGGACGAGATCGGCCGGCGGGTGCAGTCCGCCGCCAGGATTCTTGCGCTGGAACCCTATCTCGACCGACATCCGCGCCATCTCTCGGGCGGCCAACGCCAGCGTGTCGCCATGGGCCGCGCCATCGTGCGCGATCCCAAAGTGTTTCTTTTCGACGAGCCGCTTTCCAATCTCGACGCCAAGCTTCGCGTGGCGATGCGCGCCGAGATCAAGGAGCTTCACCAGCGGCTGAAAATCACCACGGTCTATGTCACTCACGACCAGACAGAGGCGATGACCATGGCCGACCGCATCGTCGTGATGCGTGACGGCATCGTTGAGCAGATCGGAACGCCGCTTGAGATCTACGACCGCCCGGCGACGACCTTCGTCGCCGGCTTCATCGGCATGCCGGCGATGAACCTGCTCAAGGGCCGCATCCAGGCCGATGCGCCTTCGATCTTCCGCATCGATAGTGGCGTCGCCATGCCGCTGTCGCTGCACCCCGGCACAGCCAATCCCGGCGAAGAACTCATCTACGGCATCAGGCCGGAACAATTCGCCATCGCCGAGGAGGGGACACCGGCGAAGATCGTCGTTGTCGAGCCGACAGGGGCAGAGACACAGGTCGTCGCCCGGATCGGGGAAGAAAACGTCAATATGCTGTTTCGCGAGCGCATTGCCGTAAGGCCTGGCGACACCATCCGCTTCACCTTGCGGGCGGCCGGTGAACACCTGTTTTCGGCCGCCACGGGCAGGCGTCTTCCCGAAGTGGGAAGCAGACGTTTTCCTTAAGTTTTGCCGAGGCTCTGATGATTGGCGCGTCCTCGACCGGCGCCATAGATTATCGCAGATAGTCGCTGCGGGTCGCGGGTTCATATCTCCTCAAGGCGAGGAATAAGAGTCGACATCCCGGACGGGGGCATGTTGCCGGCTTCCGATCGTCTCAGTCGGGTGGTGAGCGGACCTTGAGCATGCTCGCCGGAGACGCAGAATTTAGCGATTCCTATATTCCTATTTCGGTAACCCGGCGACACACATAGCGTCGATGAGGCGATCAATGTCCGCCCTGTGTCGAAATTCAAAGAGGCGTCTTACGTGGCGGGCGTTCGGCTCCCCAGCAAAGTGCTGTGGATATTCCCGCATAAACTGGGCCATATGGCGCCTAGCATCCTCCAGCTCACCGACAAATACGCAACCTGCTGCCAAAAACGCTCGCGTTTCTGGTGTCGCATCTGGCACACGCTCCCAGATTGCGACTGCCTCGGGGTATTTTCCAGCACAAAGATAGCAACCAGCCAGGAAGCACTGGTACCAAGCGGGATAGTGGGGATTGAGCCTTATTGCTGTCTGAGCCAACTCTATCGAGGCCGTACCCTCGCCGGACCAGGCCAAAATCAGAGCTGACTTCGCCAGAGTGTCAGCATCATTAGGATTGATGGCCATGGCCAGCTCAAGTTGTTCCTTTGCACGGTTGAATTCCCTCCGGCCAAGATGAACCCATCCCAGAATCACATGCGGAAGAGGGTCGGTATCATCCAGGGCGACAGCTTTCTTCGCATGATCTTCAGCCTTCTCGAGCGAACCCATCGGATCGGTGCCCCAGGCTGAATAGAACGCACCACGATCATAAGTGAGGGCCAGTCCCGCATGAGCGCGGGCATAGTTCGGGTCAAGCGCCAAGGCACTTTCAAAGAGCCGGCGAGCCTCTGAATTGGCCTCGCGCGTGTAAAGGTCGAGGCTGTGCTTGCCGTGCAGCCAATAGTCATAAGCGCGCATGCTGCCCGGCGGTTTGCGGCCAGCCTTGGCCCAATCCTCATCCTCGACGCGTACGGCGAGGGCACCTACGATGCGTCGTGTTATCTCATCCTGTACTGAGAACAGGTCCGCCAGGCGGCTGTCGTAGCGGTCGGCCCAGACATGGATGCCGGTGGTTGCGTCGATGAGCTGCGCCGATATGCGAATTTGATCGTCGTTACGGCGGACGCTCCCTTCGACGATATACTGTGCATTTAGCTCGCGGCCAACGCGCAGGATATCGGCGGCCTTGTCACGATATTGAAATGAGGAATGGCGAGCGATGACATACAACTGCTGAAAACGAGCGAGCTCCGTAATAATGTCTTCGGTGACGCCATCGCTGAAATACGCCTGCTCGGGATCGCGGCCCATGTTGTCGAACGGCAGCACTGCGATGGACGGTTTCGCAGGAAGGAGGCGCGAGTTCTTTGACATCGCTGCCGTGGTCCCGGCGAACCGAGCTCGAAATACTTGAATTGGCTTGGCTATGTTCCTGAGTTCATGAAAGCCCAGGTCATCGAACCTCAAACGCAGCTTATCAACTATGTGTTCGTGAACATTTCCTGATATGCAAACGCCGCCAGGGTCAGCCAAAGCCTCTAAACGCGCCGCAATGTTGACGCCATCCCCGAACAGGTCATCGCAATCAACCATCACGTCCCCGAGGTTGATTCCGATGCGAAACTGCATCTTGTGTCCTTCTGGGAGATCGAGCGGGATTTTGTCAATGGCGTCTTGAATTTCGATCCCAGATCGCACGGCCTCCAAAGGGCTGGCAAATTCGGCGACGAGGCTGTCGCCTGCACCGCCGAAAATGCGGCCGCCGCGCTTCTCGATCACCTTCGCGATGGCGCTCCGGCAGGCGCGGAATGCGCCATATGTGCGTTCCTCGTCGAGCTCCATCAGCCGACTGTAACCAGCGACATCGGCTGCAAGAATGGTCGCCAGTCTGCGTTCCACAGCAACGCCTCCAGGACTCTTATTAGAGATCAGCGCGATCAGTCGGCTGCACGCGAGATCCTACTACAATCCACTGTCACTTAGGACAGGTCTGGCCGACGATGCCGATCAACTATCTTTATAAGGCCTGTTTATCTGTATAAGGCTGTTTATCTGTGTCTGGCAGGTCCGCTCGTACCGGGCGCATCGCGAAATCGCCGCAATCGACCAGTTGGCGGAATAGCCTGCGAGCGACCGCTACGGGTCTAAGGGCGCCGTTCTTCACCAGCCTTGTGCGCGGCTTGTTGCGAGGATGTTCACGTTCTGGGCTAAAATGATCGCATAATGTATCAATGGAAAGCTGGGCGTGTGCAGTATTCGGATAGGACAGGAGCCGCGCCATTCAACACGGTGGATCGGGATCGAAGGCCGCTTGTTATTTATGCCCCTCATGCTATATGTAGGTAAATACCTACATGGAGGCGTGCCGTGAACATCACGACCCTTTCCAGCCGAGAGCTAAACCATGACGTCAGCAGCGCTAAGAAGGCAGCAAAAAACGGTCCGGTTATCATCACCGATCGCGGCAAGCCTTCCCATGTCCTAATGACCTATGACGAATTCGAGCGCTTGAGCGGCAAGCACCGCAGCCTCGTTGACGCGCTCGCCATGCCCGGCCTGTCGGCGATCGAGTTCGAGCCGCACCGCATCGAAATCAGACCCCGGGATGTGGACTTCTCTTGAGGTACCTACTGGATACCAATGTCGTGTCCGAATTGCGCAAGATCGGTGACGGCAAAGCCGATGCCAACGTGGTAGCATGGATCGGAGCGGAAGATGCGGCGCGCTTCTTCCTTTCGGCGATCACGATTCTTGAATTGGAGCGCGGTGTACTCGGCGTGCAGCGCCGGGACGCCTCCCAGGGTGCCCGGCTGCGCTCTTGGCTCGATGGCCATGTGCGCCCGGAATTCGCAGGCCGCATTCTGCCGATCGACGATGCAGTTGCGACACGTTGCGCGCACCTGCACATCCCCGGCCGGCGCAACGAGGCCGATGCGCTGATTGCCGCGACCGCTCTGGTCCACGACATGACCGTGGTGACACGCAACACCAAGGATTTCGAAGGCACTGGCGTCGTTTTGGTCGATCCCTGGCAGAGCTGACGGTATCGCTCGTGCTCGGGTTCGAGGCCCATCGGTCTTGAGCACAGCTGGGCGGCAATTCTGTGGGGGTGCCGGGGTCAGTGTAAGCTCGACTAAATTGGGCGATCGACTGACATTCCCGCCGTCTATTGCGTCCGATTGCAGGGTCGCCTTTTCGATTCTCCTCAAGGGCGAGATTTTGCGTGGCACACCCGTGTTATACTAACGTTCGAAGGGTTCGCCGAGCGAGGCGACGCCGTTCAGCTTCAGCAGGCGGCGATCTGCCGAAATAATGCCGAGCACGAGGATGGTGACGAGGTAGGGCAGGCTCGCCAGCAGTTGTGACGGAACGTCCAGTCCGGACGCCTGGGCTGCGAGACCCATCAGCGATACGGCGCCGAAGAGGCATGCGCCGAGGAAGATCCGGCCGGTGAGCCACGTTCCGAACACGACGAGCGCGATCGCGATCCAGCCACGCCCGGCGATCATCCCGTCGGCCCAAAGCGGTGTGTAAACCACCGCCGCGTAGGCGCCAGCAAAGCCTGCCATCGTCCCGCCAAATGCAACAGCGGCGAAGCGGACGGTGATCACCGAATAGCCGATGGCGTGGGCGGCCTTGGGGTTCTCGCCGATGGCCCGGACGACGAGACCGATCTTGGTATAGGCAAACGTCGCCCATATGGCGAAGGTTGCTGCAAGGGAAAGCCATACGACGACGTCCTGGATGAAGAGGCCGCCGACTAGCGGAATTTCGGAAAGCCATGGAAGTCCAAGCTTTGGAAGCCCCTTGACCGTGAGGCTCTCATAGGACTTGCCGAAAAGCGCCGAGAGACCTTGGCCGAGGATGCCTATGGCAAGGCCCGTGGCCACTTGGTTCGCCCGAAATCCGAGCGCGATGACGGCAAAAACAAGGGAAAGGACGGCGCTGCCGAGGCCGGCGGCGATGAAACCCAGAAAATGTCCCCCGCCATGATGGACGATGACGAAGGCGAGCACAGCGCCAAACGCCATCAAGCCCTCCACGCCGAGGTTGAGGACCCCGGCTCGCTCGACCACCAGCTCCCCGAGCGCCGCCAGCAGAAACGGCGTCGCAGCCGCGAGCATGCCGGCAAGAATGAACTCGATGGCGTTCATGGTTGGCTCCGGTAGGCGGCACGGCGCCATTCGAGACGGTACCGCACGAAGGCGACGGCGACGAGGTAGGCGAGAAGAAGGCTGCCCTGAAAGACGCGCACTGCGGCGATCGGCAGGTTTGCCGATACCATGGCATTGTCCCCCCCGATATAGAGGACCGCCATGCACAGCGCCGAGACAACGATGCCGATCGGATGCAGGCCGCTGAGATAGGCGACGATAATGGCCGCATAGCCATAACCGGTCGAAATCGAGCGCTGCAACTGGCCGAGGGGACCGGCGACCTCGGCTGCGCCAGCGAGGCCGGCGGCGCATCCGCCGATGAGAAGGGAAAGCCAGATCGCCCATCCTTCGTTGAAGCCGGCGTAACTGGCGGCACGGGGCGCCAAGCCTCCGACCTGGAGCTTGTAGCCGATGAAACTCTTCTGCATCAAGATCCATGCCGCGATCGATAAGGCGATTGTCAGGAGCAGTGAGACGTTGACGCGCGTACCGGGGATCAGGATCGGCACCATCGCGTCATACTGGAACATCACCGACTGGGGGAAGTTGAAGCCGTTGGGATCCTTCCAGGGGCCGAGGAGCAGGTAATTGAGGAACTGCGCGGCAACGAGGGTCAGCATCAGGGAAACGAGTATTTCGTTCGCATTGAGCTTGACGCGCCAGAAGGCGGTAACCGAAGCCCATAGGGCGCCACCGAGAGCGCCAAGGAGAAGCATGACGGGCCAGACCCACTGACCTGTTGCTTGCGGAAACCATACGGGGATGGCGGAGGCGAATATCGCGCCCAGAATGAACTGGCCCTCGGCACCGATGTTGAAGACTTTCGCGCGAAAGCCGATCGCAAGGCCCTGTGCGATGAGGAGGAGGGGACCTGTCTTCAACAGCACTTCCGAGAACGAGGCCCAGGAGAGGAAGGGCTCGAGAAGCATGGCATAGACGACTGCCACGGGATCGCGGCCCATCAGCACGTAGAGCCCGAGATTGACAACGGTCGCCGCGGCGAGCGCGACCGGAGGCGCAATGAGGGTAGCGGCAAGCGAGCCGCGCTCCCGGCGGACAAGGACTGGAAGGAAGGCCGCGGAGAAAGCGCTCATGCCAAGGCCTTTCGGTCTGCAGTTTGGGATGCAGCATGTGCTCCCATCATATATCGGCCGATCTCCTCGGGTCGCGTGGCCTGCGTGACGAGTGGCGGGCCAAGCCGGCCGTGGTGCAGCACCTGGATGGAATCGCAAAGTTCGAAAAGCTCCTCGAGCTCCTCGGAAATGACCAGGATTGCCAGGCCTTCGTTGCGCAGCGTGATGAGCCGCCTGCGGATGGCGGATGCGGCCCCGATGTCGACACCCCAGGTCGGCTGCGCCACGAACAGCAGTTTCGGAGAGAGCATGATCTCGCGGCCAACGATGAACTTCTGCAGATTGCCCCCTGAAAGCGCGCCGGCTTCTGCTTCCGGGCCGGGCGTGCGGACATCGTATTGGCGGATGCACGCCTGGGTGAACGCCGTCGCCTTCGCCTTGTTGACGAGACCGCGCCTGAGAAGGTTGAGCGGATGCGCGGTCAGCAAGCTGTTCATGACGAGCGACATTTCCGGTACGGCGCCGCGTCCGAGCCGGTCTTCGGGAACGAACGCAAATCCCAACAGCCGACGGGCAGCCGCATGGAGCGTGCCTACGTCCTTGCCCATCATGTAGATCCGGTCGCGCTGTTCTCGCGGCAGCACCGCCTCACCGGAGATCAGCGCGGCAAGCTCGCTTTGCCCGTTGCCCGAAATCCCGGCTATTCCGAGGATTTCACCGGCACGCACCGTCAGGCTGATATCGGTGAGCGGCACGGCAAAGGGGTCGTCCGGCCGATAGTCCAGGCCGATGATTTCGAGGCACTTTTCGCCGCCAGACTGGGGCAGCGCCTCCATCGGTTCCGGCATGTCGCGGCCGATCATCATCCGTGCAAGGTCATGCGCATCGTGTTCGCGCGGGTCCACATCTCCGGTGACGCGCCCGCCGCGCAGGATGGTCGCCCTATCGCAGATCGCCCGAATTTCCTCCAGCTTGTGGGAGATGTACAGGATGGAAACGCCGCCGTCCCGCAGGCGACGCAAGGTGTCGAAGAGCTTGTCCACCGCTTGCGGCGGCAGGACGGAGGTCGGTTCGTCGAGGATCAGCAGCTTCGGATTGGTCATCAGGCATCGGATGATCTCCACCCGCTGCCGCTCGCCGACGGAAAGCGTATGCACATGGGCAAGCGCGTCGACCTCGAGGCCGAAGTCGCGTCCGAACGTCCGGATGCGTTGCACGAGATCGGCTTTCCGGCCCGGCACGACCAGCCGGATATTCTCCACGACGGTCAGGGTCTCGAAGAGCGAGAAGTGCTGGAAGACCATGCCGATCCCCTGGCGCCTCGCCTCCGCAGGGGAGGCAAGGCTCAAAGGCTCTCCGGCCCAGACGACGGTACCGCCGTCTGGCTGCTCGACGCCTGAGATCAGCTTCATCAGCGTCGATTTCCCCGCCCCGTTCTCGCCGAGGATCGCGTGGACCGACTGCGGGGCCACATCCAGATCGATATCCTGGTTGGCTCTAATCTGTCCGTAGCTTTTGGAAATGCCGCGGAGCGACAGCAAGGGCGCGGTCATGGCTCACTTTGGCAGAGGGGTGGCGACGCCCTTGACGTGCCAGTCCATCGCGACGATTTCGCCATCCGTGAGCGTTGCACCGGCGGCCACCCCTTGGTTGCCGGCGGCCTTGGTGATCGGCCCGATAAAGGGTGAGAAGCTGGCATCGGCAATCTTCGCCTCGATCGCCTTGATCTTGGTCATGACGTCGGCCGGGATATCCGGGTTCCAGTCGACGACCTCAACGACCGCGTCGGATACGCCGAGGAAGGCGTTGGCGCCCTTGAACGTGCCGGCGACATGGGCGTCGACCGAGGCCTTAAAGAAGGGCGACCAATCCGTCGCCACGCAGCCGAGATAGGTCTTGGGCGCGTATTTCTTCATCGACGAGTTGAGATTGAACGCATAGACGCCGGCCTCCTCGCAGGCCGAGATAACGGACGGCGTGTCCTGTGCGTTGGAGAAGATCACGTCGCATTTCTGCGCCATCAAAGCCTTGGCGGCCTCCTGCTCCTTGGCCGGATCGAACCACGAGTTCACCCATACGACCGACACCTCGACATCGGGGTTCACGGCTTGCGCGCCGAGCGTGAAGGCGTTGATGGAGGTGATCAGCTCCGGGATGGCGAAGGCGGAGACCGAGCCCAGCTTGCCGGTCTTGGAAAGCGCAGCGGCAGCCATGCCGAGCAGGTAGGTCCCCTGAAAATACTTGGCCGCGAAGGGCGAGAAGTTCGGAGCCACCTGGAAGCCGGACGCGTGCAGCACGGTGACGGCCGGATTGCGGCGAGCGATCTGCAGGGCGCCGTTCTGGTAGCCGAAGGAGCCGGCGATCAGGAAGTTGTTCCCGTCGGAGACCGTCTTGTTCATGATACGGTCGGCATCGGGACCTTCCGGGATGTTCTCGATGACGGTGACCTTCACCTTGTCTCCGTAGGCGGCCTTGACCGGCTCGAGGCCCGCGGCAAGAGCATGACCCCAGCCGACGTCGCCGACCGGCGAGGGGATCACGAGGGTGATTCCGAGCGGCTCTTCGGCGGCCATGGCGGCCCGACCGCCAAGCATGCCTGTGAGACCGGCGGCGGCAACGCCCTTCATCAGTGTTCTGCGAGTTACATTGTTCAGCATGTCAGTTCCCCTGTTTTGAATTCTAGAATTCCACCGTCGCGAGAGCGGCCTCGGCCTCGGCGAACAGCCGCGGCTCGTCGAGCCCGACGAATTCGCCCTTCGCCCAGACGATGCGGCCGTTGATCATTGTCATGTCAGTGGGCATGCCGATGCCGACCTTGGCAATCAGGCTCAGCGGATCATGCCGCGTGCCGACGTAGTCCATGCGCCGCGTGTCGATCGCAAAAAGATCGGCGGCCATGCCAGGAGCAAGGCGGCCGATGTCGCGGCGGCCGAGGAGGGCGGCGCCGCCGGTCGTCGCATAGCCGAGGAAATCCGCCGGGGGCGGCACGGGATGCGCGCGCGTCGATGCCGTCAGGCACTGCAGCATGTAGGCGGAGTGCACGCAGTGCATCAGGTTCGAGTTGTCGTTCGAGGCCGCGCCGTCGCAGCCGAGACCCACGCGCAGACCAAGGGCCGACATCGCCGGAATGTCGGTAATCTCGGCGCCGACCAGATAGACCGGCTCCGGGCAGTGCGAGACGCCGGTGCCGCTCGCCGCCATCGTCCGCAACTCGTCCTGGGTGAGTTCCCAGCAATGGGCATAGAAGGTGTCGGGACCGGCAAATCCGAGTTCCGCGCAGTAATCGACCGTCCGCATGCCGTGCCGGGCCTCAACGACCGGGCTCTCGCCTTCGCCCACATGCGTGTGCATCTGCACGCCGCGATCGCGCGCCAGTGCGACCGACTCCACGAAGGTCTCGCGGTAGCAATTGACGGGCTGGCAGGGCGCAACCACGAGCTGCCGCATGCTGAAGGGGCTGGCATCCTGGTAGGTGTCGATCAGCCGCGCGCAATCGGCGATGAACTCGTCCGTCGTTTCCAGCATGGCATCGGGGATCGTTGAGCCTTCGGATTTCGGCAGCGTGTTGCCGCCACGTCCGGCATGGAAACGCATGCCCAGAAGGTCGGCAGCCTCGAACTGACGGTCGATCAGCCGTTTGCCGGCGTGCCGCGGGAAGCAGTACTGGTGGTCGAAGGCCGTGGTGCAGCCGTGCTTGATCATCTCGGCCATCGCCGTAACCGAGGCGTGGTAGAAACAGTCCTCGTTGAGCCGCGAAAACATCGGATAGATGCGGTCGAGCCATTCGATGACCGACAGCTTCGTCCAATCGAGATCCGCACGGTTGCGGACGAAACACTGGAAGAAGTGGTGGTGGGTGTTGACAAGCCCCGGATAAACGAACCAGCCGGCGGCGTCCTGCGTGATCGTCCCGGCCGGTAGCGGTCCTTTGTGAAGGTTTTCGCCGATTGCCTCTATCGCGGGGCCATTCGTCAGGAGATCCACGTTCCGGTGGACGCTCGGACCCTTGCCCTCGTCGACGATGACGGCCGCGCAGTTTTTGAGAAGGTAACCGGCCATGTCACACCTCGTCCGGTTCGACGAGGGGGTCGGGCTTCAGCTCGTGTAGCCGATGGATTCCGGGCATCTCGATGAAGTTGTCGAGGCCGCGGATCGCGCGGGACCATAGCCTTATAGCGGGGTAGGGGTCGAGCGGGATGCCGCCGTCCGGCGCGAGCACCACGTAGGGGAAGCATGCGATATCGGCAACCGTCGGCCGGTCGGAGGCGAGGAACCGCATGCCGCGCAGGCGCTGTTCGACCAGCCCCGCCTCCAGCTCGCGAAGCGCCGCTATGCCCTGCGCCTGGAGCGCGCCGATGTCGCCCGACCGCAGGAGCATTTGGTGAAGGCGCGCGCCGCCGAGGCTGGCGGTCAGCCGGTGTGCGAAGGAAAGCCACTGCTGGATACGCGCCACTTCCTCCGGTGCGCCGCTGCCGAGCCATTCCGGCGCGGCCTTGGCGGCAAGATAGGCGAGCATGGCGGCGGATTCAGTCAGGATCAGGTCACCCTCCTCGAGGATCGGGATGGATCCCGCCGGATTGAGCGACATGAGCTCGGTGCCGCGATGCTCGGCGCCGGGATGAAAGTCGACCGCTCTGATTTCCAGCTTCACGCCGGTCAGTGCCGCCATCAGGCGCACCTTGTAGCAGCTCGGTGAAAGGACGTAATCGTAGAGCTTCATTGCGCCACCAGCTGTGCGCCGTAGGTATAGTTGTGGCGTTTCAGCCAGCGCCTGTAGGCGACCGAGGTAAGGTCGGCTGTCGTGGGGATTTCCATTCCGGGATCGAGCGGCAGGAGCCGGGGGATCTGGTTTTCGAGGATCGACCGGTCCTGCAGGAAGATCGTCTGCTGGAAGTGGATGAGGTCGGTCATCGGTGTGACATCGTCGAAGAGCGCCATCCACGGCCAGACGTCGCACAGGTCTTCGGCGAGCGGCTGGACGAAGAGGGTGATGACGTCCCATTCCCCGGGGCGGACCGGACAGGTCTTGTAGAGAACGGAGCAGGTCGGTGCCGGCACGCGGTACATGTATTCCGTCGTGATGCCGCCGCTTGCCGATTTGGCAGCCTGCGGCTGGTAGAATTTCACCTGTGTTGCCCAGACCTCATCCTCGTGCTGCCGGATTTCGACCTTGTAGTCCTGCACTTCCG
This sequence comes from Sinorhizobium sp. FG01, assembly GCF_002531875.1. NCBI lineage: Bacteria > Pseudomonadati > Pseudomonadota > Alphaproteobacteria > Hyphomicrobiales > Rhizobiaceae > Sinorhizobium > Sinorhizobium sp. FG01. The sequence continues at coordinate 28,005 of NZ_NWTB01000022.1, forward strand.
TGTGCGGCTCTGCGCCCAGGATGTCGGTATGCACAAAGGGGAAATGCGCGATGTCGAGGAAGTTCTCGACCGCCCGCAGCGGCGAGCAGCGCACGCGGACCACGCCGACATCGACGAGCCGGCGGCCGGGCTGGTCAGCCTCGGGAATCGCGAAAAGATCCTTCCGAGGCTTGCCGAGAGAGGACCAGACATGGCCGTAGCGGACGCAAACGGGAAGAGTCCGCCCATCGCCGGACGTCACCCTCGCGTGGCCCTCGGCGTCGAGCACCACCTCGATGGGCTCTCCCATCAGGGCGGTCCTGCGTCCGTTCACGTCGAGCTGGCTGAAAAGGCCGACCGGATACCACTCGTCGATCATCGTGTCCTGGATTATGGCGCGGTCCCTTTCGTCTGAAGATCTTCGGCTATCCGCCGCAAGGTCTCAACGGCGCGTGACGCAGCGATGCGCTGGGGCGGAGTGCTTTTATTGTCCAACAGAACATGGATCAGCGTCTGTTCGTCTCCCTGCGGGACGAGCAGCAGCCGGATTTTCTGCGTATCCTGCGCTTGCCAGACAAGGCCGTCGGCACCCGCCTTTGCGCCGGCCGCGGCCTCGACCGCCGCAACACCGGCATGTGCTGTCAGTGAGCGCAGGGGAATGACGCCTTCAAGCCGCGGGGGCTGAGCGGTGGGTACTCCCACGGCAACCCAGATGACGCCGCCGGACTCTTCAACCTCATGCATTTCTACACGTATTGTTTCCGGCGGCGTGAGACCCGGATGGGCCGGGATACGCAAGCAGTTTCCGGTCCGGGCGTAACTCCAACCGTGATAGATGCAGGAAAGGGCCTCGCCACGCACGAAGCCATGGGAAAGGCGCATGCCGCGATGGGGACACCGGTCCGCCGAGGCGGCGGCGCGGCCCGACTGACTTCGCCAGAGGGCGATCGACCCGGCTGGTGTCCGTGCGGGCATCACGGTTCCCGCTGGCAAATCCGCGGAAAGGGCAACTGGTGTCCAAGAGCCCGTCTTGCCGGACAGCATGAATATACTTTCCAAATAATACCAACACCTTAGCCTAGCGAAGAACCCGAAGCCGACGGGATGACTTGCGGCTCAGTGTTGCCACGCTTGCATAAGTTTTCTGCATTTGCAACTTTGATTAAATAAGCGGCAGATATAGCTGTGGACGGTCAAGAGTCCGGTCGCGGCCCTGGTCGCCACCGCCGTCAACCGGTGTGCGGTGTATCGTCTCGACCCGGACGTCGAAGGGCCCGAGCGAACATCCGATCTCCATCATGTCGATCAGATCCACCGGTCCGGCGACCTCGAGTTCGATCCGGTTGGGACTGGTATGGGAGATGGACTGCGAGAGCCCGAGCTTGGCGGCATGGCGCCAGATCCAGGGGACGAAGGAGACGGCGTCAAGATCGCCAAGGATGGTCATCCGCTCCCGGGAGTGGCTCTGATGTCGCTCCGTCATAAGGCCTCGCGCTTGGTATATTGGCTTACAGCATAGCGCCTGAATGAACTTGCGAAAGGGTAATCGACGAACGGATAAGGCTTCACGGCGATGCAGAGAGTGTGCCCCCCGCCCTGAAAGTAATCCGTGCCCAGCTCTGCGTGACGTTTACGCACCGCGCTTTCAAGGCTCCTTCCGCGTGTTGAATGTGCGCCGAAGCAAGGCGCGGTCCAAGGCCTTAAGACCAGCAAAGCGGAAAGCCATGCCCGCGAAGACGAGCTTTCGCCAGTAAATCAAGATATTGGTAATGGCACGCATATCCATCTCCTCACGCGAAGCGTCACGCAATGAAGGCCAAGCCAATACCGGCGCCTATGATCCCCGTGCCGATGATGCGAAGCGCCGGCATGGGGCCGGTGCCGTGTCGGGCAAGTGCATGGCAGGCGGCGATGCCGGTGATGTGGAGGATCACCGTGCCGCCGGCGAAGCCGAGGATATGGCCGAGCGGCGCAGCGGCCGGACCCTCTGTCCCATGGGCAAAGCCATGGAAAAAGCCGAAGGTGGCGGCGCCGGTGACAGCGAGCGCAACAGGCATGTTCGCGTTGGCGATCAACGCCGCGCCCAAGAGGACGACGGAGGTGATGATCGCCGTTTCGACGAGCGGGACCGTACCGCCGGTCAGGGCATACACCGCGCCCGAAACCATGGCCGAGACGAAGGCGAGCGGCAGCCGCCAGAGCGCTGAGCCGCCGAGCCGTGCGGCAATCATCCCGACGGCGACCATGGCGAGCAGGTGGTCAAGACCCGAAAATGGGTGGAGGAAGCCGCTTTCGACACCGTAGAAATGATCGCCGGTATGAGCCAAAGCCTGGCAGGGCAGAGTGGCGAGAAGGGCGGCGAGCGCGGTGAGAATCCTGAAGTTCATGGCCTTGCCTTTCTAAAGCGAAATTCACTCGGTCGGTTCGATGTCGAAATGCGAGGCGTCGGTCCGGTCTTTGAGTTTGCGCGCCTCTGTGAAGTGCAACCGAACGACCGCCTGGCCGTCGTGATAGAGGAAGCTGAGGTCTTGGCGGCGCGAGGTCATGCGCGCCGGCAGCACGTCGTAGCGCACGCCATTGCCGCCGAGGAGCGGCACGACCGCGCCGACATCGGTGCGATCCGCGGCCTCGACGCGCAGCAGGTGCAGGAGTTTCCCCGAAGCGTCGAGCCCAACGAAGGGGATGTCCGCAAGCCTGAGGAAGCTCGTCGGATCGCTCGCACGGGCGAAGTTCTCTACGAAACTTGCCTCCACGAGATCGAGATCGCGTTCGCGCGGCGGCGAAATGTCCTCACTTTCCGGGCGGTGCGGCACCTGCCATTGCGCGGTGCCGCGCTGCCGATTGTGGCCGGGCCCCGCATGACGATGGCCGTGGTGGTGATGATCGTGACCATGCTCATGGTCGTGATCGTGATGGTGGTGGTCGTCATGATGGTGCTGTCCACCGTGCATAGCTGTCTCCTTAGAAGCTCACCGGCTTGTCGATCAGGTGCTTATGGGAGCCGAGTTTGCCATGTGCCAGCATCGACCCCAGCGCCTCCACCACTACTCGGACGCCGAAGAGCGCCGTGATGTCCGAAGTGTCGTAGGGCGGGCTGACCTCGACGACCTCTAGACCGCAGAGGCCCTCTGCCGCGACCAGCCCAAGGATCTTCAGCGCTTCACGCGGCAGGAATCCGCCCGGTTCCGGCCACCCGGTGCCAGGCACGAAGCCGCAATCGATGCTGTCGACGTCGAAGGAGATGTAGACGGCGTCGGCGTCTTTCCAGGCGAGTTCGAGCGCGATCTCCGCGGTCTTCTCCGGTCCGAGCTTTTCGATGTCGTCGATCGTCAGCACATTCGTGCCGCGCTCGCGCGCCACCTTCACCCCATCGCGGGGTACCTGCCAGCCGCCGATACCGAGCTGGACAAGGTTCTTCGGCGAGACATTCGGCAGATTGGTCGCCCAGTACCAGGGCGTCGTATGCATGCGCTCGTCGAGATCCTTTTCCTGGATGTCGATATGCCGGTCGAAATGGATGATGCCGATGCGTTTCGAGGTGCATTCAGCAATGCCGCGCACGCAGGGAAAGCCGATCGAATGGTCGCCGCCGAGCATGATCGGCAGCGCGCCGGAGGAAAAGACATGGGCGACGCCGCGGGTGATCTGGTCGAAGCTTTTTTCGAGATTGGCCGGAATGGTGAAGACGTCGCCGGCATCGCAGAGCGTCATCTGCTCGCGCAGGTCGACGCCCATCTCGTAGTTGTAGGGCGTATAGAGTGCGGAGATGCGGCGGATGCCCTGAGGTCCGAAGCGCGTGCCGGGACGATAGGTGGTGCCGCTGTCGAAGGGAATGCCGAGCACGGCGGCGTCATACTTGCCGACGTCACGGACATTCTCGACATAGGGCGCCTTCAGGAACGTATTGATCCCGGCAAAATGCGGCAGCTCGCCTCGCGCAAACGTCGGGATCGACTTGTCCGTCAGGCTTTCAGAGCCCGGCAAGCCCATGTCGAGCGCCCATTTCTTTTCCCGTCCCCAGCCCTTGCCGGAAAGCGTCGCCTCCGCCTCGAGCGCCTTCCATCCCTGGCTGTCGAGGATGTTGAAATCCGGGTGGTGGCGGCGCTCGCGAACTGGCGTCGCTATTGGGCCAGCGCAGCGGGACTGGCGGCTTGGGGGTTCACGCATCGGGCATGCTCCTTTTTGTTTCCTGGAATGTCGTGTTGGCTTCGATCGGCCGCGAAAAGCCGAGGATCGGGACGGGGCCGTCGCGGCTCAAATCGAGGTCGTAGATGATGCGGGCGCCGTAGCGCTCCGGCGCTTGCGGATCGATGCGCGGCTTGTCGAAGGCAAGCACTCGCGTGCCGAGGCCGAAGGCTTCCTTGAGATCGTGGGTGACCATGATCACGGTCATGCCGCGCTCTCGCCAAAGCGGCTTGATCAGCGCGTGCATCTGCGCCCGCGTGCCGGGGTCGAGCGCGCCGAAGGGCTCGTCGAGCAGCAGAACCTTCGGTTCCCTGGCGAGCGCCTGGGCGATCGCCAGCCGCTGCTGCTGCCCGCCCGAAAGTGTACTTGGATACTTCCGAGCGTGCTCGCTGAGGCCAACGCCCTCAAGAAGCGCTTCCGCCCTCTCGGTGGCCGCCTTTCGCTTCGCTCCAAACAGCTTGGCCATGAACAGGCTTTCGGCGAATTCGAAGGCCATCAGGACGTTCTGCAGAACGCTCAGGTGCGGAAAAACCGAATAGCGCTGGAAGACCACGCCGCGGTCAGGACCCGGTTCGCCCGGCAGCGCCGCTCCATCGAGCGTGATGACGCCGCGCGTCGGCCGTTCCTGTCCGAGAATCATCCGGAGAAAGGTGGATTTGCCACAGCCCGAGGGGCCGACGACCGAGACGAAGGCCCCGGAGGCGATGTCGACAGAGATGCTTTCGAGCACGATCTGGTCGCCATATTCCATCCAGACATTGTGGACGCGGATCTCGCTCATCGACGCGTCTCCCGGACATAGGCCCAGGGGAAGGCGCGCCGGGAGAGACGCGCCAGCAGCCAGTCGAGAAAATAGGCGATGAGGGTGATCCAGGCGACGTAGGGCAGGATCACGTCCATGGCTAGATAGCGCCGGACGAGGAAGATACGATAGCCGAGGCCGCTCTCGGCGGCGATCGCTTCCGCCGAGATGAGGAAGAGGAAGGCCGAACCGAGTGATAGCCTGAGGGCCTCGATGAGCCGCGGCATCGCTTGAGGCAGTGCTACGCGCAACATCAGTTGCCAGGTGGATGCGCCAAGCGTCTGCGCCTTGACGATCTGCTCGCTCGGGATGGCGGCGACGGTCATGGCGAGGTCGCGAACGAGGAACGGTGCGATGCCGATTACGATCAGCACGACCTTGGAGAGTTCACCAAGACCGAAGACGATGAAAAGCACCGGCAGGATCGCCATCGGCGGGATCATCGACACGACGGCGACGAGCGGCGACAGCCCGGCGCTTGCCACCGGAAGCAACCCGAGCGTCAGCCCGAGCACCAAGCCGATAGCGGCAGCCGCACCGAGGCCGATGAACAGTCGCTGGAGGCTCGCCGTGGTATCCGACCAGAGGGTTAAATGTCCCGACCGGCGGTCGGGCTCGGTCGCCAGCCGGTCCATGCTTGTCGCCATTTCGGTGATCGGCGGCAGCAGCTTGTCGCCCGGATTTGCTGCCCGCCGTTCGGCCGAGACGACGACATAGAGGCAGGCGATTAGCAGGAAGGGCAGGAGGGCAAGCAGGATCCGCGTTCCCGATCCCGGGACGACATTGACGGCGCGTCGCATGAGTCTTCCCATCTTCTGGAGAACATCTCGGGCCGAAGGCGACAGGGCAGGGGGCAAGCGCCAGTCCGTGCCCTGCAGCAGCGTCAGAGGGAGCCTTCGGCAGCGAGCTTCATGTAACTGGCGTCGAAGCGCAGCTTCACGTTGTCGGTCGAGCCGAGAACCTGCCCGCCCGGGAACGCGATGCCGACGGCGTCCTTGTCCGCGGCGCCGGCGCCGAGCAGGCCATGGTCGAAGGAGAAGGTCCTGACGAGGTCCATCGTCTTGATGAGGTCCTCGCTCTCGGTGAAGGCGACCGCCTCCTGAGGTGTCGCGAACAGCTTGGTCGCCGCAAGCTGGGTCTCGAAGCCGGCAAGGTCGGTGCCGGACATCACGCCCATCGCGGCGCGTGCGGTCTTGCCCTTCTCGCCCGGGTCCGTCAGGACCGACATCGTCTCGTACCAGATGCCGGCGAGGGCCTTGCCGAAGTCGGCGTTGTCCTTGAGCACCTCGGTGTTGACCATCAGCGTGTCGATGATCTCGCCGGGGATCTGCATAGAATCGAACAGCGCTGCGGAGCCGGGTTCGGCCATGACCTCGGCGAGCAGCGGGTTCCAGGTTACCACCGTCGAGGTATCCGGCGACTTGAAGGCGGCGACTATGTCGGCGTCGGAGGTGTTGATGATCGTCACGTCCTTTTCGGAAAGCCCGGCCGCTTCGAGAGCGCGCGCAAGCAGGTAGTGCGAGACCGACAGTTCGACGAGATTGATGCTCTCACCCTTGAGATCGGCGGGCGTCTTCGCGGTCTTGGAGACAATGCCGTCATTGCCGTTGGAGAAATCGCCGATGATCAGGATCGTCGTGTCGATGCCGCCGGCGGCAGGAATGGTCAAGCCATCCATGTTCGTGGCCGTCACGCCGTCGAAGCCGCCGGCGGTGTACTGGTTGATCGACTCGACGTAGTCGTTGACCTGCTTGACGTTGATGGTGATGCCGTATTTGTCGGCCCATTTCTTCACGATCCCGGCATCCGCCGCGTAGGGCCATGGCATCCAGCCGACATAGATCGTCCAGGCGATATTGAATTCCTTCTTGGGCTGCGCCTGCGTCCCGCCCGCGAGTAGCGCGAGAGAGAGGCCGAGAGCGGCCGAGAGGGCACGAAAACCGAATCTGCCATTTCCGAAACGCATCGTCTGTTCCCCTTGTTCGACTTGGGGCTCAAGCTGCGCTCATTTCTCGGAAATCACGAGGCGGGATTCCCAAAGCAACGACATCGCCGCATGAGCCTCCCGGGCTTTTATCCCGCCGTGGACCCGGTGGATGTCTCCCCACCGGAGGTTTCTCTCGGTCCAGTCATGTCTGTTTCGGCATCGGAACCCTAGAAACATGTCAAGTATAGTTCCATCCATGCTAAAGTAAAGAGGAAGTTTTGCCAAATTAATGCCTTTAATTTGCGCGTCAACTGCTTACAAATTGAGCAAATCGACCAATATTTATTACGAGAACATTTGGGGCGAACTTGTCGTCTCGGCTTTCGTGCGTTGAGACGTGGTCACGAGCCGCGAGTTCGGCGGGGGTCTCCCGAAAGTTATCTTGAGCAGAATCGAGGTTCAAGGCCGCTCTCCCTTACCACTCGCCCATCAGCACGGGGAAAGCTTCAAGACGCCAAGCTGGCGATGTAGGCACGCCATCCGCCATAGCGGCTGATGTCTGCAGCTCCGGCAAGGCCGGCGGGCTCGACTAAAAAGCCCTTGCAGGCCGTTCCGTCGGCAAGCTGGACGGTGCCAATCGCAAGTGGCGATGGAACTGCTGCGACGAAGCGGCCGAACGCTTCTGCCCCCAGCTTCCAGACCTCAACCTCAATCAGGGCACCTCCACTCTCCTGACAACGCACGAGGCCGGGCTTCGCGGGCTCGGTGCCCGAAAGAGCATAAAGCCTGTAGCATTTGGCCGTCAGCGCCCGCCGGGAAAATCTGGCGCCCAGGTCTCGCAACTGGCCGTTCAAGGGCATGCCGGAAAGATGCGCGCCGACGACAACCAGTTCTGTCAGATCGTCCTCGTCGGTTTCGGCTGGAAGATAGTTCGCCGGCTGCGGCCATCCCGTGGCGCCGAGCGGCAGGGCGCTAAGGCGATGCAGTTCGGCAGCGAGCGACGCGGTCAGGTGATCCTTGCCGGCAGGCGCGAGCAAGGTGACGCTCGCCGGTCGACCGTCGGATCTGAGACCGGTCGGCACTGCCATGCCGCACATGTCCAGGAGGTTGACGAAATTGGTATAGGTGCCGAGCCGCGCGTTTTCACGGATCGGTTCCGCTTCGACCCCCGTACGTGTGAAATGCGTCGGCGCTGTCGGAACGCAGATCATGTCGACGGAGGCGATGAGCGGCGCGACCTTTCGTTTCAGCGCCTGCAAAGCATAGAGACCCTCGAAGGCATCCGCCGCCGATAGTGCCTTGGCAGCGCCATAGATCTTTCGCGTCACAGGGTGGAAGCTCGGCTCGTTCGCATTGAAGAAGTCCTTGACCGCCGCATAGCGTTCGGCCACCCAGGCACCCTCGTAGAGAAGCGCGGCCGTGGCATAGAAATCGGCAAAGGGGAGTTCGACGGTCTGATGCCCCACTGAGCGCAGTGTTTCAAGCGCCGCATCATAGGCGCTCTCCATGAGTGCATCGCCGAAGAAGCGTCGGTCCGCCATTGTCGGAACGCCGATTTTGAGGACTGGTGGCGAGGAGAGACCGCCCCTCGGCGCAATGTCCCGGGAATAGGAGTCCGTCGCATCGGGTCGCGCGGCGACTTGGAAAACTCGATAGGCGTCCGCGACGGCCAAGGCGAAGATCGAAACGCAGTCGAGAGTACGGCAGGCCGGCACGACGCCCGTGGTCGACAGGACACCGATACTCGGCTTGAGGCCGACAATATTGTTAAGTCCGGCCGGGATGCGCCCCGAGCCGGCCGTGTCGGTGCCGAGCGCGAAGCTGACGATACCGTGGGCAGTCGCCACCGCCGATCCGGAGCTCGATCCGCCGGGCACGAGCCCTGGATCGATGGCGTTGCGCGGCACCGGATAAGGGGTCCGCACGCCAACGAGACCGGTCGCGAACTGGTCGAGATTGGTCTTGCCGATGACGAGGGCGCCGGCCTCGCGCAGCAGCCGTACAACGGTGGCGTCCCTTTCGGCCAAGTAAGAATAATCCGGGCAGGCGGCCGTCGTCGGCATGCCTGCCACGTCGATATTGTCCTTGACGGCGAAGGGAATGCCCCACAACGGTTTGGCGACAGGATCGAATGCGCCGAGAGCGGTGGCCTCATCGAGGAGTTCGCTGCGATCGGCGAGATATAGAAAGATGCCGGGATCGTCGACGGCCACGATGCGCGCGAAAACACTCTCGATCGTCTCGGCCACGCCCCAACCCGACCGATAAGCGGCGTGAAGAGAAGCAATGTCGAAAGCCTGTCCGTCTGTCATAGTTTCACTTTCCTTGAAGCATTGTTACCGGCCGATCCCATTGAATCAGCACGGCACAGCCGGTATCGCTCCAGACGGAATGTTCCGTGCCGGCGGCATTGACGATGTAGGTTCCGGCCCCATAGTCGCCGCTTTCGTCGGACTGCGTGCCGGTAAGCACCAGGATCGTCTCCAGGCCCTCATGCCGGTGACGCGGCACGGAAGCGCCGACCTCGTAGCGGAGCAGGGCCACGGCCGGCTGGTCGCCTTCGAAGTGCTTGATCCAGTGAATCATAACGCCGTCGCGGAACGGCTCGAATTCGAGTTCGCGCCAGCTTCCCTGGGTCAGGCTCTCGCGTGTCGTTTCAGGCATGGGCAACCCCCTTGAGCACATCCGCAAGGTGCGCCGTCCACCCAACGATGGCGCCCTGGGCGCGGATCATCGCCATGGTTGCGGCCCTGAACTCGGGGAAGTAGCTTTCCGTCGCCTCGTCGACGAGCAGGCACTCGTAGCCGCGGTCGTTTGCCTCGCGCATGGTCGTCTGCACGCAGACTTCCGTCGTGACACCGGCGAAGACGAGCTGGGCGATACGCCGCTCCTTGAGGATGTCGTCGAGCGGAGTTGCATAGAAGGCGCCCTTGCCAGGCTTTTCGATGACCGTCTCCCCATCGATGGGCGCAAGCTCCGGCAGGATCGCGGTGCCCGGTTCGCCAGCGATCAGGATGCGTCCCATCGGACCCTCGTCGCCGATCCTCAAGCGCGGGCTGCCGCGCTCGCGCTTGGCACGCGGCAGATCGGAAAGGTCGGGATGGTGACATTCCATGGTGTGGATCACGGGCAGGCCGGCGGCGCGAAAGCCCTCGATCAATCGCTTGACGTCGGGCACGATCTTCATCAGCTGCGAGACGTCATTGCCGAGGCTGGCGCCGAAGCCGCCTTCCTCCATGAAGTCTCGCTGCATATCGATTACGACAAGGGCGACGGCCTTTCGGTTGAACCGGAACGGAAAAGGTTCTGCCTTGATCTCCTCCATCAGTGGTGCCCCGCCATGTGCGCGCCGATGATGGCGACGTCCGCCTCGCGGATCGGCGTCTCGTAGACGAGCTTGCCGTCCGACATGACGATGATCCGGTCCGACATTTCCATCAATTCATCGAGATCCTCGGACATCAGCAGCACCGCAGTGCCGGCATTGCGGGCCTTCATGATACGGGTGCGGATTTCCGCGACCGCTGAGAAGTCCAGGCCGAAACAGGGATTCGACACGATCAGGAGATCGACCTCGCCCGACAGTTCGCGCGCCAGCACGGCTCGCTGGACATTTCCGCCCGAAAGGGCTGCAATCGGCGAGGCGGGTGAGGCGGTCTTCACCTTGAATTCGGAAATCAGCGCCGTCGCCCGCTTCTTCATGCCGCGTGCGTCGAGCCAGATCGCGTCGCTGCCGTTCTTTGCAAGGTCGAAGGTGCGGAAGGCGAGGTTCTCCGTCACCGTCATCTTCTGGGCGCAGGCATTGTTGAGCGGCTCTTCCGGGATGAAGCGGACGTTGTTTGCCCTGGTCTCGAGCCGCGTTGCGCCGTAGCGCTTTCCCTTGACGATGACCGCCCCCTCGGCCGTGCGCTGGCCGGCGAGAACCTCGGAGAGCTCCTTCTGCCCATTGCCGGAAATGCCCGCGATACCGACGATCTCCCCGGAGCGAACGACCAGATCATCGATCTCGATCGGCTTCAGGCCGGTCCGGTCCGGTGCCTTGACCTTCTTGACCGCGAGCACCGGAGCGGCGTCCGGGGAAACGGGCAGGCGCGTGTCCAGTTCGGCGAGCTTGACGTCACCGATCATCATCCCCGCCATATCCGCGGTGGAGAGCTCGGATACCCTGCCGGTGCCTGAAAGTCTACCGCGTCGGAGTACGGACACCGCGTCGGCGAACTTCGTCACCTCGTGGAACTTGTGGGAAATCATCAGGACCGTCAGCTCACCGCGCTCGGTCATGCCGCGCACGAGGCCCAGCATGTCGTCGGCCTCCGCCGGAGTGAGAACAGAGGTCGGCTCATCGAGCACCAGGAACCGGCGCCCGAGATAGAGCTGCTTGATGATCTCGAGCTTCTGCTTCTCGCCGGCGGCGAGTTCGCTCACTGGACGGTCGAGCGGGATGTCGAAGGGCATCGTCTCCATGAAGGCGGAGAGCTTTTTCTTCTCCTTCGACCAGTTGATGATCGCCGGCACCTGCGCGCGGCTGATTGCCAGATTCTCCGCCCCTGTCAGCGACGGGACCAGCGTGAAATGCTGATAGACCATGCCCAGGCCGTGAGCCGCCGCGTCGCGAGGCGAGGCGATCGCCACTTCGAGGTCATCGACCTGTAATTGTCCGGAGGTCGGGTGATAGAAGCCCATGATGCACTTGACGAGCGTTGACTTGCCGGCACCGTTTTCGCCGAGAAGCGCATGGAAGGTGCCGGCCGGCACCTTGATCGACACGTGGTCGAGCGCGGTGAAGGAGCCGAAGCGCATCGTCATCTCGACGGTCTCGATGCCGACGGCGGGCACAGCCTTTGGGGCATGGATTTCGCCGATGATCATGGCAGTTGGCTCACGAGTGTTGCGGAGTTGGAGACGGAGCCGAAGACGCCGCCCTGCATCTTCACCATCCTGATCGCGGCAAGATGGTTGCCGTAGTCGGTCGCCCCGCAGCAATCCTCGAGCAGCAGGCATTCGAAACCGCGGTCATTCGCCTCCCGCATTGTCGTGTGCACGCAGACATCGGTAGTGATGCCCGTCAGGATGATGTTCCCGATGCGCTTCTGATTGAGGATCAGCTCGAGGTCGGTGGCGCAGAAGGAGCCCTTGCCCGGCTTGTCGATGATCGTTTCGCCCTCGATCGGCTTCAGCTCGTCGATGATCTCCCAGCCCGGTTCGCCGCGGACCAGGATGCGCCCGCATGGGCCGGCATCGCCGATCCCTGCCTTGATGCGGTGGGAACGCCAGCGCTTGTTGGCGGGAAGGTCGGCCAGATCCGGCCGGTGGCCCTCGCGCGTGTGGATGATGTGGTAGCCCTTTGCCCGCATCGCCGCGAGCACGGTCGTGATCGGCTCGATCGGCGCGCGCACCAACGAGAGGTCGTAGCCCATGTGGTCTACATAGCCGCCGGGACCGCAGAAATCGGTCTGCATGTCGATGACGATCAGCGCCGTGTTCTCAGGCCGGAGATCGCCGTTATAGGGCCAGGGATAGGGATCGGCATCGATATGGCTGAGCTTCTGGCTCGTGACCGGCAGGGGGGCGAGGCTGTTCATGACGGATCGCTCCTATTTGGTGATCGACAGCGCGCCGGGCGCACCGGCGAGCGAGCGGGTGGGAGAGGATGTGGCGATCATGATGACGAGGGTCAGCACGTAAGGGGCGGCGTAGAAGAGGTAGTAGCCCTTCGTGATGCCGACCGATTGCAGTGCCGGCCCAAGCGCGCCCGCACCGCCGAAGAGAAGGGCGGCGAGGAAGCATCCGATCGTGTTCCAGCGGGCGAAGATGACGAGCGCCACGGCCATGAGGCCCTGCCCGGACGAGATGCCCTCGTTCCAGGAGCCCGGGTAGTAGAGCGAAAGATAGGCGCCGCCGATCGCCGCCAGCGCTCCGCCGACCGCCGTTGCGAGGAGGCGCACCGTGTCCGGGCTCAGGCCCATCGCGCGGGCGGCGTCCGAGCTGTCACCGACGACGCGCAGGATGAGGCCGGCGCGGGTATTGCGGAAGGCCCACCAGAGGAAGAGGGCAAGGGCCGCACCGATCAGAAAGAGCACGTTGATGTTGAGCGCGGCCTGGATCTGCGGCAGGTCCGACCAGCCACCGAAGGGGATGGAAGGAAGCTTCGGTGCGGCGGGTTGGATGAAGGGCTTCCCGAGAAAGAAGGCGAGGCCAACGCCGAACTGCATCATCGCGATGCCGATGGCGATGTCGTTCACCTTCGGGAACTTGCAGATGAAGCCGTGGGCGAGGCCGAAAGAGGCACCCACCGCCATTGCCGCCAGCACGCCGAGCCAGGGCGAGCGCGTCATCACCGCGACGGCATAGGCCGTCATCGCGCCGAAGACCAACGTGCCTTCGAGACCAAGATTGATCCGGCCGGAGCGCTCGGTGATCGCCTCGCCGAGGCTCACGAAAATGAAGGGCGTGGAGACGCGGATCGCGCCGGCGAAAACCGCAAGGGGCACGCCCCAGATGCCGATACTGATCCCGTCCATCATGGGCTCCTTTTCCAGAGGTCCGGATTGAAGATCCTGAAGCGACCGTAGAAGGTCTCGCAAAACAGGATGACGATGAAGAGCGTGCCCTGAAGGACGAGGACGGTCGCGTCCGGCAGGCCCATGCGGCGCTGGATCAGGCCGCCGGAGGCATCGATGCCGCCGAGGAGGATGGCGACGGGGATGATCGCCAGCGGATTGTGGCGCGCGAGGAATGCGACAAGGATGCCGGTGTAGCCGTAACCTGCGGCAAGGGAGCCGTTGGCGCTGCCCTGCACGGCGGTGACTTCGATCGTGCCGGCAAGACCGGCAAAGGAGCCGGCGAGCGCGGTGAAGCCGACGATCAGCTTGCCGACGGCGAGCCCTTGGATCTGCGCGGCGCGCGCGTTGCCGCCCGCGATGCGGGCCGCGAACCCGAAGCTCGTCTTCTCGATCAGGACCCAGGAAACGACGCAGGCGGTCACGCCGATGACAAGGCCCCAATGCACGTCCATGCCGGGGATGCTGCCGAGTATGTAGTCGGGAGGCAGCGGCGCCGTCGAGGGCTTGTTGAGGCTGGCGGGATCGCGCAGCGGCCCCTCGATCAGGTGGTTCATCAGGGCGATCGCGATATAGGCGAGGAGCAGCGAGGCGATTGTCTCGTTGACGCCGCGATAGTGTCGGAGCAGGCCTGCGAGCCCGATCCAAATGGCGCCGACGATCATGCCGGCAAGCGCCATGATGAGCCAGACGAGCAATGCGGGTGCGCCGCCGACGAACGGCAGGGCGATCCCCGCCCCGGCAAGTCCGCCGAGAACGACGGCGCCCTCCGCGCCGATCACGATGAGACCGAGTCTGGCAGGAAGGGCGACGCAGAGCGCAGTCAGGAGGAGCGGTGCGGCTCGGCTCAGGGAATTCTGGATCGAGAACCAGCTACCGAAGCCGCCGGCATACATCAGCTGAAGGAGCGCCACCGGCGGTTTGCCGATCAGCGCGATGAAGATCGAGAAGAGCGCGAGCCCGATGAGGATCGCAAGGATCGTAATTGCCAGGGGTTCTGCGCGCCTTGCCAGCCATTCGAGGAGGGGCCGGACGGTGCCGGCCCGCTCGCCGAGCGCGGGCACAGGGTGAGAGTTGGCTTCGAGGGTCATGACGCCGACGCTCCTCAAGCGGTCGAGCCGACGACCCCCTCGACCAGATAGTCCATACTTTCGAGTTCGATCGCGTCCTCCGCGAAAGCCTGCCCTCCGGCCACGACGACATTTCCCTTGTTGTCCTTGATCGAACCCCTGAAGACCGAGAAGCCGCCCGCCATCATTTCGGCGAGCGTCGCCTCGAACTTCTTGCGCGCCTCTTCCGAGACCGCCGGGCCGAGCGAGCTCATCTTGACGAAGCCTTCCTTGAGTCCGCCGCGCACGAAGTTGCCGAGCTTTTCGCCGGCCTGGGCCTTCTTCACGAAGTCCGTGTAGACGTTGCCCCATGCCCATTCGGCGCCGGTGAGATATTTCTCGGGAGCGAGCGGACTCTGGTTGGCGTGGTAGCCGCAGATGAATGCGCCACGACCGGCGGCCGTCTCGACCACCACCTTCGGACTGTCTACGTGGCAGGTCACGACGTCCGCGCCCTGATCGATCAGCGCGTTGGTAGCTTCCGCCTCCTTGACGGCGAGCGACCATTCGCCGGTAAAGATCACCTGGCAGGTGATTGCCGGATCGATGGAGCGAGCGCCGAGCAGGAAGGAATTGATGTTCTGCAGCACCTGCGGAATGGGCTTGGCGGCGACGAAGCCGATCTTTTTGCTCTTCGTCGCATAGCCAGCGGCGATGCCGTTGAGATATTGCCCCTGGCCGATATAGCCAAAATAGGAACCGGTGTTCGCCGGATGCGTTCCCTCCTGCCATAGGCCGCCGCAATGGCGGAACTGGGCGTCGGGATATTTCTTCGCCATCTCCAACATGTGGGGATCGAAGTAGCCGAAGGAGGTGGGGAAGAGCAGTGCCGCTCCATCAAGGTTGATCATCGACTCCATCGTCTTCTGGACGTCGACTGTTTCCGGGACATTCTCCTCCTCGACGACGGTAACGCCCGACAGAGCCTTGATCGCGGCCGCTCCCTCCGCGTGCGCCTGGTTGTAGCCGTAGTCGTCCTTGGGGCCGACATAGATGAAGCCGACGGTCAGTGCGCTCTGGGCCGCGGCGGGCGAAAAGACCAGGTCCGGCGCGAGGCTCGCCACGGCGGCACCTGCCACGGACGATTGGAGAAATGCGCGGCGGGACAGGAGACGGGAGGAAAGAAGTCGCTTGGTCATCGGAATGCTCCCTGCGAGCGGCGGAGGTTGGTTGGAAAGTCAGTACATGAAAGTGCATGCAATGCGCGTGCCAACATATAGGTTATTGATATTGCTGGTTCTTGTGCCGCGTCTAAATGAGCACTGAGGAAACTGTATGCAGTTGACAGGCGAGTATGGTGTTTTTTTACGCATGCCTAGGAAATGGCCTGCGAATAATCGTTCATGGAACTCAATCAAACGCAGGCCGGGTCTTGTGTCTGATAAAATAGGAGACGTTTCAGTGCGTTATGCTGCAGTTTGACTTGTGAAGCATGTGCGTGCATCTGTATGCAGATCCCAGAATATCGAGTCGCGCGTGAAACAGCCAAGAAGAAGAGAGATCATCCGGGCAGGTACAACCGTCGAACAGATGGTGCGGGCGATCGCCGACATGATTGTCACCGGCGAGATGCAGCCGGGCGAGAAACTCGACGAATTTTCCCTCGCCGGCCGCTTCGAGGTCTCGCGGACCCCGGTGCGCGAAGCGCTGCGGCAACTCTGTGCGATGGGCCTCGTCGACCGGCAACCCAATCGCAGCGCAGTGGTCACGAACGTGACCAGTGGATATCTCGCCTCGATGTTCGAGGCCATGGCTGAACTCGAGAGGATCTGCGCCAGGCTTTCCGCCGAGCGCATGTCGGTCGAGGAGCGCCGCGCGATGGAGAAAATGCACCGAGAGTCGATGCGCCTCGTCCATGCGGGTGCCGACGAGGACTATGCCGCACACAATATCGAATTCCATACCCGACTTTATCGCGGCGCCCACAACGATCACATCTTCGAACTGGTGACGCAGACGCGGGCACGGCTTGCGCCCTTCCGCCGTGCCCAGTTCCGCCTGCCGGGGCGACTGGCGAAGTCTTACGAAGAACATCAGGGCATTGTAACCGCAATCCTTCGTGCCGATGCCGAAGAGGCGGGAAACGCCGCCTATTGGCATGTTTCAAACGTCAGCGACGCAAGCACGGTTTTCGTGAGCGACAACAAAGGCTGACCGGGACGCGGCGGACACGCCTTCTCTTTCTCTCCCCAGTTCCTTCAGCGTCCTGGCGCCCATGCTGCGCCGCAGCGACGAATTGCACTTGATGTGTTTAGTAAAACGTATATCACTAAACATATTGCTCAACATGAGGGAGTGAGACGGTTTGGGCATGTGAGCAAGAGAGATTTTTCCGAAGCCGGCTTCGGTCGGTTCTGTATCTGGGAGGAATACATGCGGAAGATGACGAAGGCCCTGATGGGCATGTCGTCGGCGCTCGTGCTGTCGACGGCGATACCGGAACTGGCGAGGGCCGATGAATTGACCCTGTGCTGGGCGGCATGGGATCCGGCCAACGCGCTGGTGGAGCTCTCCAAGGATTTCACCGCGCAGACGGGCACCGCAATGAAGTTCGAGTTTGTGCCGTGGCCGAACTTCGCCGACCGTATTCTCAACGAACTCAATTCCGGCGGCAAGCTCTGTGACCTGCTGATCGGCGACAGCCAGTGGATTGGCGGTTCCGCCGAAAACGACTACTACGTGAAGCTCAACGATTTCTTCGATAAAGAAGGAATCAAGATGAGCGACTTCGCCGAAGCGGCGGTCAACGCGTATGCCACCTGGCCGAAAGGCACGCCGAACTATTGGGCCCTGCCGGCCATGGGCGACGCCAATGGCTGGTTCTATCGCAAGGACTGGTTCGCCAAGCCGGAGTTGCAGGCGGAGTTCAAGCAGAAACACGGTCGCGATCTCGGCCCGCCGCAGACCTGGGACGAGTTGAAGCAGGTCGCCGAATTCTTCACCGGCCGCGAAATCGACGGCCAGAAGGTCTATGGCGCGGCGATCTTCACCGAACGCGCCTCCGAGGGCATCACCATGGGCGCGACCTCGGCGCTTTATCCCTTCGGCTTCAAATACGAGCAGACGAGCGGCAAATACGACATGGAGGGCGCCGTCAATTCGGCGGACGCGGTGGCAGGGCTCGAGGCCTACAAGGCGCTCTACAAATGCTGCCAGCCGCCCGGTTATACGGACAGCTATATGGGCGAGGGGCTCGATGCCTTCAAATCCGGCCAGGTCTCGATGGCGATGAACTGGTTCGCCTTCTTCCCGGGCCTCTACAAGGACGAGAAGGTTGGCGGAGACAAGATCGGTTTCTTCGTCAATCCCAAGCAGAAGGTTGCCGCCTCGACGCTCGGCGGCCAGGGGATTTCGGTTGTGGCCAACACCGACAACATGGACGGCGCGCTCGCCTATATCAAATGGTTCGCCCAGCCCGACGTGCAGAAGAAATGGTGGGCGCTTGGCGGCTATGCCGTTCACAATGCCGTCTTGAACGATCCCTCCTTCAAGGACAGCCAGCCCTTCGCGGCCGACTTCCTCGTCGCGATGAACCAGGTGCAGGATTTCTGGCAGGAACCCTCCTACGCGATCCTGCTGCAGGCGATGCAGAAGCGCCTGCACGACTACGTCGTCGCCGATAAGGGGACGGCGCAGGAGGCGCTCGACGCTCTCGCGAACGACTGGAAGGAAATCTTCGAGGACGAAGGCAAGCTCTAGACTTGCTGGAACACGGCCCGGGTTGTGAAGCGCCGGGCCGTGGCGGCCGCCCGAAGTCCTTTTCAACGCCAGGTGACGTCAGTGACCGATGCCCCTTCCACCATCGCGGAGCGATCCGCCGAGATGCTTGCCCGCGCCACGCCCGTACCGATGGCTGCGAGAGTGCGCGGCCTTTCCGATCGCGCGATCGCATGGCTGTTCATAACGCCGACGATCGCCTTGCTACTTGCGATCAATATCTTTCCGCTGATCTGGGCGGTCTATCTGTCATTCACGAATTTCCGCGCGAACCGCCCGAACGCCGAAGTCGCAAGCGTCGGCTTGCGCAACTATCAGCGCGTGCTGAACGATCCGGACATCTGGATCGCCATGCAGACGACGGCGCATTTCGTCTTCTGGACGATCCTTCTGCAGACGCTCATCGGCTTCGCGCTCGCCTATCTGATCGATCGCAAGTTCCGCGGCCATGCCTTCTGGACGACGGTCATCCTCATCCCAATGATGCTGTCGCCGGCGGTCGTCGGCAATTTCTGGCGCTTCCTCTACCAGCCGCAGATCGGGCTCTTCAATTATATAGTCTCGTTCTTCTCAGGGATTCCGCCGTCGTCCTTCGAGATGCTCGGTTCGGTGACGCTCGCACCCTGGGCGATCATCATCGTCGACACATGGATGTGGACGCCCTACGTCATGCTGATCTGCCTTGCCGGCCTTAGATCCATTCCTGACTATATCTACGAGGCGGCGGAGGTCGACCGCGCCTCCGCCTGGCGGCAGTTCTGGTCGATCACCGTTCCGATGGCCTTGCCCTTCATCATGCTCGCGGTGCTCTTCCGCGGCATCGAGAACTTCAAGATGTTCGACATGGTGATGCTTTTGACCGGCGGCGGGCCCGGCTCGACCACCGAGGTCGCGTCGATCACCCTGAAACGTGAAGCCTTTGAAAGCTGGCTCACGGGACGATCCTCCGCCTTTGCGATCATCCTTTTCGTGGCGGTGTTCGGCCTCGCCAACATCTACGTCAAAGCGCTCAACAAGGTGAAGCAACGATGAGTTCGGTCAACACCGCCCATTCCGTGGTCGAGCCGACGCCGACCGTGAAGCGCATCGCCAGTGCGATCGTCATCCTTTATGCGCTGGTGACGATGATCCCGCTCGCCTGGATCTTCCTGACCAGCATAAAGTCGCCGCCGGATTCGATCAGCTACCCGCCGAAGATCGTCTTCACGCCGACGCTCGAGGGCTATTGCAATCTCTTCACGACGCGCACGCGGCAGACGCCGGACTATATCCAGTCGCTCCCCTCCCCGACCGGTACCTGCGACGAGATCACCCGCAGCCGCAATATGGTCATCGCCGGACCGTCGAATTACTGGCCGCGTTTCGGCAATTCGCTCCTGATCGCCTTCGGCTCGACCTTCCTCGCCGTCTCGCTCGGCACGCTTGCGGCCTATGGCTTCTCGCGGTTCCGCGTGCCGCTTGCCGACGATCTCCTGTTCTTCATTCTCTCGACGAGGATGATGCCGCCGATCGCCGTCGCGATCCCGATCTACCTCATGTATCGCCAGTTCGGCCTTTCCGACACGGCGCTCGGCATGATCCTGCTCTATACCGCCGTCAACGTTTCGCTCGCCGTCTGGCTCCTCAAGGGCTTCATCGACGAGATCCCGCGCGAATACGAGGAAGCGGCGATGATCGACGGCTATACGCGCCTTCAGGCCTTCTGGAAGGTCGTGCTGCCGCAGGCCACCACCGGGATCGCCGCGACGGCGATCTTCTGCCTAATCTTCGCCTGGAACGAATATGCCTTCGCGGTGCTGCTCACCTCGGGCTCGGCGCAGACCGCGCCGCCGTTCATACCGACGATCATCGGCGAGGGCGGGCAGGATTGGCCGGCGGTCGCCGCCGGCACGACGATCTTCCTGGTGCCGATCCTCGTCTTCACCATCATCCTGCGCAAGCAATTGCTGCGCGGCATCACCTTCGGAGCGGTACGCAAATGACGAACCCGCAAGAACTGACCCGTGCGCCCCGGCAGAGGCGGCTGTTCTTCCTCAGGCGCGGCCCGATGGAGAACATTGCGACGGCGCTGATCGCGGCCGGCTTCCTGATGCTGTTCCAGCCGTTCCTGCTGACGCTGTACACCTATTCACTCGCGATGCTGCTGGCCGGCACCTTCATGTTCATCGTCGTCTCGAAATTTCCGGAGTAAGCGATGTCCGAGATCAAGATCATAAACCTCCGCAAGCAGTTCGGCGATTTCATCGCCGTCGAGGATTCAAGCTTCACCGTCAATGACGGCGAGTTCCTGGCGCTGCTTGGGCCATCCGGATGCGGCAAGACGACGACGCTCCGGATGATCGCCGGGCTTGAGCTTCCGACCAGCGGCAAGATCCATCTCGACGGCGAGGACGTCACCTTCAATCGGGCGAGCGCCCGCGACATCGCCTTCGTGTTTCAGCTCTTTGCTCTCTATCCGCACATGAATGTGCGCAGGAATATCGGTTTCCCGCTCCTGTCGCAGGGCGTGTCCAAGACGGAAATCCGCGCCCGCGTCGAAGAGACCGCGAAGCTCTTGCGGATCGACCACATCCTCGACCGGTCGGTCTCGGGCCTGGCTGGCGGCGATCGTCAGCGCGTGGCGCTTGGACGGGCGATCGTCCGGCGGCCGAAATGCTTCCTGATGGACGAGCCGCTCGGCACGCTCGATGCGGAATTCCGCGAGGTCATGGTCCATGAGTTGCGCGAACTGCACAATCGCATTCATGCGACCACGGTCTACGTCACGCATGACCAGCACGAAGCCATGGCGATGGCCGACAAGATCGCGGTCATGAACCACGGAGTGGTCGAGCAGTTCGGCACGCCGCAGGAAATCTACAACAGGCCCGCCTCGATGTACGTCGCCGACTTCATCGGCTCGCCGCCGATGAACTTCATGCGCTTCCATTCGGGACTCGAACGGGGGACGCGATCGATCCTGCTTGACGGCATCGAGGTCGTCGTGCCTGAGATCGGCGAGGATGTCTTGCCAGGCGAACTGGCGCTCGGCGTGCGTCCCGAACATATCCGCTTCAACGACGAATCCGGTCTTCGCGGTGCTGTCTATGGCAGCGAGTACCTCGGCACGAACCAGATCGTCGCCGTTGAAACCGCCTCCGGCATCGTCAAGGCCCGCATTTCGGCCGACCGAAGCTTCAGGCTCGGCGAGACCCTCGGGCTCGAATTCGATCCAGCAAAACTTGCGGTCTTCGACTGTGCCTCGGGCAGGGCGATCGCCTCGTCCCTCCACGCGGGAACCTGCCATGGCTGAGGTCGCTCTTCACGGTATCGGTAAGACGTTCGGCGACACGGCGGCGGTCGACGATCTTTCGCTCACGATCAGGGACGGGGAGTTCGTCGTCCTCCTCGGGCCGACGGGGGCCGGCAAGACCACGGCGCTGCGCCTGATCGCCGGCCTTGAAAGACCGGACAAGGGGCGGGTGACGATTGCCGGCCGCGATGTTGGCGGGCAATCGCCGGCCGAGCGGGACGTCGCCTTTGTCTTCCAGCAATATTCGCTCTATCCGCACTTAAGCGTCTACGACAATCTTGCCTTTCCGCTGCGCTCTCCGGCGCGCCAGCTGGGTGCCGAGGAGATCGACCGGCGTGTGCGCGATGTCGCGCGCATGGTTCGGATCGATCACAAGCTCGAAAATCGCTCGACCCGGCTTTCGGGCGGCGAGATGCAGCGCGTCGCGATCGGCCGCGCGCTCGTGCGCCGTCCGGCGATCTATCTGATGGACGAGCCGCTGTCGTCGCTTGACGCCAAACTCCGTGCCGAGCTTCGGCTGGAGCTGAAGCGGATCCAGGGCGAATTGAGTTCCACGCTGCTTTACGTCACCCATGATCAGGTCGAAGCGATGACGATGGCGGACCGCATCGGCATCCTTTCGGAAGGCCGGCTCGTGCAGATCGGCACGCCGCGGGAGATCTACACGGACCCGGCCAATCTGCACGTCGCCGCGCGCCTGGGCCAACCGCATATAAACCTGCTTCCCATAGACCTCCTGCCCGGCGCCGCACCACCTTCCGGCGCGCTGACGATCGGTGCGCGGACCGAACATCTGGAGATCACCACACATGCTCGGGGCAACGCCGAAGTGGACTGGATCGAGCACCTCGGCGATCAGAACCACCTGCACATCCGGGTGCAGGGCCACAAGCTCGTGACGCTTGCTGACCCTTATCTCTCCATCAAACCAGGCGACCGGATCAACCTTTCGCTGAGACAGCCCCTTTATTTCGGGTCGGCCGGCGAGCGGCTGCGCTGATGCTGCGGGGATTAATCGACAAGGTAATTGGATGAGCACGATGAAGCACTTTTTCAACCGCAAGGAAAACATCGTCACCGAGGCGCTGGACGGCCTGCTCCAGACCGCGCCACCTGGCACCCTCGCGCGCCTCGACAGCTATCCCGATATCAAAGTCGTCCTGCGCGGCGACTGGGACAAGGCGAAGGTTGCGGTCGTTTCCGGCGGCGGGGCCGGCCATGAGCCGTCGCATGCGGGCTTTGTCGGAAAAGGCATGTTGACTGCGGCGGTTTCCGGCGAGATCTTCGCCTCGCCGAGCGTCGATGCGGTGCTGACCGCAATCCGCGCGGTGACCGGGCCGAAGGGGTGCCTGCTGATCGTCAAGAACTATACCGGCGATCGCCTCAATTTCGGACTCGCGGCGGAAAAGGCGCGCGTCGAAGGCTTTCGCGTCGAGATGGTGATCGTTGCCGACGACATCGCGCTGCCGGATATCGCTCAGCCGCGCGGCGTCGCCGGAACGCTCTTCGTCCACAAGCTTGCGGGGCATTTGGCCGAGCAGGATGCGGATCTCGAGACCGTTGCCGCTGCCGCCCGCACGGCCGCGCGCGACATCGTTTCGCTCGGCGTGTCGCTCTCCTCCTGCTCCATCCCTGGCCAGGCCCATGCGGAACGGCTCGAGGCGAACGAGGGGGAACTGGGGCTCGGCATCCACGGCGAACCCGGCGCCGAACGGATCGCCCTACAGGAGGCGCGCAGCATTGTTGCCACCATGTCCGAGCGGCTCTCCAGAGCTTTGCCGCGAGACGGCGGCTATGCGCTTCTCATCAACAATCTCGGTGCCGTGCCGCCGATCGAGATGGGATTGATCGCCCACACGGTCCTTTCCACGTCACTCGCAGCACGTGTGAAACTGACGATAGGCCCCGCGCCGATGATGACGGCGCTCAACATGAACGGCTTTTCGCTTTCGCTCATCCGGCTTGATGGCGAGCGTGAGGCGGCATTGAAATCGCCCGTCGGCCCACATGCCTGGATACCCGCCGTCGAGCGGCATGATGTCTCCGTTCTGCCGGCAATTGCTTTGCCCGCGACTGAGGCCGTCGCGGCCAGTCACGATCCGGCCGCCGATCGGCTGATCGCGGCGATCTGCGATCATCTGCTCTCGCTCGAAGCGGAGCTCAACCATCTCGACGCCCGGGCCGGTGACGGCGATACCGGCTCGACTGTGGCGACGGGTTCGCGCAGCGTTCTTGCCCAGATCGAAAGGCTGCCGCTGAGGGACATCGCAGCGACTTTGTCGTCGATCGGCAGCATTCTCAGCACCAGCATGGGCGGATCGAGCGGCGTGCTGCTGTCGATCTTCTTCACGGCGGCGGCCAAGGCCTATTCGGACACGAATGACATGGCAGGCGCGCTTTTGGCGGGACTCGAACGGATGACCTTCTACGGCGGGGCGGCCCTCGGCGACCGAACGATGGTGGATGCTCTGGATCCGGCGCTGCGCGCGCTTAGGGCGGGCGGCCTTGCCGCTGCGGCGTCCGCGGCGCGCGCCGGCGCCGATGCAACTCGGGCGATGAAGAAGGCGAAGGCCGGCCGCGCTTCTTACATCGGCGAAGGGGATCTCGACGGCGTACCAGACCCGGGAGCCATCGCGGTGGCGGCGGTCTTCGAAGTCGCAGCAGGGCTTCGTTAAGCACATGCTCTGACGATGGCGGCCGATCGCGAGTATGATCGAGCGAGGTTGGTAAAGGGGTGTTGGTCGTGGTGGCACATGCAGCGCTCATAGGCGGGTTGATCGAAGCCTGTCGCGAGGTGATTGCCGCCAATGCCGATCATCTGTCGGAACTCGACAGGGCGATCGGCGACGGAGACCATGGCACCAACATGCGTCGCGGCCTGGAGGCGGTCTACGCCGACCGAAACCGGCTCGCGCACCTGCCTTTGCCGAACGCACTCCAGGAGATTGGCCTGGCTCTCGTCATGAGCGTCGGCGGTGCGGCCGGTCCGCTCTACGGAACGCTGCTGATGGAGACCGGCCGTCAATTGGCCGGTCCGGACGGACAGATCGAGTTTGCACGCGCGCTCGAGCTTGCCATTGAGGCCGTTGCCCGTCGCGGGCGGGCGAGTCCCGGCGACAAGACGCTGCTCGACGTGCTTTACCCGGTGCATGCCGAAGTGGTAAGGCGCGCGGGTCTGACGGGCATCGCCGAAGAGGCGGAACGGGCGGCAAGCCTGACCTTCGGCATGAGGGCGATGCGCGGGCGCGCCGCCTTTCTCGGCGACCGGTCGGTCGGACATGTCGATCCGGGGGCCAGGAGCTGCGCGCTGCTGACGGTCGCGATCTGTCGTTTTTTGGAGGAGCAACGTCCGGCATGAACCCGAAATCCGCAAATGTCGGCATCGTCATCGTCTCGCATTCGCCGCTCGTCGCCGAGGGTGCCGCCGATATGGTGCGCCAGATGGTCGGAGATTGCGTGCCGCTCGCGTGGTCGGGCGGCAATGCGGAGGGTGGGCTCGGCACTCACGCCGCCGGCATCCGCGCCGCGATCGAAAAGGCCTGGTCGGATGCGGGGGTCGCCGTCTTCGTCGATCTCGGCGGGGCGGAGACGAACAGCGAAATGGCGATAGAAATGCTCGGAGAGCCGCGTTCGGGAAGAGTGATCATCTGCGACGCGCCACTCGTCGAGGGGGCGGTGATGGCCGCGGCCGAAGCATCGGGCGGAGCGGCACTCGCGCGCGTCGTGGCGACCGCGGAGGAGCTGTCACCGTGATGGACAACAGGCCGCGACGAGAAGCGACGGAGGCAGTCGAGACGCAGGGTTACTGCCAGGCGAAGATCGAGGTGACGTACGGCTTCGGGCTGCATGCTCGCCCGTCGGTCATCTTCACGCGGCTAGCGAAGTCGTTTCCGTGCACCGTCGAGATCAAGGTCAATGACAGCAGCGTTTGGCTGAACGGCAAGAGCATTGTCAAGATCATGGGGGCGAGGATTCGAAGGGGTTCGATTCTGAAAATCCGAGCCCGAGGATTGCGCGCCGCCGAAGCGATCCATGCCCTTAAAGCGCTCGTCGAGCGCGACTTCGATGAAGACAAGAAGCATGGCCGAAACGCTTGAAATCTTCGGGATATCCGCCTCTCCGGGTGTGGGGGTCGGGCCCGTCCATCTCGCCGCCGAATTTACGGCGGAGGCGCCCGCGCCCGGCGACACCGTGGCCGCTGAAGGCGACAAGCTGCGACGGGCCGTCACCACCGCCGTTGCGGAGCTCGAGGCTCTGGCGTATCGGTCGGACGAGGAGAGCGCCGGCATTCTCGACTTCCAGATCGAGATGCTGCTCGATCCGGCTCTCGTCGAAATGGCCGAGGAACGGATGCTGGCCGGCGATGGCGCCGCACTCGCCTGGTTCGGCGCGCTCGACGACTATATCGCCGGTATCGAGGCGGCGCCCGATGAGCAGCTCGGCGCCCGCGCGGTCGACATCGTCGACATCCGCAATCGCGTCCTCAGTGCGCTCACGGGCCGCCCCCTGGAAGATTTTGCGCCCGGTTCGGTCTTCGTCGGCAAGGACCTCGAGCCCAGCCTCTTCCTCGCGCATGACTGGACCACGGGCGGCGGCATCGTCCTCTTCGAAGGCAGCGTCTCCAGCCATGTGGCAATGCTCGCTCGCAGCCGTTCGGTACCCATGCTGGTGGCGACGGGACGGTTCGAAATCGCACCCGGCGCGCGCGTTCTTGTCGATGGGAATGACGGCCGAGCCGTTATCGCGCCCGACGATGAGCATGTTCGCGAGGCGAAATCGAGGAAGCCTGCAGCAAGGCCGACCGCCTCGCGCGCCGGCGGAGCGATCGAAACCGCCGACGGCGTCGCGATCCGGCTGTCCGCCATCATCAACGATCCGCTCGAGCTCAGGGCCGTTGATCCAGCCTCCTTCGCGGGCATCGGTCTGATGCGGACCGAATTTCTGGTGACTTCGCCCGCGGATGCCGTCGATGAGGAAAAGCATTACGACATATATCGGCATGCATTGGACTGGGCCGGCGAATCGCCGGCGATCGTGCGCATGCTCGATCTCGGCGGCGACAAGACATTGCCCGGAGCGAGGAGGAGTGAATCCTTCATGGGCCTCAGGGGCATCCGGTTGCTCCTGGCGCGGCCGAAGCTGGCCCGCGCCCAGGCGCGCGCGCTGCTGCGGGCCGCCGTACATGGCAATCTCGGCGTCCTCTTGCCGATGGTGACGGTCCCGGATGAACTCGAAGCTATGCGGGCGATCTTCGAAGAGGAATCGACCGCGCTTGGCAGGAGGGGCGTGCAAACGCGCATGCCGGAGATCGGCATGATGGTGGAGGTCCCGGTGGCGGGGCTGATGCTCGATCGTTTTTCGCGGTCGGACTTCTTCTCTTTCGGGACAAACGATCTGGCGCAATATCTTGCGGCGGCGGCAAGGGACGATCAAAGTGTCGCCGCACTTTACGACGCCGCCACGCCGGCGGTCTTAAGGGTAATCGCGCAGGGCGTGGCGCTTGCCGAGGCGATGAAAAAACCAATCGGGATCTGCGGCGAGATGGCCTCCGACCCGCGGCATATACCGGCGCTCATGGCTGCGGGCCTTCGCCATTTCTCGGTGGCGCCCAATCGCTTGGCGGACATCAGAACTATAATCGGCGGCATGTGCTCGGACGGCCGGGCCGCGGCGGAGATGAAATGAATGTCGCGCGAGACAGTTGAAGACGCGATCATCGCCTACAAGACGGTCCTGGCGCAAATCATCGACAATCGGCCATCGGGAACCCGCCAGCGGCTCGCCGCGGCACTCGGCAAGCATCGCAGCTTCGTGACACAGGTGACGAGTCCAGCCTATTCGACCCCGCTGCCGGCGCGTCATCTCGCGACGATCTTCCGTGTCTGTCACTTCAGCCCGGGCGAGCAGGAGCGCTTCCTTCAGGCCTATCAATCCGCGCACCCCGGCAAGCTGCCAGATTTCGGGAGCGCGGAAAAGCTGCGCCAGCTCTCGCTGATCGTTCCCGATCTCGGCGACGAAAAGAAGAACCGCCTCTTCGACGAAGCGATCGAGGAACTCGTCCGGAACATGGCGAAACTGGTCGGAACGATGGATTAGAGGGTCGTGATGTGTTTCAGTACATCGCTGCTCCGTCAGGGCCCTGTTCGAGCACCCGGTGCCAAGTTGGAGCGTTGCGGCGATTTGCGGGGCAGGAGAGCACGGCGTCGTGGGGAGGGGCACGATGAAGAAATTCATGAATCGAGCCGAGACGCTGGTGGCCGAAAGCCTCGCGGGATTCGTTACGGCCCACGAACGGCTGGTGACCTTCGGAGCGAACAGGAGGTTCGTTCGCCGACTCAGTCTTCGTCCGGACAAGATCGCGCTCATTTCGGGCGGCGGCGCCGGACACGAGCCGATGCACGTCGGTTTTGTCGGCAAAGGTATGCTGGACGCGGCCTGCACCGGACATGTCTTCACCTCCCCGACGCCGGACCAGATCATTGCCGCGATCCGGGAAACCGACGGCGGCGAGGGGTGTCTGCTGATCGTCAAGAATTATGACGGCGACGTCATGAATTTCGAGATGGCCGCCGAGCTCGCGGCGGCCGAGCACCGGATCGCCACCCTGATCGTGCGCGATGACGTAAATCCCAGCGGGTCGAAGCGCAGCCAGGGCAGGAGAGGTGTTGCGGGAACACTCGTGGTCGAGAAGCTGCTTGGAGCGGCGGCGGAGGCCGGCTGGCGGCTCGAAGAACTGAGTGCGCTTGGCGAGGACCTGAACGGCCGCATCCGCACGATGGGCGTGGCGCTTAGCGGCGTGACAGTACCCGACACCGAGCGGAAGACCTTCGTGCTCAGCGAAGACGAAATGGAGATGGGCGTCGGAATTCACGGAGAGCCGGGACGTGCACGGGTCAAAATCGCGACCGGCGACGAGATCGTGGAAACGATGCTCGAGGCGATCTTGAGCGATCTGGCGCCGGACCGGAGCGACCAGTTGCTCCTCTTCATCAATGGCTTCGGTGGCACCCCGGTATCGGAGCTCTATCTCGCCTACAATTCCGCCCGCGCGCGGTTTGCGCGCCTGGGCGTCACAGTTGCCCGCTCGCTGGTCGGAACCTATGTCACCTCCCTGGACATGGCGGGCCTCTCAATCACCGTTGCGCGCCTCGACGAACGAGAGCTTTCCTTGTGGGACGCACCAGTTGACACCGCGGCGCTGCGCTGGGGAAGCTGATCGGTACAAAAGTCTGCGAAAGCATTACGGATTGCCGGTCTGAGGATGGTGAACATTCCGCACATCGGGGGCCCCAATGCGGCCGCGGAACGGATCGCGGCATGGGCCGAGTAGCGGATCGCTCGCCCCGGCCGAAGTCAGTACCGTCTCCAAAGTCAACCTACTCCGTAGCTTTCGCAAAAAGCCAACAAAAATTGGAATTCTACGCCTGAGTTTTGCGTCGCGCATTTCTGCGCCGCTACTCACGCGGCGATTTTGCCGAAATCAATCCGGCTGCCCAGATCGAGGTCGAACCGGCCGTAGGGATTAATGTGAGCGTAGATCAGCGGTGTGAGGCCGCGATAATCTTCCGGTGCCATACGGTAATGCCAGGCTGGTTCGGCAAGCACCGTTTGCAGCATGCCAGCCTGGTGACCAGGTCGTCATTTGCAACTCCGTCTATCTCGACGAGAGCCAGATCACCTCAAAGAAACCGAAGGCGCTCACGTTCGACCACTCGTGTCTCGCCGAACATAGGTTGATGCCACCTCTTATGCGGAGCCTCGCACGATTAGCTTGCCGGGCAACATCACAGTCTCGGCCTCCCGCTGTCCCATGATCATCTCAACGATCGCCTTCATCATCTCGATCTTGGGCTGTTCGTAGGTCGTCAGGTCGTAGGCCGCAGAAGCGCCAAGGTCCAGATTGTCGAAACCCACGACAGCCACGTCCTCAGGCACTCGCAGGCCAAACTCGCTCCGGACAACGTCCATTGCGCCCAAGGCAAGAATGTCGTTCTCGCACATGAGAACATCGATCCTCTCCGCGGCGGCAGTACGTTCCAGATATTTGCGCACGGCGTCCGCACCTTCCTCGGCGCTGTATCTCTCCGCGGCAAGCTCGACGACATCGGCCACGCCTTTTCCACGCCAGCAATCGATGAAGTGCCGACGTCGACCGAGTGCGGTCGACAGCGTCTTCGCCCCGCCCATGAAACCGGGACGGCGATACCCCTTTTCGTGAAGGTAATCGACGATCTCGTGCAGCGCGCGTTCAGCGTCGCAGGCCACGGCGGGGACTCCCTCGATCTGGCTGTCCCGCGCGAGCACGAACATTGGCGGCAGCCCGGGTCCCAAGCGCCTGTCCCTGAGCGTCTCGTCTCGGAAGGCCGTGCCGAACAGGATAATCGCGTCGACCTGCCTCTGGTCGGCATTTAGCAGCGCATGCACATGGTCGAAATGGCGATTGATGTTGATGAGAACGGCGACCAACCCTTCGGCCTGCAGCCGCTCCGTGAGCGCCTCGAGAAAGGGGAGCTTGTGCGGATTGGCGAAGTCGTCGACGAAGACCGCGATCTGGTGGGTGAGGTTCGTTGCCAGGCTGCGCGCCAGCAAATTGGGCGAGTAGTTGAGTGCCTCGGCTGCTTCGAGGACTCTGCGCTTGCTTTCCGCTGTGATCGACGCCCCGGGCGTGAAGGCGCGGATCACGGTCCACTTGGAGACTCCTGCCGCCTCGGCGACTTCCTTTGCCGTTGCCCGCTTACGCATGAAATGAACGTTCCATTTTCTGATCTGACGAAATGAATGCTTGATTTTATCTCATCTCTCGCTAGGATGCACCTGTTTGCTACCGGTAGCAAGACCGATTGCACCCGGTAGCAAACAGACTTTTTGGCGCGCCCCGGAGGAAAAGGGGCTTTGGGAGGAAATGATGAAATCTGTTTGGAAGAGACTCACCCTCGGCGTTGCCGCCTTGGGAATCATGATCGCTGGCGCCGCTGTCGCCAGCGCCCAGGAGCCCACCATCATCGCCGTAACGCATGGGCAGGCATCCGACCCGTTCTGGTCGATCGTGAAGAACGGCATCATGCAAGCCGGCAAAGACAGCAACGTGCAGGTCGATTACCGCGCGCCGGAAACATTCGACATGGTGGCGATGGGCCAGCTCATCGAAGCTGCTGTTAACCAGAACCCCGCGGGCATCGTCATCTCCAATCCCGACCCGGATGCGCTCGGCCCGGCAATCGAGAAGGCCGTCGCCGCCGGCATTCCGGTCATATCCATGAATTCCGGCATCTCCGCAGCCGAAAAACTCGGCATCAAGCTGCATGTCGGCCAGGATGAAATGACCGCCGGTCGCAAGGTCGGCGAGAAACTGAAATCGCTTGGCCTCAAGCACGTGCTCTGCGTGAACCAGGAGGTCGGCAACGCCGCGCTTGACCAGCGCTGCGCGGGAACGGAGCAGGGTTTCGAAGGCGGCAAGGTGACAGTGCTGCCGACGACATCCGATCCGGCCGAAATCGAGGCGAAGATCCAGGCGGCCTTGACGTCCGACACGTCTGTGGATGCCGTGCTTGGTCTTTCGGCTCCGCTTGTCGGCGAGCGGGCAGTGACCGTCGTCGAGAAGATGGGGGTGGGCGACAAGGTGAAGGTTGCCTCCTTCGACCTCTCGTCCGGCTTCCTGCAGGCGGTCGCGGATGGCAAGGCGCTCTTCGCCGTCGACCAGCAGCCCTATCTGCAGGGCTACCTGCCCGTGACGTTCCTGGCGCTCAATGCGCGCTACGGCACCATCCCGGCCGGCAACGTGGCGTCTGGTCCTAGCTTGGTGACCTCCGAGACCGCGGCGCAGGTGATCGAGAAATCCTCCCAGGGCATCCGCTAAGCGGAGCCCGGCAGCCCCCGTCCCGGACGGGGGTTGCCCCTGTCGCCCGCGCATTCCGTCGACGCGAGACTGCGTTTCGCAGGCGCGCACGGACAACGACCGAGATTTTAGGAACGAACCATGACACTAGCCAACGAACAAAACGGGTCTGTAGCCAGACCCGATGAGCGGCTGAAGAAGGTTTCGACATTGACCGCAATTCTACGGCGTCCTGAACTCGGCGCTGTCGCCGGTCTGGTGCTCGTCACTATCTTCTTCCTCCTCACCGCCAACCCCGCCATGTTTACGTTGGCGGGTGTGATGAACTTCATGGCCCCGGCTGCGCAACTCGGCATTCTCGCCCTCGGCGCAGCCCTCTTGATGATTGGCGGCGAATTCGACCTTTCGATCGGCTCGATGGTCGCCTTTGCCGGTCTCGTCTTCGGCACGGCGCTGGTCGTTTGGCAGATGCCTCTCAGCGTCGCCATCCTCGTGGCGCTCGCATTTGCGGTTTTCATCGGCATCACCAATGCGCAGCTCACCATGCGCACCGGCCTTCCGTCCTTCATCGTCACGCTTGCCTTCCTCTTCATCCTGCGCGGCCTGACGCTGGTCGGCCTGAAATGGGCAAGCGGCGGCGCGACCCAGCTTCGCGGCATGAAGGAAGCAGCGGCTGGTAGCCCGCTTGCCCCCCTGTTCTCCGGAGACGCCTTCCCCGGACTGTTCACCTGGCTTGCTGAAGCCGGCATTATCGACACCTTCCCGAACGGCGCACCGAGGGTGCCCGGCATTCCGGTCGAGATTCTGTGGTTCATCGCCATCGCGCTCCTTGCCACCTGGATCCTGCTCCGAACGCGTTTCGGCAACTGGATTTTCGCATCCGGTGGCGATCCGCGTGCAGCGCGCAAGTCGGGCGTGCCGGTAGCGAGGGTCAAGACCACGCTCTTCGTCGTCACCGCCCTTTGCGCCACGCTGGTCGCCATCCTCACCGTGCTCGACGCCGGCTCGACGGACGCCCGCCGCGGCTTTCAGAAAGAGTTCGAGGCGATTATCGCGGCTGTTATCGGCGGCTGCCTGCTGACCGGCGGGTACGGCTCCGCGATCGGGGCGTTCTTCGGATCGATCGTCTTCGGCATGGTGCTGATTGGGCTGACCTACACGTCGATCGACCAGGATTGGTACCTCGTTTTCCTCGGCGGCATGCTGCTGACCGCCGTCGTCTTCAACAACGTCATCCGCAAACGCGTCACGGGAGAACGCTGATGAGCACATCTCAGACGCCCCTCGTCGAGGTCAGGAACCTCGTCAAGCATTTCGGCTCCGTCATCGCCCTCAACGGCGTGTCCATGAGCGTCAATCGAAACGAGGTGCTATGCCTGCTCGGCGACAATGGCGCGGGCAAATCGACCCTGATCAACACGCTTGCAGGCGTGCACAAGCCGACCTCGGGTGATTTCCTGGTTGACGGCAAGCCCCGGATGTTCTCCGGCCCACGCGACGCCCTCGATGCCGGCATTGCCACGGTTTATCAGGACCTTGCGATGATCCCGCTGATGTCGGTCACCCGCAACTTCTTCATGGGGCGGGAACCCTTGACCGGCTTCGGCCCCTTCAAGCGCATGAACATGGATGAGGCCGACAACGTGACGCGCGACGAGATGTACAAGATCGGCATCGATGTCCGCGACCCGCAGCAGGCGGTTGGTACGTTATCGGGCGGCGAGCGGCAGTGCGTGGCGATCGCCAGAGCGGTTTATTTCGGCGCCAAGGTGCTGATCCTCGACGAACCGACATCGGCGCTGGGCGTCGCCCAAACGTCGATGGTGCTGAAGTACATCAACCAAGTCCGAGCCAAGGGCCTCGGCGTGATCTTCATCACCCACAACGTTCGCCACGCCTATGCCGTTGGCAACCGCTTCACGGTGCTCAACCGCGGCAAGACGCTTGGGACCCATGCCAAGAACGAGATCGGCATTGACGAACTGCAGAACCTAATGGCCGGCGGCAAGGAGCTGCAGTCATTGTCGGAAGAACTCGGCGGAACGATCTGATCGAAACCTGCTCGCATGCATGTCGGTGCGGCGCGTTTCGTGCCGCGCCCCCGTTGGCACATCCAAATACGGACCGTCAAATGACAGCTCAGAAGATTTCTCCCTTCCCACTCGCAGCCTGTGCGGAAATGATCTGGCGCGACAGGCCGATCGAGTGGCGCGCCGCGCGCCTCAAGGAAATGGGTTTCGGCGTTGGTCTCTGGAACTGGCCGGAGCACGATCTCAAAAAGCTGGAAGCGACTGGCGCGACCTTCACGATCATGAACGGTTATCTGACCGGCCGTCTGACGGACGACGACGGTGCGGCAGAACTCCTCAGGACGGCACGCGAGACCGCGCAGGTTGGAAAGCGGCTCGGTGTTCAGCGGCTGAACCTGCACGGCACAGGCTTGGGCGACAGAGGCCTACCTGTCCAGCCGATCGAGATCGTCACCGGCGCGATGTGGCTGAAGGCGCGCGACACGCTCTGCCGTGTCGTGGATATGGCTGAAGAAGAAGGCGTCACCTTCACGCTCGAAAACCTCAACCTGCCGGTCGACCACCCCGGCGTGCCCTTCGGCCGCGCCGAAGATACGCTGGCGCTGGTCTCAAGCGTCAATCATCCGCGCCTCCGTCTCAATCTCGATCTCTACCATGCCCAGATTGGCGAGGGGAACCTGATCGAACTCTGCCGCAAGTGCCTGCCTTGGATCGGCGAGATCCAGGTGGCCGACGTACCCGGCCGTTGTGAACCCGGCACCGGCGAGGTCAACTGGAGTGGCATCGCCAAGGCGCTGAATGCCATGGGCTATTCCGGCCCGATCGGCATGGAAGCCTGGGCCGCTGGCGACCCCGAAGCGGCGCTCGAAGCGTTCCGCACCGCATTTACCATCTGACTTTTTCAACCCTGACAGGATCAAATCAATGCCCACCAAACCCGTCAATGTCGGTCTCATCGGCGCCGGCCGCATCGGTTCCTTTCACGGCGAGACCGTCGCACGCCGCCTCGTCGACGCCGAGCTCGTCGCCATCGCCGATCCCGCTCCAGGGGCTGCGGCCGGTCTCGCCGCCAAGCTCGGCGTCGAAAGCTCCTACGCCGATGTCGCGGATCTCCTTGCCCACCCGGACCTCGATGCCGTGATCATCGCTACGCCGGCGCGGTTTCATACGAACATCCTCGTGCAGGCCGCCGAAGCCGGCAAGGCGATCTTTTGCGAGAAGCCGATGGCGCTGACCTTGGAGGATGCAGACCGGGCGATTGCGGCGGCACGCTCGGCCGGCGTTCCTCTTCAGGTCGGCTTCAACCGACGCTGGGATCAGGCCTTCGCGGAGGGGCGTGCCGCGATCGACGCCGGCAAAGCCGGAACGCCCCAGCTCCTGCGCTCGCTCACACGCGATCCCGGTCCCTTCGGCGCTGATCCCGATCGCATTCCGCTTTGGACCATCTTTTACGAGACGCTTATCCACGACTTCGACACGCTGCTGTGGCTCAACGTCGGAGCGCGCCCAGTGGAGGTCTATGCTGTAGCCGATGCTCTCGTCCGTCCCGACTTCAGGGACAAGGGCTTCCTGGACACCGCTGTTGTCACCATCCGGTTCGACAATGGATCCGTTGCCGTCGCAGAGGCAAACTTCTCGGCACTCTACGGCTACGACATCCGTGGCGAGGTCTTCGGCTCCGGCGGCATGGTGACCATGGGTGACGCGCGTCGTTCAAGCATGACCTTGTTCGACAAGAACGGCGTGTCGAGCGAAACCTGGCGTCGTGATACTGACCATTTCGTCCACGGTTACACAGCGCAGCTCGCGTCCTTCGTAACCGCGGTTCGTCGCGGCGAGATCCCCGA
The DNA here is from genome assembly GCF_002531875.1 of Sinorhizobium sp. FG01. Taxonomy (NCBI): domain Bacteria; kingdom Pseudomonadati; phylum Pseudomonadota; class Alphaproteobacteria; order Hyphomicrobiales; family Rhizobiaceae; genus Sinorhizobium; species Sinorhizobium sp. FG01. Next base: position 63,288 of record NZ_NWTB01000022.1, read on the forward strand.
AGGACCGACCGGCATCGATGCGCGCAATGCGCTGAACATCGCGCTTGCCTGCATTGAGTCCGTCTCAAAGAAGGCAGCCGTCGCGCTGAAATAATGGGGCGAGACATGAAGGCGGTCGTGGAGATGAGCGAGGCGACAAAACCTCCGGCTGACGTCACGGAGCTTAAGGGCATCTTGGCTTCAAGGGCCCTTAAGCTTCCGAAACAGCTCGAGCAGGTCGCTCGTCTGGCGCTCGCACGACCAGATGTTGTCGCCTTCGGCAGCGCCCGTTCGATCGCTACCGCTTGCTCTGTCTCTCCCACCACAGTCACACGTCTAGCTACCGCCCTCGGCTTCGACAGTTTCCGGGATTTCAAGTTGTTCTTTCAACAGCATCTAAGGAGAACTGCCAACTCCGAGTCCGGCGGTTGTTTTTGATTGGCTCCGGTCGGCCGCGGCCTCTGCGGCGGCCACTTTGTCTCGTCGACACGCGGGTAACGGTCAGCGACCGCTCTGGGGTCAGCACCGGAAATTGCTGGCGCTATCGGCGAATGACAGCCTTGGGTCGATCTTTCCGGTTCGATCCGTCGGCGTCGGGTGGATTGTCGCCATACGAGCTTCGGTGCCAGAATGACCAGCATGCTGATGGAACGGACGTTGGCCCTGTCTCCAATAATGACCGGTGGCAACTTCGTGGAGGATAATCATGACGCTACCCAGCTACGCAATGAACCAGGCAAGTTTCCCGGAGATGTACGAGCGGTGGCTAGTCGGTCCTCTTTTCCGCCCATGGGCCGAAATGACTCTCGAAGAGCTGGCACTATCTCCAGGCGACCGTGTCCTCGATATCGCTTGCGGAACAGGAGTAGCGGCGCGCGTTGCAAGAGAGCGACTCGGTCACGCCGCATATGTCGTCGGCATCGACATCAGTCCGGATATGCTTGCCGTGGCGCGCGCTGTGGAACCAGCCATAGACTGGCGCGAAGGCAATGCCAGCGCACTGCCTCTTCGCGACGGAGAGCAGTTCGACGTGCTCGTCTGCCAGCAAGGACTGCAGTTTTTTCCTGACAAGCCGGCGGCGGCAGCGCAGATGCGTGGCGCGCTGGCAAAGGGTGGCAGGCTGGCGCTGGCCACGTGGCGCCCAGACGATGAAATCCCGTTCTTTCGGGAGCTGCGCCGCGTCGCGGAGCGCCACCTGGGCGCCATCGTCGATCAGCGGTACAGCCTAGGGGATGCTGCCCCGCTTGAGGCGCTGCTGCGAGACGCAGGTTTCCATGAGGTCCGATCAAGGATCGTTTCGCGCACCATCCGTTTCGGAGAAGGTGCACCCTTCCTGCGATTGAATACGATGGCGCTGGTTGGGATGAGTTCTCTAGCCAAGGAGATGGGCAATCAGGAACGCAAGCGCATCGTGGACGAGATCGTGAGCGAGAGTGCGTCCGCGCTGCAGCCATACAGCGATGGATCGGGACTCGCTTTCGAGCTCAGCACCAATCTGGCGACAGCCAAAGGGTAAAGTGCTTCCCTCATCCCGCTATGGGAACATGAGCCATCCCGGATGGCGTTCCTGAGTGGGGCAAATCTGGGCAACGGCAGGTGACGGCGGGTTTCTCCATACAAAGCCGCTGTTCCCGAACAGGCCGATGAAGGACAATAAAGGGTCGATGCTGCTCTGTAGGTCTCACCAGGGTGGAACGCGGTCATCCGCTCTATCTCAAGCGCGTGACGGCTCTTCCAAGGAGAAGCTGTCATCGGGCGATCGCCGCGTCTCCTCGTACCGGGTCCTCAGCGCGATTCATCATCGCCGAGATCGACTGCTTCTCATGGCACGATCTTTGGTGTTGGACCCGCGAAACTCACTTATCAACCTTTGACCACCTGACGAAGAAGCGGTGAGCCGAAGGCGTTCTGCGACGCGACGCGGCGCCACACTGCGACCCACCAAACTGGAATATGATTTGTTGCGCTTGGTGCTTGGGTGCCCATGCGGGGCAGAGAATGGCGTTCATGGATCTGGGTGGCCTCAGTGGTTGATCGCCTTGACGATTTCCTCGGTGACCTTCTTGGCGTCGCCCAGGAGCATCATCGTGCCGTCCTTGTAGAACAGCGTGTTGTCGATGCCGGCATAGCCGGAGCCGAGCGAGCGCTTGACGAACAGGCAGGTCTTGGCCTTGTCGACGTCGAGAATCGGCATGCCGTAGATCGGCGAGGTCTGGTCGTCGCGCGCCGCCGGATTGGTGACGTCGTTGGCGCCGATGACATAGGCGACGTCGGCCTGGGCGAACTCCGAATTGATGTCCTCGAGCTCGAACACCTCGTCATAGGGGACGTTGGCCTCGGCCAAGAGCACGTTCATGTGGCCGGGCATGCGGCCGGCGACCGGATGGATGGCGTATTTGACCTCGACGCCGGCCGCCTTCAGCTGGTCGCCCATCTCGCGCAGCGCATGCTGGGCCTGGGC
>NZ_NWTB01000023.1:0-54420 GCF_002531875.1 Sinorhizobium sp. FG01
GAGAACCGCGAGGTGCCGTCCGGCATGACGCCTTGCCCCTGGGTGGCGCGGATGGCGGTGCAGAGATTGGTCTTGCGGCTGAGGCAGGAGGGGCAGGCGCGGCATTCCGGCGTATAGAGCGGAATGACGTGGTCGCCCTTCTTGACCGAGGTGACGCCGGGGCCGACATCGACGACGATGCCGGCGCCCTCATGGCCGAGGATCGCCGGAAACAGCCCTTCCGGGTCGGCACCCGAGAGGGTGAAATCGTCGGTGTGGCAGATGCCGGTGGCCTTGACCTCGACGAGCACCTCGCCGGCCTTCGGGCCCTCGAGCTGAACCGTCATGATTTCCAGCGGCTTGCCGGCCTCAGTGGCGACGGCGGCGCGTACGTCCATGTCTCCATCCCCCTTTGCACATTATAATCGACTTGGGCTGCTTCGTCAGTATACCCGACCAAACGCAGCCCTCTTCCCGACGCTCGGCAGTCAATCTTGGCCGGTGACCACCGGTGATCATCTCAGAGACAAGAGCGACGTCGCCGGCCATCACTGCGTGATCCTCTCGTCCTGTTCATCGAGCAGCGGCACACCATAGGAGAGCAGGAGTTTGTTGATGTCCGCCTGATTGTCCCGGATGAAGGTGTTAAGCGTGCGTTTCCATTGCTGGTCGGACGGCCGCACCCCCATCGTGATCCGATAGGTCATGCGCGAGCCGCCCTTCTCCCCGGTTAGGGGCACGATCGCCATCGCGACCTTCGACTTTTCTGCATAATAGCCCGCCATCGGCCCCCAGACCACGGCCGCGTCAATCACGCCTGCCACCATGTCCCGGATCATCACCTCGGCCATCGATGGCACGTTCCGCGTGTCGACCACGAGAGGATAGACCTTCGCTTTGCGCATCAGTTTTGCCGCCGCCATCTTTGCGGAGGGTGGCGTTGCGTGGACCACGCCGATCCGCTTGTCGAGAAGCCTCGGGTCGCTCAGCGTTTCGACGCCGGCAAGATCGCCATCCTTCCTGTAGATCAGCACATAGGACGAGCGGTAATAGGCGTTGGTATTCTGGACCAGTTCGTCCCCTTGCGCGTAGCCCATGATGATGTCGCAGCGATTGGCGCCGAGCGTATTGCGGACGAAACCCGGGATCGAGGGAAACCACGTGTAGGCGACCGAGCTTCGTCCCGTCGCGGCCGCGACCATCTCGGCGAGCTTGTTCTCGAAGCCTTCGCCGCTCTCGTCGGAGAAGGGCATGTTGGAGGGGTCGGCGCAGACCCGCAGCGTCTCCGGGTCGACCAGTTCGCCGGCAGCCCCGAGCCCGGCACTCTGCGAATGCGCTTGCCATGGCATCAGCACGGCCGCCACCAGGGAAATGAAAGCCCTGCAGGTCCGCTGGATGCCGTGTGCCATCTCATCCCCCCATGCAGGACGTTTCATAGGCGGTAGCCGCCTCCGGCTTGTCGGCCTTCTTGGGCGGACGCCCTCGGGGCGCAGCGCCGACGGCGCGGGCGCGCAGGTAGATGTAGATGTCGTCGAGATAGCAATAGACATTCTTGTTTTCGCCGAAGGCCGGCATGACGACCTCCTTGCCGCCGACGACACTCTTGCGTCCTTCGGCGACGATCGACAGGAAGGTCCCGTAATCGAGGTTGATCATGGTCTTGGCGAGAGCCGGCGCATAGGAGGAGCCTTCGCCATCGGGCCCGTGGCAGACATGACAATCGGCGTGATAGCGGCGATATCCGTTGAAAGTGTACCAATCGACGACGCCGTTCTCGATCTTGAAGGTGGGATTGCCGTCGGCGTCGAAATGCTTGCCGTCTTCCTCCGTGGCGCTGGCCGCCTTTTCCTTGCTGTCCTCGGCGCGGAGAGTGCCACTTGCACTCAGCAGGAGGACCACGGCAAACGCCGAACTGATGAAGCGTGGTGACATGCGTGACCTCGTCTTCCAACCGCCATCGACCATGGCTGAGGGCGTGAGATTCTGTTGGTGAAGCCGAGAGCCCGGCAGCCTCTGCTGATACGGGCTCTCGTTCAGGCAGGGTTCGCCCGGCTATCAATCCGGGAGACCGAATACGGTCAGTTGCCCGCCGAGTGTGGTGTACTCGGCCAGTGCGGCATAGCCGCCCACCGCACCCAAACCCGCCGTGGCGATGGCTTCGCTTTCTTCGGTCGGAGCTTTCTCGCCCGCTACGGCCTGTTGCCACGCCGCTGCACCTTCGGCCGCCAGAAGGCCGCCGGCAAGCCCGATGCCTGCCCAGCCACCGACACCCGACAGCACCGCAATATATTGCTTGCCACCATGCTCGTAGGTGTTGATGTTGCCGATGATGCCCGAGGGAGTTTTGAACTTGTAGAGTTCATTTCCCTGCATATCCACGGCCTTGATGTAGCCTTCCAGCGTGCCGTAGAAGATGACGTCGCCTTCCGTTGCGAGCGCACCCGACCACACCGAGAACTGTTCCGGCTTCGACCAGACGATCTCGCCCTTGGCCGCGTCCCAAGCGATGAAATTGCCCATGCCGCCGTGACTGTTGGGCGTCGGGTACATGTTCACGGTCGCGCCCACATAGGCTTGGCCGGCCGTGTAGCTCACCCGGTAGGGCTCGTAGTCCATGCAGACATGGTTGGTCGGCACATAGAACAGCTTCGTCTTCGGCGAATAGGTTGCCGGTTGCTGGTCTTTCGTTCCAAGCGCCGCCGGGCAAACGCCTGTGGTGTTGAAGTCCTCGCCGTTATGCTCGGTGGAGTACTTGTCCACCACCTGCGGACGGCCATACTGGTCGCTCTTCGGGTCCATCACGACCTCGGTCGCCCAGTTCACCGTGGGATCGTATTTCTTGGCAACCAGAAGCTCACCCGTCGCACGATCGAGCGTATAGCCGAAGCCGTTGCGGTCGAAATGCACGAGCACGTCGCGCGGTTGACCCATGATCTCCATGTCGTCGACAAGGATCATTTCGTTGACGCCGTCATAGTCCCATTCGTCATGCGGCGTCATTTGATAGGCCCACTTGGCCATACCCGTATCGGCGTCGCGCGCGAAGATCGTCATTGACCATCGGTTGTCGCCGGGTCTCTGGTTGGGATTCCAGGTCGAAGGATTGCCCGTACCATAGTAGACGAGGTTGAGTTCCGGATCATAGGCGTACCACCCCCAGGTGGTGCCGCCGCCGGTCTTCCACTGCTCGCCTTCCCAGGTGTTCATTCCGGAGTCCTTGCCGACCGGCTTGCCGAGATGGGTCGTCTTCTCCGGGTCGATCAGCGTTTCTGAATCAGGGCCGGTCGAATAGGCCCGCCAGGCACGCTTGCCGTCGCTCAGATTGTAGGCAGTGAGGTGGCCGCGGACACCATATTCGGCACCCGAGACGCCGACGATGACCTTGTCCTTGACCACCATGGGCGCGGACGTGCCGGATTCGGACAGGCTCCCGTCGATCTTCTCGCCGTTCTGGGCTTGCCAGGCGACCTTGCCGGTCTTGGCATCGAGAGCCGTCACCATGGTGTCGGCCTGATAGAGGATGATCTTTCCGTCACCATAGGCCGGACCGCGGTTGACTGTGTCGCAGCACATGATCGCGATGACGCTCGGATCCTGCTTCGGTTCGTATTTCCAGAGGATCCTGCCGTCGTTCTTGAGATCAAGTGCATAAACAATGTTCGGGAACGGCGTATGGACGTACATGACGTCGCCGATCACCAGCGGGCCGCCTTCATGGCCGCGCAATACGCCGGTGGAGAAGGTCCACTTGACCTGCAGATCCTTAGCATTGTCCTTGTTGATCTGGTTCAGCTTGGAATAACGCTGATTGGCATAGTCGCCCGTGGGCATGGCCCAGTTCTTCGGGTCGGCCGCAAGGGCCTTCAGTTCGTCATTGGCCAACGCATTTCCGGCAAGCGCCGCTGTCAGAACTCCAGCGGCCGCCATCGGCAGATATGCGAATTTTCCGAGTATGCGCATGCGAAGTCCTCCCGATGTCGATAGTCACCCGAGGCTCGTCTTCACAATTCCGCAGGCGACCACAAAGGCCAGCCCAAGCATGTCATGCTTGTCGTGGGACATGCGCTTCCGTCAGCGTGTCACGGCTCATTCGGATCGGCAGAGGGCACCGTTATTGCCAAACCTCTTGATAAGCGAGACTTCGCCGCTCCCAGACAAGGCTTGAAGCCGGAAACCGCTGGAGAATAGGCGATCATAAAGAATAAAGCAAGGTTCATTATACAATTGATGCTGCAGCGCAAAACAAAATATGCTGCCGCGCAGCACGAAAGTTACTAATATTTGACAAATCTAGATTGGATGCTATGCGAGAATTTACTACACTAATACATCCTCACGGCAGGTTAATTTAAGAACCTGTCCTAGGTGACGAAGCTGGCGGAGGTTCATGGTGACGATTGGTAACTTGGAAGTGATCGGCTTGCTCGTTGCGCTCTCGGGCGCCGCACCGGCATCGGCCGCCGGAGGTTACCCGACGGTTGCCGTCGTCGACTATGTGTATGGCTGCATGAAGGCTAATGGCGAAACGCGTGCCGCCCTCGAACGCTGTTCATGCTCGATCGACGTCATAGCGTCGATCATGCCTTACGAACGCTATGAGACGGCCGAGACCTTCAGGAGCCTCGGACTTCAGACAGGCGAAAGAGGGGTTCTGTTCCGGCAAAGCGCGCCAGCAAAATCCGCCGACGCGGAACTCAGGCGAGCGCAGGCCGAGGCGGAGGTCCGCTGCTTCTGACCCGTCGCCCGCTCGGGACAATCAGTCCGCGTCCGGAAACCTCTTGTGAAACTCCGAGACAAGCTGGTCCAGCGATGCCGCCTCACGGGCGTGACGCGGCACGCCCACGTCGAAGATACCCAGCACATGCGCTGGGCGCGGCGACAGCACCACGATGCGATCGGCAAGCAGAAGCGCCTCGCGCAAATTGTGGGTGACCATCAGGGCCGTGGTGGGTCTCGCCGCCCACACCCTCATCAGAAGCTGGCGCAACTTGTCGGCGGTTCGCTCGTCGAGCGAGGCGAACGGCTCGTCCAGAAAAAGTACCGCGGGCTCGGTGGCGAAAGCCCGGGCGAGCGCGGCGCGGCGCGCCAGGCCGAGCGAAAGTTCCGAAGGATAGAGCGCCCGCATTGCCGAAAGCCCCAGAATGTCGAACAGCCAGTCCAGGTCCTTGTCCCTGAGGCGCGGCGCGAGCGCAAGACGGACGTTCTGCTCCACCGTCCGCCAGGGGAGGAGCACCGGCTCCTGGAAGACCGCAGCGACGCGGTCGGAACCGCCTTCGGGCAGTTGATAGCTGCCGGAAAATTGCCGATCGAGGCCCAGCAGAATGCGCAGGGTCGTTGTCTTGCCGCAGCCCGACGGGCCGAGCAGGCAGGCAAATTCGCCCTGTCTCACCGCGAAGGAAAGACCGCGCAGCGCAACGATCGTAACGCCCTCCGCCGAGCGGAACGTCTTCTCGGCAATGTCGACCTTAAGCGGAGCGGCGGCGCCAGCGGGTTGCATGTCGTTCAAGTGGCTGCACCAGAAGGAGTTCGATCGACAGCATGATAGCCACGAAAGCGAGCGTGTAGGCAAGGATGGCGGCAACGTCGAATATCTGGAAGTAGAGATAGATCTGGAAGCCGACGCCGCTCGAACGGCCGAGCAGCTCGACGACGAGCACGATCTTCCAGATCAGCGCAATGCCCAAGCGCGAGGCGGCGGCGAAATAGGGCTGCAACTGCGGCACCAGTATATGGCGAACATGGTCGAGCGGCCCGAGCCGGTAGACCGTGGCCATTTCCGCGAAACGGGGCTCGAGCGCCCGCGCGCCCTCACGCATGGTGACGACGACGTTGGGTATTTTGTTGATGGCGACGGCGCCGATTGCGGCAGCCTCGGTCAGGCCGAACCAGATATAAGCGAGTACGATGACGACCAGGGCCGGGAGATTGAGGAAGAGCACGAGCCACGGATTGAAGAAGACGTCCGCCCGCCGGTGCATGCCGAGCAGCACGCCGATGACCGATCCGACGATCATGGCGACGACATAGGCGGCCGCGACCCGCCAGAGGGTCATTGCCAGGTGATAACCAAGGTCGCCGCTGGCCGCCTCCTTGAGAAGCACCTGCCAGACTGCGAGCGGCGGCGGGAAAGCACGGCTCGGCCAGATGCCGGCCGCGAGGCTCCAGAGCAGGCACAGGGCGGCGAGCGATGCCACGGCCGTCGCCGCCGGCAACCCACGGGCCCTGCGCGCGGGCCGGCGCGCTGACAGCCCGTTTTCCGATCCGAATTTCGCCGTCATGTCTTCAATGCCGCCCAGAATGTCCCGGGAGCCATCTGCCGCGCTTCGCCGACGAGCTTCTCCCCGCCCAGTTGCGCGAGAACTTCATAGAGCTTAGCGGCATCGCTTTCCTCTTCGGCGAGAGGCCGGTTCGGAATGCCTTCCCGGTAGCGATCGCGCAGCACCTCGAGCTCTCTGCCCTCGGCGCGCACGATAGGCGCCAAGCGCTGCCATTCGTCATCCGACCGAGCCAGCAGCTTCTTGGCGTCTGCGCTTGCCTTGACAAAGCCCATCGCCGCATCCGGGTTTTCGTTCGCCCATTTGTCGCGGAACACGTAACCGAGTGCCGAGACCGGCCCCGATGCCCCAAGCGCCTTCGCTGCATCGTCGGCACCGATCAGCCGGCGAAAGCCGTTTGCCTCCAGCCGCGCGCAGAAATGCCAAAAATTCAAGACCGCGTCGAGCTCACCGGAAAGCGCCTTCTCCGACAGCAGCGGCGGGGCGCCGAAAACGACGTCGCTCTCTTTGGCCAGGTCGATCTTGTGGTCGCGCTCGGCAAGTCCCTGGATCAGGAGCCAGCTCTTGTCGAGCGATCCGCCGGCAACGCCGATCTTCTTGCCGATGAGGTCGGGGATTTGGCGGATTGGCGCCTCGTTTTTGACCATGATGGCGCCAACGGCTGTCGAGTAGGGGGCAAGCGTCAGGTCTTCGCCCTCGGAACGTTGACGCGACACCCACAGCCAGTCGGAAACGATGACGTCGAGATCGCGCGCAAGCATGGCGACATTGGTCGCGTCCTCGCCGGCGAAATAGACGACCTCCACCTCGATGCCGTTGGCCGCGTCGAACTTGTTGTGCTTGATGGTATCGAGTTCCCAATTCACCGTGCCGAATTTCAGCACACCCACACGCACTTTCGGCGCCGACGGCGCTGCAAAGGCAGGCAATCCCAGAGGACTGACGGCAGCCAGAAAAGCCACTCCGCAAAGCGCACGCCGCGATATGTTCATGATGTCACCTTCCATCAATTTCCTAGAGGGACGTCAGATTTCCTGCTCCTCGGGCGGGAAAACACATTTCCATCGCACGATCTTCAGTGTCGGATGGCTTACGGACCACTTGGCGATCTCAGCCGGAGCCAGCATCATGCATTGGACCAGCGATCCGTGGCTCTGGAAATACAGGTGCTCGGTGCGGCAACGGGTAGGGTCGGCCAGCATGCAGACGGTCAGGACGAGATCGACGAGGTTCACCTAAGCACCTTTCCGCACGAACGCGCGCAGAGGCAACGCCGACTGAGACGCTTGGCGCACCAGTCCGATAACCGGCTTTCACAAGGTGCCTGATGGAAAGCCCGCATGAGAAGGATACGCGCGCGATAAACCAGCGTCAATTATCGCGGAAAGCCCCCGCTTCGCCGTGAGCGACAGCTTCGGGGGGGGTTATCGATCGCTGAGCGTCTGCGCGATCGATTTGGCCAGAGCGTAGAGGCGCTGCTCGATGAGCGTCGGCACCTCGCAGACGAAGCCCAGCGATTGCGCGCGCTCCTGAAAAACGCGCGTCTGAAAGACCAGCCGGTCGTTCCGCCGTGCAAGCTCCTTCGGGTCGGCAGCGGGCTTCGCTCGCAAGGCATCGACCGCCGACGCCTCCTGCCGCAGGAATGCCGCCATGTCCCTCTGCGCGTGGGCGTAGCGGGCGATGCCGGCGATGACATCCGAGCGTTCCCGGTTCATGTGCTCGAACAGGCCCTGCGCGAGCATGGTCATGCGCCGTTCCTTCTCGCCCTCCGGCAGGCTATCCGCATATTCCCGGATCTTTTGCTGTGCCTCCGGCAGCGGCACGCGGCGCGCCGAGAGCTCCGTCACCAAATGAGCGATGGCCGCATCCTTCGACCAGTCGGCGGCCGTTTGCGGCAGTGCGGCGCCGGCCCATATCTGCCCGAGCGAGAGCTCCGGAACCTTGCGCTGAATGCACGGCCAGTCCGGATCGCCGCCCTGCGCTGCCAAAACGGGCCCTGCGACCGCTGCAGCGATCGCGGCCGGCAGGATGCGCGTCAGAAGCAAGCACCGCATCAGGCATTTCCTCCCGTATCCTGCCTGCGGCTGAGCAAGCCGTTCGACGGATCATAGGCGAGGATCGCGCCGCCAAGAAACAGCACGGTGAACGCAACCACGATCGACAGCGATCCCCAGTCGCTCTGTCCGTAAAGGGCGAAGCGGATCAGTTCGATCGCATAGGTGAACGGGTTTGCGACGCAGATCTTGTGGAGAAGCGGGCTCGATTCCTGAATGCGCCACAGCGGATAAAGTGCCGGCGAGGCGAAATACATCGGGAAGATCACGAAGTTCATGATCCCTGCGAAGTTCTCCAGTTGCTTGATCATCGAGGACAGGAGCATTCCGAGCGAGCAGAGCATCATCCCGGAAAGGAACAGTGCGGGCAGGATCAGCAGATAGCCGGTCCATGGCGGCCTGACGCCCCAGAACCAGGCGATGGCAAGAAAGGCATAGACCTGCAGGATCGAAACGGAGACTCCTGCGAGCAGCTTGGACACCAGCAGGAACCAGCGTGGAAATGGGCTGACCAGCAGGGTCCGCATGTTTCCCATTTCCCGGTCGTAGACCAGCGAAAGCGAAGACTGCATGCCACTGAACAACAGGATCATGCCGCATAATCCGGGGGTGATATAGACCTCGTAGAGCACGTAGGTCTTGTAGGGCGGGATGATCGAGACGCCGAGAACCTGACGGAAGCCCGCCGCGAACACGAAGAGCCACAGGAGCGGACGAACCAGCGACGAGACGAAGCGCTCCCGCTGGTTGAGAAAGCGAAGTCCTTCGCGGATGAGGATGCCCTTGAGGCAGACGAGATACTGGCGGGCGCTGAAGCCCGGGTCGGAATCGGCCGGAATTCCGTCTGCGGCAGACTGCAAGCTCATCGGACGCCTCCGCCTGCCGTAGCGACCCCGCTCAGCGTCGCGAAGGCTTCTCGAATGCTACTTGCGCCTGAGGAGCGGACGACGTCATCGACCCTGCCGTCCGCGAGCACCCTGCCTTGGTGGAGTATGACGACGTGATCGCCGTCCTCGACCTCGTCGATGAGATGGGTCGCCCAGAAGACGCCGATGCCGTCGGTCGCCACGAGCTTGCGAATGGTCGCGAGAATCTCGGCTCGCGATTGTATGTCCAGCCCGACCGTTGCCTCGTCGAGGAGCAGCAGCGGCGGCCGGTGCAAGAGCGCCCGGGCGATTTCGATGCGCCGCATCTGCCCCCCGGAAAGACTGCGCGCCTTGTCGTGCAAACGGTCGCTCATGCCGATCTGGGCCAGCAGCGCTTCGATGCGCGCGCGGGCCTCTCTCTGCCCGATGCCGTGCAGCGAGGCGTGGTAGGAGAGATTCTGATAGACGCTGAGGTCGAGATCGAGGGTGCGCGCCTGGAAGACGATGCCGAGCCGCCGTAGCGCCTCGCCCGGTTCGCGGCTGACGTCGTGGCCGAAGATACGGATCGACCCCCGACGCGTGTCGAAGAGACGGCTGATCAGCGAGAACAGCGTCGTCTTTCCGGCCCCGTTCAGGCCGAGAAGGACGGTGAAGCGCCCTGCCGCAATCGAGAAGGAAATGTCGGACAGAACCTGCTTCCGGCCGTAGCTGTGGTCGACCGCCGAGACGTCGAGCGCGGCGGGCAGGCTCAATCCGTCGTTTGCCCTCACATGCTGCATGTTGGCATCGTCCTCCTCGATCATCCAACCTCATTTGCCCGATCATCCAACCTTATTTGATCGTGATCGTTCCTTTCATGCCTCTCTCGGCGAGATCGGGAACCGACCAGCTGTAGCTACCCGGGCGCACGGTGGTGAACTGGATCTGGATGGTGCCGTCCGCATCATATTCGAGCCAGGCCGGGGCGCCGTTCATGTGCACTTCGAGATCGTTGATGACGATCTGGTTCATCCACACATTGCGGAAGAGGTCGGTGTGGAATTTATACTCCAGACCGCCCGCAGCCGATATCTTCCAGCGGTAGCCTTGGCCGGCGATCAGCGCGAAATCCTTTTGATTGACGGTGAACTGGTCATTCTTCGACCCAAGGATCAGCTCGGGGACGTCCTTGCTGGCCCGCGTCACCTGCTCGGCGTCCGCAGCCGGCTGCGTCGCGTCGTTATCATCGTCGTCGGCCTCCTGTGCGGAACCGGGTGTTACGGACAGGACCACGCCGAGAAACACGGCAAGCGCGAAATTCCGATAGCTCTGCATTTCCTCCTCCGCTGCCAAAGAGCTTTGCCGTCCCGTCAGTTCGGATGCACGACCACGCCCCAGGGCAGCGCCCCGACGGTCACCGATTGAATTGCCTCGTCGGTCGCGACGTCAATGAAGGTGATGTCGTTCGAGACGCCGTTGGTGCTTATGATCGTCTTCTGGTCGGGGGTGAAGGCGAGCTGCCAGACCCGTTGCCCGACGAGCACGTATTTTTCGACCTCATAGGTCTTCGCATCGATCACCGCCACGCGGTTGGCGGGGCCGAGCGCCACATAGGCTTTCGTGCCGTCGGCGGTGATGCGCACGCCGACCGGCTGGATCGATTCCGAGCGCAGGCCAGGAATCTCGAAGGTGATCTTGTGCTTTACCTCACGGCTCGCATTGTCGATGATCGAGACGGTGCCGCCGATTTCGGCGCTGACCCAGATCTCTGAATTGTCTGGCTTGAACTCGGCGAAGCGCGGCCGCGAATCGACGAGAACATTGTGGGTGATTTCGTTGGTTGCCGTGTCGATGAAATGGGCCATGTTGGTCGTCTCGGAGGTGTTGACCATGGTCTTGCCGTCCGGGCTGATGCCCATTCCCTCGGGTTCGACGCCGACCGGCACCTCCGCCACCACTTTCTTGCCCTCGAGGTCGATGACGGTGACCAGATTGTCGTCCTCGTTGGCGACATAGAGCGTCTTGCCGTCGGGTGAGAGGACGAACAGCTCGGGATCCGGGCCGGAGGGTAGCGATCCGACAATCTCGTAGGTGGCCGTGTCGATGATCTCGATCGTGTCGTCGTCGCTTGCGCAGAGATAGATGAACTTGCCGTCGTGCGAAATGGTGATGCCGCGCGGCCGCTGGCCGACATTGATCGTGCGCACCACTTCCTTCGTGACCGAGTCGACCACAGTCACCGTGTTGTCCTTCTCGTTGGAGACATAGACCATGTAGGCGAAGGCTGGCGAAGCCATGCTGGCGGCGACGGCAAGTCCGGCCGAAAGATACGTCAGTCTTCGCAGCACCTGTCTCTCTCCCTGTTTAAGGCAACGTCAGAGCACATTTTGTCTCCGGCTGGTCGACGCCGAGCGTGTCGAGTTCGGAGACCTGATGCAGGAACCCTTCCTGGGGCGAGGTCGAAACCACGGAACGGCCGTCGCCCAGGAAGATCGGCTGGCGCAGCTGCCAGTTCCATTTACGGAAGGTCAGCTTCTGCCCCTTGAAGGCCGCGAGCGAGAAGTCGTCGGAGCGTATATAGGCTGCGAGCGTCTCGGGATCGGCGCTTTGCGTGCGCGTCGCGGCCTCGCCGACGATCCTCGCCGCCGTCCAGGCGGCCATGTCCTTCGACAGCATGCGCCGGCCATTCGCCTTGGCGAAACGGTTCTGGATCTGCGTGCCGCCCCATTGCTCGCTGGCCGGGTGCCAGGCAGAAGGGATCAGGCCGGCAGTGCCGGCCACCGGGCGCGGAATCCAGGTCCGGAACGGCACGTATGTTCCGAAAACCTCGCTTTCGTCGGCGACGAGCAGCACGTCGTGGTCGGGGAACGCCTGCGTGAAGACGGGCATTTGCCGCTGGATCTGGACCACGCCGGTATCCGTTCGCCGCGCCGTGCCGGTGTCAGTGAACTCCTTTTCGGCGATGATCTCGCCACCGAAGCGCGTGGCGGCGCGGCGCAGCGCATCGGCGAACAGTCGGTCGGGCTCATGGGAGCCGTGGACCAGCACCCATCGGCGCCACTGCTTCCAGACCAGATATTGCGCCAGCCCGTCGGCCAGCATCGTGCGGGTCGGGGCGGTGTGGAAGACGTTCGCCCGGCACTCCTCCTCGCGCAGACGGTCGTCGGTGGCGCCGACGTTGAAGATCAGCACTCCCTTGTCGCGGGCGATTTCGGCGATCGACAGAAGCTGCGCGGCCGAGAGATCGGCGAGAATATAGCGCGCGCCCTTCGACACCATGTCGTTGAAGGCCGGCACGGCATCGGCGTCCGGCCTTATTTCGGTCAGATCGAGCGTGAACTTCTGTCCGAGGAAGGTACCGGTCGTGTTGTTGTCGCCCACCGCCACCTTGGCTCCGGCGACGCCGTCGTCACGCGGCGGCACGTCGAGCACCGAAAGGGCGAGTTCAGGCGCATAGGCCCGAAGATAGCCCAGCTTGAGTTCCAGGACCTGCTCGGCCGGAGCCGTCTTGCCGACGGGCGCAGGCTGCTGCGTAACGGCCCGGGAGCCGGAAGCCGCAAGAAGAACTGCGATAAGGAGCGTCAGGGCATAGCGCACCGCTGATCCCATTCGATCGACAACATGCACCATCTCCGACGCCTGTCGGATCTGTGCAATTGCTCGGTGCCGCAGACAGCTTAGTCGAGATTTCGCTGATTTCAACCCGGCTGCGATGCGGCAGTCCTGCCAGCGCCTGCATGTTTCTCCGCAATAGAACAGCTCAGGCAAAGGCCGGCGGCGCGCTGGGCGGCAATGTGTCCCGGCGCAATGTTCGAATCTTCCCGGCGTTCCACATGGGAATTCGTCAGCGACAACCGCTGAACTTTAGCAAAGTCGGGTATCCACGACGAAGCATTACTTCGGAAAACTGTCGCTGCCGGAGCAAACTCTTTTGCTGCGCTGGTTTCGTGATAGAATACCGGAAAAATATGGGGGCCATGTGTTGAAACGGGAGGAAGAAACATGGCTGTCCAGGTCCCGAAGGACTTCCGGCGGGTGATCGTTGCCGCATCGGTCGGAAACATCATCGAATGGTACGATTTCTACATCTTCGGCAGCTTGGCCGCAGTTCTCTCGGTCAAGTTCTTCGAACAGTCGCACCCGGTCGCAGCGCTCCTGAGTACGATCGCGCTGTTCACGGCGGGCTTCCTGATCCGTCCGCTGGGGGCGTTCCTGTTCGGCTGGATGGGCGACCGGGTCGGTCGCAAATACACCTTCCTGATCACGCTCAGCGGAATGGGCTTGGGCACCGGCGCCATCGGCCTGATCCCCACCTATGAGGCGATCGGCCTCACCGCCGCATTTCTTCTCTTCGGCTTGCGGATGATCCAGGGCCTGTGCCTCGGCGGCGAATATGGCGGCGCCATCACCTATGTCGCCGAGCATGTGCCGGACGAGCGCCGCGGCTACTACACCGGCTGGCTTCAGACCTCTCCGACGCTCGGTATCGTGGTGTCGCTCGCCGTCATCATCGCGACCCGCACCTATTTCGGCAACGAGGTCTTCGAAGCATGGGCCTGGCGCGTTCCGTTTCTGGTGTCGTTCCTGCTGGTCGGCATCGCGATCTACATCCGGCTTCAGCTCCAGGAGACGCCGATCTTCGCGGAGATAAAGGCCAAGGGGCAGATGACCCGAAATCCCTGGAAGGAGGCCTTCCTCAGTTCCAACATCAAATTCGTCGGGATCGCCACCATCGTGCTGATCGGGCAGGGGGTGGTCTGGTACAGCGGCCAGTTCTGGGCGCTCTACTTCCTGCAGCAGGTTTCCAAGGTGGATGCATTGAACTCCGCCTATATCGTCGGCGCAGCGCTGCTCCTGGCGACGCCGAGCTTGATCTTCTTCGGATGGCTGTCCGACATCATCGGCCGCAAGCCGGTGATCCTCGGAGGCATGCTGCTCGCCGCGATCACCTACTACCCGCTGTATCTGTGGCTGGGCACCGTCACCCAGCCGGACAATATCAACTACCCGACGGCGATCTTCATCATCTTCATTCTCGTCTGCTATGTCGGGATGGTCTATGGCCCGGTTGGGGCATTCCTGGCGGAATACTTTCCCGGCCGTATCCGGTACACCTCGGTCTCGGTGCCGTATCACATCGGCAACGGCTGGGGCGGCGGATTGGTGCCCTTCGTCACCTCGGCGGCCTTCGCGGCCACCGGCAGCGTCGGCTACGCGCTGATCTATCCGATCGTCGTGCCTGCCGTCTGCTTCCTGCTTGCGCTTTACCTCATGCCCGAGACCCACAAGGTCAGCATTTGGAGGCCGGTCGAGCCCAGAGCGGGTTGAGATTGAGGAGACGTGCCCAAAGTGCGGGGCTCAGCCCCGCACTTTGGGAAGGGGAGCAACTGACCTATCTCACGAGGTAGGTCTCGATCTTGCCGATGCCCTTCAGATCGAGGGCGCGTCGCGGCTCGAGCGTCCACCGGCCATGCAGGGCGCGCCTCGTCGCCTCCGAGATCTGAACGCTGTCGGGCACGCCTTGGGATTCGAGACGGCTCGCAATGTTCACCGTTTCCCCCCAGACGTCGTAGACGAAACGAAGCCGGCCGATCAATCCGGCGACCACCGGCCCCGAGTGGACGCCGATTCGAACCCGGAAGCGGTCGGTGTCGGAGGCTGAGCCCTGCAGCGCTTCCAGCATCGATTTCCCGAGGGCGACGATCCTGTCGGCGTGATCGGCGGAAGGTTCCGGAATGCCGCAGGCGGCCATATAGGCGTCGCCGATCGTCTTGATCTTCTCGACGCGATGCTGCTCGGTCAGAAGATCGAACTTGCTGAACATCGCGTCCAGTCGCCTGACGAGGTCGGACGGCGGCAGCCTTGCCGCGATGGGCGAAAAGCCGACAATGTCGGCGAACAGAATGGACACCTCTTCGAAGCGATCGGCGATGATCTCCTCGCCGCCCTGCAGCCGGGCAACGATCTGGTCGGGCAGGATCGCGTGAACAAGGGAATCGGCGCGCCGCTTTTCCATTTCGATCTGCTCGAGATAGCGGTGCTCGCGGTCTAGCCAGCGTTTCTTTTCGAGCGTGGAGTTGATCCGCGCCCGAAGCAGGACGGGATTAAACGGCTTCGTCAGATAATCGTCAGCGCCGGCCTCGATGCAACGGGCCACGGCCGCCACTTCGCTGAGGCCCGATATCATGATGACCGGCACGTGCCGCCATCGGTCTTCCGCCTTCAGCCTTGCGAGGACTTCGATGCCGTTCATGTCCGGCATCAGGATATCGAGCAGGATGAGGTCGAACTCCCCCTCCGCCAGTCTTGCAAGCGCCGAGCGGCCGGAATCGGCCACGACGACGCGATGGCCCTCGTGGCGAAGGCGGCGGCTGAGAAGATCGCGATTGCTGGCGACATCGTCGACCACCAGGATCCTGCCGCCCTGATCGGTCCAGGCCTCCTGCCTGCTCTGGAACAGCAGCCGTTCGAGTTCGGCCGTGTCTAGCCCGGTCTCATCCCGCGGTTGAAGCGCCCCGATGGCGGCTCCGCGCGAAAGACCGGCGATGGCGTCGACCTGCTTCAACAGCTCGGAGGCCGCGGCCAGAATTACGCCGAGGTCATCCTTCAGCGTGTGCGGCTGCGGCTCTCCGGCCTCTTCGAGGATCATTTCGGAATAGCCGATGATGGCGTTGAGCGGTGTACGAAGATCGTGCCGCAGCCGTGCCTCCGCCTCGGCGGCGTCTCCGCCCGGGCATCCCGTCTTTGCGTCGACGAGGCTCTCGATAAAACTGTTCAGTTGTCTTGCTGCGGCGCCGATGCGTTCCAGGTCGGCGAGCAGCTCGAGTGCGCCGAGATCGCGCGCCTGTTCGAGCAGCAATTCCTGAAACCCCAGGATCGCCTGTGCCGGGCCGGCCATCCGCTGCGCCACATGGGTGGCAAGGGCCTGACGCTGAAATTCGTTCCCGACGCTCATTTTCAACGCCACTCAGGGAGATGCGGTGAGCAATTGTTCGATCTTCCGGACAAGCTGCGTCAGGTCGACCGGCTTGCTGTCATAGTCGTCGCAACCGGCATCCAGCGCCATGTCCCGGTCGCTGGCCATGGCGTGGGCCGTCAGCGCGATGACAGGTATCCCGGACGTAAGCGGGTTGGCCTTGATCTGTCGGGTCGCTTCCCAGCCGTCCATGACCGGCAGGCTCATATCCATCAGGATCACATCGGGCCTTTCGGAAGCGGCGAGCTCGACGCCGGCCTTGCCGTTTTCGGCAATGAGCACGTCGAAGCCGCGGCGGGACAAACGCCGCGAAAGCATGTCGCGGTTCATTTCATTGTCTTCCACCAGAAGGATTCTCGTCATTTCCGGTCTCCTCCTGCCCGCTGCAGGTTTGCACGGCACGATTTAGCCTTCAGCGGTCGCCGACGGTCTGGCCGGCCGTTTCACGCGATGCGATCTGGCGCTCGAGAGCCTCCACCAGTTGCGACCTGCTGTTTGCCCCCTTGTTGACGACGGCGACCGCCCGCTCGCGCAGCCACCGCAACTCGTTGGCGGAGAGGTCCTTCGACGTGACCACGACCACCGGAATGTTCTGCAGCTCCGGAATTCCCTGCATCTCGCTGAGCGTCTGGAATCCGTCCATTTCCGGCATCAGCAGATCGAGCAGGACGAGGCGCGGCAGAAGCCGTTTCATCATGTCGAGGCCGCGCACGCCGTCACCTGCCTCGTGGACCTTCCAATCCCTCTTCACCAGAATGCGCCGCAGGAATTCGCGGGAAGCCAGGTCGTCGTCGATGACGAGCACGTCGCGGTTTCCACCGCCGCAAGCCTCGACGGTCCGGATCAGCTTGTCGGTGTCGATCGGCTTGGTCAGATATTCGACCGCGCCGAGCGAGAGACCGAGCTCGCGATCCGCCAGAATGGTCGCCAGGATCACCGGGATGGTGCAGAGGTCGGGGTCGCTCTTCAGCGTGCGCAGCACCGACCAGCCGTCCTGGTGCGGCATGATGATGTCGAGAATGATGGCGTCGGGCCGATGCTCGCGGGCGACGGCTATCCCCTCCGCGCCGCTCGCCGCCTGCATCGAGGCGAGACCCGCTTCCGCCAGCGCCTTTGCGATCAGGTTGCGGGCGGCCGGGTCGTCGTCGATGATGAGCGCGGTGCGGCCCGGCTGGATGATCTGCGATGGCTCGGCTGCCGGCGCCACGCCGGCCTCCCGCCGGCATCGCGCCGGCACTTCCATCGTGAAGACCGAGCCCTTTCCCACTTCGCTTTCGACATCGACGGCGCCGCCGATCATGCGGCTGAAACTGCGGGTGATGCTCAAGCCGAGGCCGGTGCCGCCGTAGTTGCGGGTGGTGGACGCATCGGCCTGCGTGAAGGCGTTGAAAAGCCGGTTCTGCTGTTCCGGCGTCATGCCGATGCCGGTGTCGGAGACCTTGAAGACGAGCCAGTCGCCGTCGGCTCGCTCTTCGCGCCGGGCCGACAGCGTGACCCGGCCGCTATTGGTGAACTTCGCCGCGTTGCTGAGCAGGTTGAAGAGATTCTGGCGCAGCTTGGTCTGGTCCGAATGCATCTCCCCGAGATCGCCGTCGAACTCCTGGATGAATTCGTTAAGGTTCTTCGCCATCAGCGGCGCGACGGTGGCGGTCACGTCGCCGAGCAGCCGGGCGACGTCGAAGGTTTCGAGGAAGACCTCCATCTTGTTGGCCTCGATCTTCGACAGGTCGAGAATATCGTTGATGAGCGACAGCAGATGCCGGCCGGCCGAAGCGATTTTCTCGAGGTCCGGGACCAACTCGTCCTCGTCATGGTCGCGCGCTTCCTCTATCAGCATCTCGCTATAACCGATGATCGCATTCAGCGGCGTGCGCAATTCGTGGCTCATCGAGGCGAGGAACCGGCTCTTGGCCTCGCTGGCCGCTTCGGCATTGCTCTTGGCACGCTCGAGCTCGACCTGCCTCTGCTTGAGTTCGGTAATGTCGGTATAGACGGCGACCGTCCCACCGTCCGGGATCTTGCGCTTGGTGATGCGCACCCATTTGTCATTGAACCGCCTCTCGTCGACGAGGCCGGCGGGATCGCGGTGGAGGCGCAGGCGTTCCTCGATCCACTCTTCCGGCGCCTTGCCTTCGAGGTCCACTTTCCCTTTTGCCAGGTTCTGCTCCAGGATTTCGCGGAAGCTCTTGCCGCGCAGTTCGTTCGGCTTGTGGCTGGGGAAGATTTCGCAATATTTGCTGTTGGCGACGAGGATACGGTCGTCCGGATCATAGAGCACGAACCCGTCGGAAATCGCCTCGAGCGCCGCGGCGACCGTCCGCCTTTGCCGCTCCGCCTGGTCCTCGAGCTTCTTCTTTTCGATGGCGTTCTGCTGGAACAGCGAAAGCGTTTTCGCCATCGCCCCGAATTCGTCGCCGCCCTCCTGGGGGACCTCGACATCGTAGCGGCCCTCGGTCAGGTCGCCGATCACCCGGTTGAGGCGCCGGAGCGGCCCGACGATCGAGCGCAGGACGAGGAGCGTCAGGAGCGAGCCGATCAGGACGACCCCGCCGACGAGGATGGCCGCGGTCGTGGCCGTCTTTTGCGTCTGCGCCACGACCTCGTTGCGGGCAGCCTCAGCATCGGCCTTCACCTGCTCGACAAGCCTGTTGAGGTTCCGATCGACATGGCCGCTATGGGTGCGTGCTTCCGCCAGCAGGGTGTTGCCCAGGATGCGGTTGTCCTGGGTATAGCTTTCCGTTGCCTGTAGCGCCGTCGCGACATAGGCGTCGATTTCCGTGCGGATTTCCCTGACGGCGGCCGGAGAGTGCTTGGCAAGGCGCTCCAACTGGACCTGCAGGCGCTCGCGGGCCTGCTCGGCATTGCGCTGCGAATTCATCAGCAGGCTGACGGAGAGATCGGTCAGCCAGTACCGGAGGTCGCCGAAGGCGACATGCGCCGCCGCCGCCGATGCGGCCCGGTCGAAGAGTTCCTGGGTTTCGGCCATGCGCGCGGCGCTGCGATGGAGCGCCTGCGTCAGGAAAACCGACGATAGTACAAGGCTGATCATGCCGGCCGCGGTCAGCGTCGCGACGCGTGCCGAGATCGGCAGATTGGCGATCCGGCTGGCAAGCCTCGGCGCCGGGACAGGCTTTAGTGGCTGCAACTGCTCGCGAAGCGCGCTCATTGGAACAAGACGATGCTGATCGCACCGCCGAGGTCGCCGGCCTTGCCGCCCTCCTTCGGATAGCCGGTGACGTCGATTTCCCCCTTCGGGACGCCGTGGCAGACAAGGCAGGAATCGGTGTAATACTCTGGCAGCAGCATGCGAAAGGCAGGGCGACCGTTGACGGTCGTCACTTCCGTATAGCTCGCCTCCTTCGGTCGCTGCGGATCCGGGAAAACCTCCTCGATGACCTTCGCCTCCCAGGCATCGGGAAGCGACTTGCGATTGCGCACCAGCACCTCCGGCGCCGTGACGCGGACCAGCGCTTCGTTTCCCACCTTGACGGCGAATTTCTCGTTCATCAGGCGCGCGAAGACGGCTGGAACGAAGCCCTTGAAGGCAATGCCCGGACGGTTGATGTCGTCCTGATGCTCGTCGATCACCTCGCGCATGGCGTCGACCTGAGCCTGGAGCAGCTTGCGGTCGCGCTCGGCCAGATCGTCGGAGATCAACGGACTGCCGGTGCGCTTGCCGTAAAGCGCGATCGCTTCGGCCGTGAACCGTTCGCCGTCGAGATGCTTGTCGGCGACGGCCGGATCGTTGATGAGCGACTGATAGTTCGAAAGGACGCTTCGGGCCGCCCTGAGCAACTCGGCGAGCCGCGTCCCGGTCGCGACATCGGCAGCCTCTTCGGCCGGTGCCGGAGGCGACAGCAGCATGCAACCGGAGAAGACAGCGACTGCGCAGTTCCGCGTGAAGCCTTTAAGAGTCCCCATGTTGCTTTCCTCCGCAAGGAAGCACAAGGCGGAAAAGATAGCACAGGAAGCATACCGGAAGGAGTCATCTCTGGAACATGAACTACCCAGGCTTATGTCGCGAGAAGTACCATTTTTGGTGAGCCAGCAGCGGGAAGCCAAAAGGAAGTTGTAGCCCTGCCTGTCGTGCGTAGTTTACGCGGGCTCAATTCGGGCAGGGGACTTATTTCATGAAGCAATTTGTTTTGGCTGCAGTCACCCATGGGGGCCCATCGCATTCTCATCGGCGGCTTCGGCCGAATACCTGACTTTCACGTTGAAAAACGACACAGGCGCGACGCTCGTTCGTTTCCACACGTCGCCGGTCGGGGTCGAGGAATGGGAAGATGATGTGTTCGGCAGCCAGGTTTTGGACCGGGCGAAACGATCGAGCTTACGATCGCGGATGGCCGCGACGTGTGCGAGTACGACATGCGTTTTGAGTACGACGAGAACTCGAATCTCGAATCGACGGTAGATAAGCGGGATCTCTGCAAGCTGGGGCGTTACTCGATTCACGAGTAACGCTGTGAGCGAAAGGCGATCCCGTGTATTCGACAGCGGGATTGCCGTTGCGACTCGGTGGTCAGACACCGGTCGCGACCGCAGCTCGGACGGCACCGCCTCGGGCTACAGACTAGACGCCCTCTTTGACGGCAAAAGGCGAATGATCCGCCGCCTGAGACCGTCGAATGCTTTCCAGACCCCCGCATGTGCTTGCATCACCGATGTTGCCTGCAGCAACAGCCATGGAAAACTCACCTGAAGTTTGAGAGAGATAGGGCAGCGCGTAAGCTTCTATGGCTGCGCGGGCTTCCGCGACCGCGAGCTGGACCCTCGCCGCCTCCTTCGGCTGATAGCGATACCAATGATCCTGCCGCTCCGGGCGCTGAAAGCCGATGCGCTGGCGTGCCCTGCAGTCATGTTCCGCAACTCTGGCCTTTGTCGGCCGGGTGTCGAGGGTCACGCCGATATTGACGGTGAAGCGGGAATCGAGCTCTGTATTGTTCATCGACCGCTGTACGGAAATGACCTGCACGACGCAGTCCATACGCCGATTCCAAGTCTGGCCATGTCTCAGAAAGCCGACTGATCGGAGGTACGGTGCCAGCTCCTGGCCGATCACTCGTTCGAAAGCGCTCATCGGTGCAAATCGCGTTGGTTGGTGGCAGTTTCCCGGCAGCCGGGCAGTCGACACTCTTACCTGATCGGCACGACGGAATTAGGATCGCCCCATGCGGGGATGCCCTGACCGGTACCGGTCAGGGCGATTCTTGATCTCGAGGCCTGAAAAAAAGCCATGGCACGGCAATGCGGCCGCAAACGTTACGAGTGTGATCACCGAGCGTCAGAGGTTGTGCCAGAGCGAAGATGAACATACATAGTTGCATTGCTTTTGCAACTAGAAATTAGGGGTTATGGGAGTTGCGCGGAAACGCTGGTCTTCGTGTCGGCCGACTCCCAAACCGCTCGAATAGCAGAAGCTCTCAGCGCCATAGCTGTGGCGCTCACAGACCCGCCAGTTAATCGCCGCACCATGACATTTTCGCTTGTAACTCTAGTCGCTAGAGGTTTTAGCCTGCTCTGAAGCTAAGAGGAGCAACGCATGAGAGGTCGGGTTCGGGAAAGCAGATATCGCGTAGAAGGCATGGATTGCGCGTCCTGCGCCGCGAAGATCGACACCGCCGTCAGGCGCGTCGCCGGTGTCGAGGAGGTCAGCGTCTCGGTGACTGCGGCCACGATGATGGTCCGGCATGCCGACCACGACAATATCGGCCCGGCAATCGTGCGCAAGGTGGTCGGGCTTGGTTACGGGCTCTTGCCACTGGCCGGGGAAGTGTCGCAAGGATCGTCGCCTCCTGGCGAGCATGCTTGCTGCGGCCATGCGCATGCCGCGCCAGGTGAGGATCACGGTCACAGACACTCACACGAGGTCTCGTCCGCACGCTCCGCCGACCTTCCGAATACTGGCGCCACCGCGAATCAAGTGCGCCGAGCGGAGTCATGGTGGAGAACGAAAAAGGGCAGGCTGACCGTTGCCTGCGGCGTCGCGCTCGCCGGGGCCTATGGCATTGGAAAGCTCTTTCCTGTGACCGAGCCGTGGATATTCACCCTTGCCATGCTTGTCGGCCTGCTGCCGATCGCCAGACGCGCAGTCATGGCCGCTCTCGCCGGGACGCCGTTCTCCATCGAGATGCTGATGACCATCGCGGCGGTTGGCGCCGTCTTCATCGGCGCCGGCGAAGAGGCGGCGATGGTCGTGTTTCTCTTCCTGATCGGCGAACTCCTCGAAGGGATCGCCGCCGGTAAGGCGCGGGCGAGCATTGAAGCGCTGACGGCGCTTGTGCCGAAAACGGCGCTCATGGAGGCGGGGGGCCGCATGATCGAGGTTCCGGCGGAGAGCCTGCCGGAGGGCGCCATCATTCTTGTCCGCCCCGGTGAGCGGTTCGCCGCCGACGGCGTGGTCCTGACCGGCGAGAGCGGCGTCGACGAAGCACCGGTGACCGGCGAGAGCGCGCTTGTCCTGAAGGGGCCCGGCGACGCCGTCTCTGCCGGTACGGTCAACGGCGATGGCGCCTTGCGGCTGCGCGTCACCGCCGCTGCCGCCGACAACACCATCGCCCGCGTCATCAGGCTCGTCGAGGAGGCGCAGGAGACGAAAGCGCCGACGGAACGGTTTATCGACCGCTTCTCCCGCACCTATACGCCGGCCGTGGCCCTGGTCGCCGCCCTGGTCGCGATCGTCCCGCCGCTCTTCTTCGGCGGCCTCTGGCAGGAGTGG
The DNA here is from genome assembly GCF_002531875.1 of Sinorhizobium sp. FG01. Lineage (NCBI taxonomy): Bacteria > Pseudomonadati > Pseudomonadota > Alphaproteobacteria > Hyphomicrobiales > Rhizobiaceae > Sinorhizobium > Sinorhizobium sp. FG01. Next base: position 22,851 of record NZ_NWTB01000023.1, read on the forward strand.
ATCTACAAGGGGCTCGCCCTTCTGCTGATCGGCTGCCCCTGCGCCCTGGTCATCTCCACCCCGGCGGCGATCGCCGCGAGCCTCTCGGCCGGCGCGCGCCGTGGCCTGCTCATCAAGGGCGGCGCCGTGCTCGAGAACATCGGCAAGGTCACCGCCGTCGCCTTCGACAAGACCGGCACGCTCACCGAAGGTAGGCCGTTGGTGACGGATATTCTTGGATTCGATCGAGCCGAAGCGGAGGTCCTCAGCCATGCGGCCGCCCTCGAACAGGGCTCCAGCCACCCGCTGGCGCAGGCGATCCTGTCGCGTGCCGAGGCCGATGGATGCGCATTGCCGACCGCCACCGACGTCAAGGCCCTCGGCGGCAAGGGTGTCAGCGGCTGGGTGGCGGACGTGGACCTTTTCCTCGGCGCGCCGCAGGAGGCTGACCGCCGCGCGCCATTGACGGCAGAGCAGAAGGCGCAGGTGACCGCGCTGCACGGCCAGGGCAAGACCGTTTCGGTGCTGATCGCCGACGGTCGCGCGGCCGGCGCGCTCGCCATGCGCGACGAGCCGCGCACCGATGCGGCGACGGGCGTGAAGGCGCTCGCGGAGCGCGGCCTTCGTGTGATCATGCTCACGGGCGACAACCGGCGCACGGCGGAGGCGATCGCCGGCCGGCTCGGGATCGAGGCGCGCGCCGAACTCCTGCCGGAGGACAAGCAGCGCATCATCGGCGAATTGAAGAGCGAGGGTTACGTGGTCGCCAAAGTCGGCGACGGCATCAACGACGCGCCGGCTCTGGCAGCTGCGAATGTCGGCATCGCGGTCGGCGGCGGCACCGACGTGGCGCTCGAGACGGCCGATGCCGCCAGCCTCCATGGGCGCGTCACGGATATTGCCGCGATGGTGACGCTGTCGCGGCAGACGATGCGCAATATCTACCAGAACATCGCGATAGCGCTCGGCCTCAAGGGCGTCTTTCTCGTGACGACCGTTGCCGGCGTCACCGGCCTCTGGCCGGCGATCCTGGCCGATACCGGCGCCACCGTCCTGGTGACGATCAACGCGCTGAGACTGCTGCGAACGCCCATCGATCCCTGAGGAATTTTGCCTTTCGCCGGCAAGAGCCTAGGACCCCTGACCCCTCACATGCCTGTGCATATTCATGCTGGACTCTCACCGGCGATCCGATGAGAGTATAAGGAGATCGCGATTTGAGGCTTTCGCGCCGGAAAATCGATGATAAACTTATACCAAATGGTAAAAAATTGCCGGCACGGTCTTGGGGCAGGGCCGAAGCGGGCAAGAAGGGGATCGCAGGCCAATATGGACAATATTGCCATCGAATTGCGCGGGATCGACAAGAGCTTCGGTCCGGTCCATGCCAACAAGGACATCAATCTCAAGGTTCGCAAGGGCACGATCCACGGCATCATCGGTGAGAATGGCGCCGGGAAATCGACGCTGATGTCGATCCTCTACGGCTTCTACCAGGCCGACAACGGCGAGATATTCGTCGACGGCAAGGAGGTCGCCATTCGCGATCCGAATACGGCGATCTCCGTCGGCATCGGCATGGTCCACCAGCATTTCATGCTGGTGGAGAATTTCACCGTGCTCGAGAACGTCATGCTCGGCGCCGAGGACAGTCAGATCCTCAACAAGGGCATCGCCAAGGCGCGCCAGGAACTGAAGCGGCTCGAACGGGAATATGCGCTCGAGGTCAATCCAGATGCGCTGATAGAGGAACTGCCGGTCGGCCTGCAGCAGCGGGTGGAGATCCTGAAAGCCCTCTACCGCAGGGCCGACATCCTCATCCTCGACGAGCCGACCGGCGTTCTGACCCCGGCCGAGGCCGACCATCTCTTCCGCATCCTCGGCCAGCTCAAGGCTCAAGGGAAGACGATCATCCTGATCACCCACAAGCTGCGCGAAATCATGGCGATCACCGACGAGGTCTCCGTCATGCGCCGCGGCGAGATGGTCGCGACCCGCACGACGCGCGAGACCTCGGTCGAGGAGCTTGCCGAGCTCATGGTCGGCCGCCGCGTGCTGCTGCGCGTCGAAAAGGGCGAGGCGAGCCCCGGCGACGTGAAGCTTGCGGTTGAGGGGCTGACCGTCAAGGACAGCCGCGGCGTGACCATGGTCGACGACGTCTCCTTCGAGGTCCGCGCCGGCGAGATCGTCGGTATTGCCGGTGTTGCCGGCAACGGCCAGTCGGAACTGCTCGAGGCGATCGCCGGCATCCGAAAGGCGACCTCCGGAACCGTGCTTTTGAACGGCAGGTCCGTCGATGTGACGGGCCACAGGGATCCCGCCGAGCTCCGAGCCCGCGGGCTGGCGCATGTCCCGGAAGACCGGCATCACGTCGGTCTGGTCCTCAAGTTCGAGGAGAGCGAGAACGCCATTCTCGGCTACCACAACGACCCGCGTTACCTGAAGGGCGCCTTCCTCGATATCGACGCGATCCGCAAGGATGCCGAGGAGAAGATCGCCAAATACGACATCCGTCCGCCGAATGCGCGGCTGAAGACCGCCAATTTCTCCGGCGGCAACCAGCAGAAGATCGTCCTTGCCCGAGAGATGGAGCGTGGCCCCGATGTGCTGATCATCGGCCAGCCGACCCGCGGCGTCGACGTCGGCGCGATCGAATTCATTCACAAGCGGATCATCGAGATGCGCGACCAGGGCAAGGCCGTGCTGCTCGTCTCCGTCGAGCTCGACGAAATCCGCTCGCTTTCCGACCGTATCCTGGTGATGTTTGCCGGCCGCGTGGTCGGCGAGCGCAGCCCGGAGGCGACGGAGGGCGAACTCGGCCTGCTGATGGCCGGCGTCGAGGGCCGCAAGGAGGCCGCAGAATGAGCACACCCTATGCGAAGCTCCCGGGCTGGGTCGAATATGGCCTCATCCCGCTGATAAACCTTGCCGTCGCCTTCCTCGTCGCCGGTCTCGTCGTGCTGCTCGTCGGCGAGAATCCGTTCGAGGCCGCCTACCACCTGATCAATGGCACCTTCGGCCGCGGTGAATATATCGGCTTCACGCTCTACTATGCGACCACCTTCATCTTCACCGGGCTTGCCGTCGCCGTTGCCTTCCATGCCGGGCTCTTCAACATCGGCGGCGAGGGCCAGGCCTATGTCGGCGGCATCGGCGTCGCGCTTGCCTGCCTCTGGCTCGACCAAGTGATGCCCTGGTACGTGGTCTTCCCGCTGGCTATCGTCGGCTCGGTCTTCTTCGGCGCTCTCTGGGCCTTCCTGCCGGGCTGGCTGCAGGCCAAGCGCGGGAGCCATATCGTCATCACCACCATCATGTTCAACTTCATCGCCTCGAGCCTGATGGTCTATCTCCTGACGCGCGTCCTGAAGCCGCTCGGCTCGATGGCGCCGCAGACGCGGACCTTCGCAGAGGGCGGCCAATTGCCGAAGCTCGACTGGCTGCTGTCGATCTTCGGCCTCAATGTCGGAACGGCGCCGTTCAACATCTCCTTCCTGCTGGCGCTCGCCGCCGCCTTCGGCGTCTGGGTGCTGATCTGGCGCACCAAGCTCGGCTACGAGATGCGCACCATGGGCCATAGCCCCTCGGCGGCCCGCTATGCCGGCATTCGGGAAAGCCGCATCACCGTCATCACCATGATGATCTCCGGCGGCCTTGCCGGGATGATGGCGCTGAACCCGATCATGGGCGAGCAGTTCCGCATGCAGCTCGATTTCGTCCAGGGCGCCGGCTTCGTCGGCATCGCGGTTGCGCTGATGGGCCGGTCGCATCCGGGCGGCATCATCCCCGCGGCGATCCTCTTCGGCGTGCTCTATCAGGGCGGAGCCGAGATCGCCTTCGAGATGCCGTCGATCTCGCGCGACATGATCGTCATCATCCAGGGCCTCGTCATCCTCTTTGCCGGCGCGCTCGAAAACATGTTCCGCCCGGCGATCACCCGCGCCTTCGCCATGCGCGGCCAGCGCGCGGCCGCCGTCGTCCAGACCAAGGGGGCCTGAAGCCATGGATTTCTTCCACGTCCTCGTGGTGCTCCTCGAATCGACGATCCGCGTGTCCGTGCCGCTCGTCTTTGCCGCGCTCGCCGGCCTCTTCACCGAGCGTGCCGGCGTCTTCGACATCGGGCTTGAAGGCAAGATGCTCGGCGCCGCCTTCGCGGCCGGTGCCGTCGCCGCCGTCACCCAGTCGGTCTGGATGGGGCTCCTCGCGGCTATCCTCATCTCCATTCTTCTGTCGCTGGTTCACGGCTATGCCTCGATCACCCAGCGCGGCAATCAGATCGTCTCGGGCGTTGCGATCAACTTCATCGTCGCCGGCTCGACGGTGATCCTCGGCGAGGCCTGGTTCCGCCAGGGCGGCCGTACGCCGGCGCTTGCCGAGGGCGCCCGGTTCCAGACGATCAATCTGCCCGGCGCGGACGCGATCCGAGATGTGCCGGTCCTCGGGCCGATCTATGCGGACCTGCTCTCCGGACATTTCCTGCTCACCTATCTCGCCTTCGCCATGGTTCCGGCAAGCTGGTGGATCCTCTACCGCACTCGCTTCGGACTTCGCCTGAGGGCCGTCGGCGAGAATCCCGGCGCGGTCGATACGGCCGGCATCTCGGTGATCTGGCTCAGATACCGCGCGGTCATCTGCTGCGGCATCCTCTGCGGTTTTGCCGGCGCCTACCTGTCTCTGGCGATGACCGCCGGCTTCGTCAAGGGGATGACGGCGGGCAAGGGCTATATCGCGCTCGCGGCGCTGATCTTCGCCAAGTGGCGGCCGAAGAACGTCATGTTCGCCTGCCTGCTCTTCGGCTTCCTCGACGCGCTCGCCATCCGCCTGCAGGGCACGCCCCTGCCGCTCGTCGGCCAGGTGCCGGTGCAATTGATGCAGGCGCTGCCCTATATCCTCACCGTCATCCTGCTCGCCGGCTTTATCGGAAAGGCCATTCCGCCGAAGGCCGGCGGCGTGCCCTACGTGAAGGAGCGTTAATGCATGTCGCCCAAAAGTGCGCAGCGGTTTTGGGGCAACGACATGCATGAATCAAGGATGCATGTCGCCCAAAAGTGCGTAGCGGTTTTTGGGACAACGACATGCACAACATAAGGACAGACCATGCCGAAGAACGAGCTCTTCGTCGCCGCGCGTGAGGCCATGGCCAAGGCCCATGCACCCTATTCGAAATTTCCGGTGGGGGCGGCGATCCGCGCCGAGGATGGCAGGATCTATACGGGCGCCAATATCGAGAACCTGTCCTTCCCGGAAGGCTGGTGCGCCGAGACGACAGCGATCAGCCACATGGTGATGGCCGGCCAGCGCAAGATCATGGAAGTTGCGGTGATTGCCGAGAAGCTTGCGCTCTGCCCGCCCTGCGGCGGCTGCCGGCAGCGGCTGGCGGAATTCTCCGGCGCCAGCACGCGCATCTATCTCTGCGACGAGACGGGGATCAAGAAGAGCCTGGCGCTTTCCGACCTGCTGCCGCACAGCTTCGAGACCGAGATCCTCGGATGACCGGCGCGGCTGAATTCCTGCGTGACAAACTCGGCGATCTGTCGCCGCGCCATGCCATCGTCCTCGGCTCGGGTCTCGGCTCGCTCGTCGAGGCGGTCAGCGCGCCGGTCCGCTTTTCGTATGCGGACATACCGGGCTTCCCGGTCAGCAGCGTCTCCGGCCACGCGGGCGAGCTCGTTATCGGCCGCCTCGGCGACGTTCCGGTCGCCATCCTGTCGGGCCGCGTTCACTATTACGAGCGCGGCGACGCCAATGCGATGCGTGCCCCGATCGAAACGCTGAAGCGGATCGGCGTCGAGAATCTGATCCTCACCAACTCGGCCGGATCGCTGCGCGAAGACATGCCGCCCGGCTCGGTGATGCGCATCGCCGATCATATCGCCTTTTCCGGCGCCAATCCGCTGATCGGCGTCGAGAGCGACGATCGCTTCGTCGGCATGACGAACGCTTATGACGCGGCGCTCGCCGTTCAGATGGAAGAGGCCGCCGAGCGGCTGGGCATTCCGCTCGCCCGCGGCGTCTATATGTGGTTCTCCGGCCCGAGCTTCGAAACGCCGGCGGAAATCCGCATGGCCCGCGTTCTCGGCGCCGATGCGGTCGGCATGTCCACCGTGCCGGAGGTGATCCTCGCCCGGTTCTTTGGCATGAAGGTTGCGGCCGCGTCGGTCATCACCAACTATGGCGCCGGCATGACCGGTGCCGAGCTCAGCCACCACGAGACCAAGGAGATGGCGCCTTTCGGCGGCCAGCGGCTGGCGTCGATCCTCAAAGAGATGATTGCGAGCGAAGGCTGAGATGGCCCCTCTTCCTCAGGAACTGATCCGCAAGAAGAGGGATGGCGGTCGGCTCGAACCGACGGAGATACGCGGCTTCATCGAGGGCGTCACTAATGGTTCTGTCTCGGAGGGGCAGGTTGCCGCCTTCGCCATGGCCACCTGGTTCTCGGGCATGAGCCGCGACGAATGCGTGGCGCTGACGCTGGCAATGCGCGACTCCGGCGAGACCCTCGACTGGAGCGCGTTCGGCCGCCCCATCGCCGACAAGCATTCGACGGGCGGCGTCGGCGACAATGTCTCGTTGATGCTGGCGCCGATCGTCGCCGCCTGCGGCGCCGCCGTGCCGATGATTTCGGGGCGAGGGCTCGGCCACACCGGGGGTACGCTCGACAAGCTCGAATCGATCCCGGGCTATGACATCCAGCCGCCGCCCGAACTGTTTCGCCAGATCGTCGAGAAGGTCGGTTGCGCCATCATCGGCCAGACCGCCAATCTGGCGCCGGCCGACAAGCGCCTCTATGCGATCCGGGACGTGACGGCGACGGTCGACTCGGTGCCGCTGATCACTGCGTCGATCCTCTCCAAGAAGCTCGCCGCCGGCCTGCAATCGCTGGTGCTCGACGTCAAGGTCGGCAACGGATCCTTCCTGACGGATCCCGGCGAAACCGAAATCTTGGCGCGTTCGCTCGTCGATGTTGCGAACGGGGCAGGGGTGCACACCTCGGCGCTGATCACCGACATGAACGAGCCGCTGGCGGATGCTGCCGGAAATGCGCTGGAAGTCGGGAACTGCCTTGCTTATCTGCGCGGCGAGAAGGCGGGTACCCGTCTCGATCAGGTGGTGATGGCTTTTGCGGCGGAAATGCTGGTCGCGGCGAGGATTTCGGCAGGCGAGGCCGATGCTGAAGCCATGGCCCGCCGCGCCCTGCAGAGCGGCGCTGCAATGGAACGCTTCGCCCGCATGGTGCACGGCCTCGGCGGACCTGCCGATTTCGTCGATCGTCCCGACGCTTACCTTGAAAGGGCGCCGGCAATAATTCCAGTGCCCGCCAACCGCGACGGCTACCTTTCGGCGTGCGAGACCCGTGAGCTTGGGATGACGGTCATCGCGCTTGGCGGCGGGCGAACGCGCCCGGACGACCGGATCGATCATCGGGTCGGCCTTTCCGGCCTCAAACCGCTCGGGACAAAGGTCGAGAGGGGCGAGCCGATCGCCTTCGTACACGCCGCCGACCGGCAGCGGGCGGAAGGGGTGAGAGACAGGGTTGCCGGGCTCTATGTGATCGCCGACGAGCCGCCTCAACCGAGCCCGGTCATCCTCTCGAGACTTATTTGACGAGCTGGAGCGCACCGTCCTCGACACGATAGGACGATAGCCGGTTGAGGAAGGACATGCCGACGAGCATGCCCGAAAGCGCCTTGTCCGGAAGAACCATGGCCTCGACGTTCCGGAGCGAAATGCCGCCGATCTCGACGCGATCGAGGCTGACCGAGGCCGCTTCGACGATGCCGTTCGCCGTCTGCGCCCGCGCATCGAAGGAGAGGCTGCCGACGGCGATGCCGAACCGCCGGGCCAGGGAAGCATTGATGGCGATCGTGCTTGCGCCGGTGTCGACCAGCCCCTGTTCGGGCCGTCCGTTGATCCGGAACGTGCCGACGAAATGGCCGGAGCGGTCCGCTTCGAGTACGACGGCCTTGCCGCCCGAATAGTTGGCGCCAGCCGGCGTGGCGCTTGCAGCCGTTTGCTGCGGCGACGCGGACTCCTGGCGATCGAGATAATTGGAGACGAGGTCAGGGACGACGAGGGCGAGGGCGGCAAGTCCGCCGGCAAAGGCAATGAGACGTGTCAGCATTCTCGGCTCCGGATATCGGCTGGCGCTTTTCGCCAATATCAGCGGAGCATCGCTAACGTTGCGCAAAAAATCCGCCGGATAATCCGTCGGCCTCTCGTTTCTTCATCGTCTGGTTAAGAAAGGACGAAGCTATTTGGTGCCGTACATGCGGTCGCCGGCGTCGCCGAGGCCCGGCATGATATAGCCTTTTTCGTTCAGGTGGCTGTCGATCGAGGCGGTGAAGATCGGCACGTCCGGGTGCGCCCCCTGGAAATTGCGGATGCCTTCGGGTGCGGCAAGCAGGCAGAGGAAGCGGATATTCCTGGCGCCCCGCTCCTTCAGCTTGTCGATTGCCGCAATCGAGGAATTGCCGGTCGCAAGCATCGGGTCGACGACGATGATCAGTCGCTCCGAGAGGTTCTCCGGCGCCTTGAAGTAATACTCGACCGGCTGCAGCGTTTCATGGTCGCGATAGACGCCGATATGCGAGACGCGGGCGGACGGCACCAGTTCGAGCATGCCCTCGAGCAGCCCGTTGCCGGCGCGCAGGATCGAGGCGAAGACGAGCTTCTTGCCCTCGAGAATGGGGGAGTCCATCTCCTCGAGCGGCGTTTCGATCCGCTCGATGGTCAGTTCCAGATCCCGCGTCACCTCGTAGCAGAGCAGCGTCGAGATCTCGCGCAGCAGCCGGCGGAATCCTGCGGTCGACGTCTCCTTCTTGCGCATGATGGTCAGCTTGTGCTGCACCAGCGGATGATCGATCACTGTCACGCCGTCCATGGCTTCACCTTCCCCGAGAATTGGCATATCCGCCTTCTTTTCCATGGAATGAGCGGACGCTGCAAGGGTGTTGGCGTGCTTCCGGCGAATATCGCGGCTACATATGCAGTGCCTTGAGCAGCCTCTCTCTCGTCGGCTCGTCCACGAAGGCGGCTTCGATCGCGGTTCTCGTCATCCGGTCGATCTCGCTGTCGCCAAAGCCCATCACATGCGCGGCGATCTCATATTCCTGGGCAAGCGAGGTGTGGAAGAAGGGCGGATCGTCGGAGTTGAGCGTGACGCGGACGCCCGCCTCGTAAAGCGGCCTGAGCGGGTGCGAGAAGAAATCCGGGAACACTTGCAGCGAAATGTTGGAACCCGGGCAGACCTCGAGCACCACGCCCTCCTCGGCAAGTCGCTTGACGAGATCCGCGTCCTCGATCGCCCGGACGCCGTGGCTGATGCGCGAGGGGCGCACATGGTCCAGCGCGTCGCGGACGCTGAACGCGCCGGAAAGTTCGCCGGCATGGATGGTCAGGCCGAGACCGGCGTCGCGGACCACGTCGAAGGCGCGGGAAAACTCGGCGACGCTGTGCAGCCGCTCCTCGCCCGCCAGGTTGAAGCCGGTCACCAGCGGGTGGCGGCGCATGGCCGCATACTCGGCGGTCCGGACGACCGATTCCGGCCCGAGATGGCGGATGCCGGTGATCAGCATGCGCGACTCGATCCCCCTCTTCGCCCTGGCCGCCTCCATGCCGGCCGCAAGCCCCTCGAGATAGGCGTCGGCTCCGAGCCCGATCGTGTTGCCGTGGTCCGGCGAAACGATGATTTCGCTATAGATCGTTCCCGCCTCGGCGAGTTCGGTGAGATAGGTCTCCGCGAGCAACGCATAGTCGCCCTCGGTGCGGAACAGCGAGGCGACCGCGTCGTAGCATTTCACGAAGCTGGTGAAATCCTCCCAGACATAGGCTCCCTCGCGGATGATGGCGCTCGTGTCGACGCCGTATTTGCCCGCCTGCCGCAGCGCCAGTTCCGGCGGCGTGGCGCCTTCTATGTGGCAATGCAGCTCGGCTTTTTTCAGATGTGCGGTCAAAGAAGGCTTCTCCCATATGGACCCGGCGCGATGCCGAGATGTCGGGCGACGGTCTCGCCGATATGGGCAAAACTGTTCGCAACGCCGAACGATCGGCTCCTGAGCGACGGACCGAACATCAGCACCGGCACGCGCTCGCGCGTATGGTCGGTGCCGCGCCAGGTGGGGTCGCAGCCGTGGTCGGCGGTGAGGATCACCATGTCGCCGGGCCGGAGCCGCCGGTCGAGATCGGGCAGCCGGGCATCGAAGGCTTCGAGCGCCGCCGCATAGCCAGGGACATCGCGTCGGTGGCCGTAAAGCATGTCGAAGTCGACGAAATTGGTGAAGACGAGATCGCCCTCTTCCGCCTCTTCGAGCGCCGCGAGGCTCGCGTCGAAGAGCGCCATGTTGCCGTTCGCCTTGGTGAGCTTCGTCACGCCCTGATGCGCGAAGATGTCGCCGATCTTGCCGATGGCGTGCACCTGGCGCCCGGCATCCTCGAGCCGGTCAAGGATCGTCGGCTCCGGCGGCAGGACGGAATAGTCGCGGCGATTGCCGGTTCGGGTGAAATTGCGGGGACTGTCGCCGACGAAGGGACGGGCGATGACGCGGCCGATATTGTAGTCGTCGACGAGCCGGCGAACGACCTGGCAGAGCTCCAGGAGCCGCTCGAGCCCGAAGCTCCGCTCGTGCGCCCCGATCTGGAAGACCGAGTCGGACGAAGTGTAGCAGATCGGCTTTCCGCTTCGCATATGCTCCTCGCCGTGGCGGGCGATGATATCGGTGCCGGAGGCATGGCAATTGCCGAGAATGCCGGGAACGTCGCCTTCGCGGCAGATCGCCTCGACGAGTTCCGGCGGAAACGCATCGCCCTCGGATGGAAAATAGCCCCAGTCGAACCTCACCGGCGTGCCGGCGATCTCCCAATGGCCCGACGGCGTGTCCTTGCCGCGCGAAACCTCGCTGGCGGCGCCGTAGACGCCGTAGACGCGCTCCGGCAGCGGCATACCGGCAGGAACCCGTCCGGTCGCCAGCCGCGCCGCATGGATCAGCCCGAGCGCCGACATGTTGGGGAGGTGCAGGGGACCCTCGCGCAAGCCGGCGCGGTCTCCGGCGCCGGCCGCGCAGAACTCGGCGATGTGGCCGAGCGTGTCGGCACCGAGATCGCCGAATGCCTCGGCGTCCGGGGCACCGCCGATGCCGAAGGAATCGAGCACGAAGAGAAAGGCACGCGCCATTGAACACCCGCTGGACCGGAGCGCGGGCGCGGTCCGGTGCTATTGACGAGCGCGGGAGCGATCCCGCGCAATCCCGCAGGAATAGCGCGGCGCCAAATTCAATGCAATTGAGCGGGAGGAGTGACTCAGCAGTCGGTGCATTCGATCTTCGTGCCGGAGCGCTGGCGGTAATAGGAGGTCTTGGAGAGATCGATCGTGCTCACGTTGCTCGAAAGATCCGGCGAGAAAAGCAGCAGCTCGTGCGGGACGACCAGTTCGGTGCGCACCACGAAGGCGTTTACAGCCTCGAGATCGGAGGGAACCGTGGTCGTGGAATTCGCCGGATAAGGCGTGCCGCCGTCCTGGTCGCGCGACCAGAGAACGGTGCCGGTCGTGGTGCCGTTAACCTGTATGCCGGTGATCTTCAGCGTATAGTCCGTTCCGGCATAGGGGGCCAGGACGCTCTCCGCGACATTGTTCATGCTATCCAGGAAGTCCGTATCGACGCTCGACCCCTGGCTGACCAGATCGGCGACGGTGCTCGAGGCGCGGGCGACCTTGCGCACCACGTTCAGTCCGACCGAAAGCTCGAAAGCGCCGATATAGGCCATGATCAACAGCGGCGCGACGAGGGCGAACTCGACGCCGCCGACGCCGCGACGGTCGTGCGACAGACGCGACAGGATACGCCGGGCGGAGGTCATTCCATGCGAGCGTTCCATGGCGTCCTCAATAGTCTTCGTTGCGGAATGTTGCGGTCGCGACCATCAAATAGTCGTCCGGCATGCTGCTGCCCGCCGACCGCAAGTTGGTGACATAGGGCCGCACGAGATCGGTGATCACCTGCCAGCGGTAATAGGCGCGCACCATCGTGTATTCCTTGCCGCCGCCCGGCGCGAACTGGAAGCCGCTGGTGTCGAGATCGGAGGAATCGCCCGACCCGACCCGCGGCACCGCCGCCGGAAACTGCGACGGATCGGTGACTTGGCGAACATCCAGGTAGAGCTTTTCCGGCTCGTCGACCTCCGTCGCGGAGCAGGTCAGGAGGATGGCGATCTCGTCGCAGAAGGCTTGGCGGAACTCTGATTCGCCCATCTCCTGAGTGATCTCGCCAGTGCGGATCTTGCGTGCCAAGGTGTCGGTCGCATTGGCGAGCAGCTGCTCGCCGGCAAAGGCCACGAAGGTCTCTATCGAGGCGAAGACGACGATGAAAAAGGGCAAGGCGAGGATCGCGAACTCGATCGCCGTGCCGCCCCTTTTATCTCCGAGCAGGCGGCGAAAGAGGGGGCGCGGTGCGCGCCGGTTCGCCGTGGATGCTTTCACTATTATCGACATTGCGCCGTTCCGTCATGTCACGTCGTGAGCGAGATTCGGGAAGGGCATGCGAATTCGCCTGCACCTCCGCCTCATGCAATTGTCGATAGAATAAGCTAAGACTGTTGAAGAATCGTTTTCCAAGACCCGAAGAATTTTAGTGGTCTTGGAGAGGCCTCAGTTGCTGCTCGTAGTCGTCGCCTTGCGCTCGGCGTGGCGCTCGCAGTTCGGCGAGCAGGAGAAGACGGTACGGGTGGTCTGCTTGTAGACGCGCACGGTGTTGCCTTCGTCGATCGACACGAGGATGCGCTCGTCGACAATGGCATTGCCGTCCTGGTCGAGGATTACGAGGTTCGTGGTGCCGAAATTGCGGCCCGTCAGGACGATCGTCTTCGAATCCGCCACCGTCGCGTCGGCGACGTCCGAATTGCCGATGATCACCTTGCTCACCGACCGATCGAGCTTCAGCACGCGCGCGTGGTCCATATAGACGCGCATCATCTGCTCCGCCGCCTGCGTTGCCCCGGCAACAAAGAAACCGAAAAGCGCGGTTGCGAGAAAGGCAAGGGTGGCGACCTGCTTGGTCGCGAAGTGCGTGTTCATGATGCGTCCCGGTGGCGAATGGCTACTCGCATTCTGGCGTGTTTTGGTGAATGAAAGGTTACATTAGTATTTCGCAATCAACCGGATCCCTTTCCGGGACATTCACCCAAGAAACAGCGGTCACGCCTTTACTTCACGCTAACCGGTTTCCTTAAGCCGATGGCAATTCGCCCCCGATAATTTCAGGGTATCCGATCAACGGCAAACAGTTGGCGGAAGTGCTGACAACAACGTGAAGTAGGAGAACCTCCATGAAGACCATTTTCGCCCGCCTGATGAAGGACGAATCCGGTGCGACCGCAATCGAATACGGCCTGATCGCCGCCCTGATCTCTGTCGCGCTGATCGGCGGTGCTACGACGCTCGGCGACGAACTCCAGGCGCTGTTCAACGAACTTGGAACTGAAATGCAGACTGCTCAAGACAACATGTAAGCTGTCGCGTCTCTTTACTGAACTGCGGAGAGGGGTCGTTTCGGTGTTGAAGCGACCCCTTCTTCATACTGATGTCCTCGCGCGGTTTTCGCAGGATGTCGGTAAGATCATTGTTCTTTCGGCGAAACTCGCTCTCGGAGAATAAGTTGACCATAGCTGCTGCCTTCGTCGTCTTTCCGTTTTGCCTGGCCTTCGCGGCCATCTCGGATCTGCTGACGATGACGATCCCCAATCGGATATCGGCGATCCTGCTTGGCGCATTTGTCGTGATCGCGCCTTTAGCCGGCTTCGACGCTGGGCAGATTAGCCTTCACGTGGCGGCCGCCGCCTTGGTCTTTGCGGTCTGCTTCTGTCTCTTTGCGATGAACGTCATGGGCGGCGGCGACGCCAAGCTCCTGACGGCATGTGCTATCTGGTTCGGCCTCGATGCATCGCTCGTCGCTTTTCTTGTCTATATCTCCATTTTCGGCGGGCTGCTGACGCTGGCAGTGCTTCTCTTGCGCAGGCAGGAGAATGCTATTCTGGCGAGCGGCATTCCGGTACCGCAACTTTTGCTGACGGCAAAAAAGATACCCTACGGCATCGCGATTGCGCTCGGCGGCTTTGCCGCCTATCCCTCGTCGCCGCTGATGGAAGCCGTGTTCGCTCAGCTTAGGTGACAACGGCATAGCCCCAAAACGCGGGTTACGTCTCGTTAACCGCGTTCATAAGCGATCCGTTAACTATAATTACACCATTTCCTGATCAATCTGGCCCTGGGGATTTTCAGGGGCTTGGACGATCATGAAACCGGTGCGCATCATCATTCTGGCGGTGGCCGTGGGTTCCGCGGCAATGGCCGGGCTGTTGGCGATGAAGCTCACCCGTGCTCCGGCGCAGCGGACGGCCGAGCCGCTCGTCGAGCAGGCGCCTAGCATCAATGTGCTCGTCGCCAGCAAGAGCCTGCCGGTGGGCTCGCGGCTCGGCGGCGATTCGATCCACTGGATGGCCTGGCCGAAGGACGGCGTCGGCGACGGGATGATCACCGAGGAAAGCCGCCCGGCTGCAATCGATGATCTGTCCGGTGCGATTGTCCGCCTGCCGCTCTTCGACGGCGAGCCCGTCCGCCAGGAAAAGATCGCCGACCCATCCAACCGCATCATGTCGTCGCTTCTGCCGGCCGGAAAGCGGGCGGTCGCCACGGAAATCACCGTCGCGACCGGCGCCGGCGGGTTCATCCTGCCCAATGACCGCGTCGACGTGATTATGGTGCGCAAGTCCGACGGCGACGTCTATCTGACCGAAACCGTGCTCAGCAATGTCCGGGTGCTGGCGATCGACCAGCAGGTCGAAGAGAAGGATGACGGCTCGAAATCCGTCATCGGTACGACGGCGACGCTTGAGCTCACGCCAGACCAGTCGAAAGTGATGACGGTCGCGCAGCAGATGGCCGAGCGCATCTCGCTGGCGCTGCGCAGCGTCGCGGATGCGCAGGAAGCCGATACCGGGGCGGCCGACTATCTTTTGAGCGGCGACGGCCAGCCGAGCATTCAGGTCATCAAATCCGGCTCCATCGTCAAGAGCGATGAAGCCACCACCACGCAGAACCAGCAGTAAGACGGGACGGGCAACGTGAAGCGGAGCGGAAACACATTTCGGACCTGTCTCGCAGCCGGTCTTTCATTCTCGCTGGCATTTTCCGGCCTCATGTTGCCAGCGGCTCCGACCGCAGAAGCGGCCGCCTCGTCGGTGGTCCGCATCGTCGAGAGCGGCCCGGGCGTGAAGAAAAAGGTCAATCTCGGCCTGAACAAGGCCGTGGTCGTCGATCTTCCCACCGACGCCCACGATATCCTCGTTGCCGACCCGGCGCTCGCCGATGCGGTCACGCGCACGTCGCGCCGCATCTACCTGTTCGGCAAAACGGTCGGCCAGACCAATATCTTCGTCTTCGGACCGAATGGCGAGGAAATCGTCAGCCTCGATGTTTCCGTCGAGCGTGATGTCGCCGGCCTTGAGGCCAATCTGCGCCGTTTCATCCCGGAGGCGGATATCAATGTCGAGATCGTTTCCGACAACGTCGTCCTGACCGGAACCGTCCGCACCCCGCTCGATTCGACCAAGGCGGTCGATCTTGCCCGCGCCTTCCTGCAAGGCGGCGAGGCGACTACCCGCAACATTACTGCCCAGGGTACCAACGGCGATGCGGACATATTTGCCGAGGAGCGCCAGACTTCCCAGATCGTCAATCTGCTGACGGTGGAGGGCGAGGATCAGGTAACGTTGAAGGTGACAGTTGCAGAGGTCAGCCGCCAAGTGCTGAAGCAGCTTGGGTTCAACGCTTCCGCGATCGGCAGTTGGGGTTCGATAGCGTTCCGCAATCCGGCCAATTTGGGTAATGCCATTGGTATCGACCCAACGGCTACGATCAGCAAAGCGATCGGTGGTACCGACGTTGATGCCTATGTCACCGCGATGGAACAAGCTGGCGTCATGCGCACGCTCGCCGAGCCCAGCCTGACGGCAATTTCTGGTCAGGAGGCCAAATTCTACGTCGGTGGCGACTTCCGACTGGCGAGCGGGCAGGAAGTTTCCAGGGAGATAGACCCGGATACCGGACAAATCAAAACAGAGGTTGAACGGGAGACCACGGATGTTGAATACGGCATCCGACTGAACTTCAAGCCCGTCGTTCTCGGTCCCGGGCGCATTAGCCTCGCCATTGAGACGGATGTATCCGAGCCAACCTTTGAGGGTTCGGTCGTGACCGGCGACAAGCTGACCGACATTCGCGGTAATACGTACCTCGGCATTCGCCGGCGCGAGGCCTCAACGAACGTCGAACTCCCCTCCGGCGGCTCGATCGTCATCGCCGGGCTGGTGCAGGACAATATCCGCCAGGCAATGTCCGGCCTGCCCGGTGCGTCCAAAATCCCGATTCTCGGCACGCTCTTCCGCAGCAAGGATTTTCAACGCAACGAGACGGAACTGGTGATCATCGCGACGCCCTATCTGGTGCGCCCGGTCGCCCGCAGCGCGCTGTCGCGGCCAGACGACAATTTCAATCCCGCCAACGATCTCGAAAGCTTCTTCGTCGGCCGCGTCAACCGCCTCTACGGACGTCCCGAGGCGGCACCCCCAGTCGGTCGCTATCACGGCAATGTCGGCTTCATCTACAAATAGGTCGGGTCATGCACAACCGAAACACTGCTCTCAAAAGACTTGAAAGACCCGCATCGATGTCGACCCGCATCTCCGCCCGGATCGCCGCATTGGCGATCCTTGCCGGCCTGCTTGCCGGCTGCGGCAGCAAGGACAGGCTGGCGACCGGCTCGATTCCGGACGATTACCGCACCCGTCATCCGATCGTTATTGCCGAAGGAGAGCGGGTGATCGATATTCCCGTCGCCTCCGGTGACCGGCGGCTGACGGCGGGCACGCGCGACGTCATCCGCGGCTTTGCCACCGAATATCGCAACGCATCGAGCGGCGTCATCCAGATCATGCTGCCGCGCGGTTCCGCCAACAGCCATGCCGCGCAGATCGTCCGCAAGGACATCCGGCGCGTGCTGGCGGCAAGCGGCGTGCCGCCGAAGAGGATGATCGAAACCAGCTACGAAGCGCTTGCACCGGGCGACGCCGCCCCCATCCGCTTGAGCTATGTCGCGATCACCGCGCAGACCGCACCCTGCGGCGAGTGGCCGGAGGACCTCACGCTGACGATGGAGAACCGAAACTATTACAATTTCGGCTGCGCCTCGCAGTCCAACCTCGCCGCCCAGATCGCCAGCCCGACAGACCTGATCGGTCCGCGCCAGATGTCGCCGGTCGACGCCGCCCAGCGCGGCGAAGTGATCGACGCCTGGCGTGATGCGGCGGCTGACTGAGCGACGGCGGAATGATGCGGGTTTTGAGGAACCAAGATGAGCGCGATTGAATACAACATCGACACCGGCGGAGCCGAGCTTGCGGCGGACGTCTCGCGCCCCGGCGACCTCGATCAGCTCCGGCCTTTGCCGCGCATTTCCATCCATGCCTTCTGCGAAAGCGAGGCCATGCAGCGCCTCATGGAGCGCTGCGGACAGGATCGCCGCATGGCGAAGGTGAGCCTTCGCATCACCGGGGGCAGCATCGCCGCCGCCGCAAACATGTTTGCGAGCGTGTCGACGCCCAATCTCATCATCCTCGAGACCGACACGGAACCGCGATCTCTCCTTACGGAGCTGGCGCCGCTTGCCGAAGTCTGCGACCCGAGCACCAAGGTCGTCATCATCGGCCGTCACAATGACATTGCTCTGTATCGCGAACTGATCCGCAACGGCATCTCCGAATATATGGTCGCGCCAGTGGCAATGGCGGATCTGCTGGCCGCCGTCGCGGCGATCTTCGTCGATCCGGAAGCCGAGCCGCTCGGGCGAAGCCTCGCCTTCATCGGCGCCAAGGGCGGCAGCGGTTCGTCGCTGATCGCTCACAATTGCGCCTGGGGCATTTCCAACCTGTTTTCGACGGAAACCATCCTTGCCGATCTCGACCTGCCCTATGGCACGGCGAACATCGATTTCGACCAGGACCCGCCGCAGGGGATTGCCGAGGCCGTCTCGGCGCCGGACCGGCTGGACGAGGTTTTTCTCGATCGGCTCTTGACCAAATGTTCCGAGCACCTGTCGCTGCTGGCCGCCCCGTCGATGCTCGACCGCGCCTATGATTTTGAGGCGGGCGCCTTCCAGCCGATCCTCGAGATTCTGCAGCGCAGCGCCCCCGTTTCGGTGCTCGACGTTCCGCATGGCTGGTCGGACTGGACCCGCTCCGTGCTCGGCGAGGCCGATGAGGTGGTGATCACCGCCGTCCCAGACCTCGCAAGCCTCAGAAACACGAAGAATCTCCTCGACGCGCTAAAGAAGCTTCGGCCGAACGACCGGGCGCCGCATCTCGTCCTCAATCAGGTCGGCATGCCGAAGCGGCCGGAAATCGCTCCCAACGAATTCTGCGAGTCGCTGGAGCTCGAGGCCGCCGCCATCATCCCCTTCGATGCGGTGCTCTTCGGAAATGCCGCCAATAGCGGCCGGATGATTGCGGAAATCGACAGAAAGTCACCCGCCGCCGAGACCTTCTCGCAGCTCGCCCATCTTCTGACCGGACGCACGGCGATCAAGAAGGCGCGCAAGGGCGGTCTCGGCAAGGTTCTGGCCAAGCTCGGCAGGCGATAGGCACCCGGCGGCGGAAGAACCGATGCAGCAAGTGGAATGAAGTGATGTTTGGCAAACGCGGAAATGAGGGTTTTGGCAAGACCGGCGCGCAATCGCCCGTGGCGCCGCCGGCCATGCCGTCGGCGCCGTCGGCGGTGATGGAGCGTCCTGCCGCACCGGTTCTCGCCGAGCCGGCGGCTTCCGCGCCCCGCGTGCAGCCAGCCGCTCCGGCGCGCCGCCGCGCACAGCGGGCGGAGGACTATTACGATACGAAATCGCAGGTCTTCTCCGCGCTGATCGACACGATCGACCTGTCGCAACTTGCCAAGCTCGATACCGAGAGCGCGCGCGAGGAAATCCGCGATATCGTCAACGACATCATCACCATCAAGAATTTCGCGATGTCGATCGCCGAGCAGGAGGAACTGCTAGACGACATCTGCAACGACGTGCTCGGCTATGGCCCGCTCGAGCCGCTCTTGGCCCGCGACGACATCGCCGACATCATGGTCAACGGCGCCGGCCAGACCTTCATCGAAGTCGGCGGCAAGGTCGAGGAGTCGGACGTCCGCTTCCGCGACAATGCCCAGCTCCTGTCGATCTGCCAGCGGATCGTCAGCCAGGTCGGCCGCCGCGTCGACGAATCGAGCCCGATCTGCGACGCGCGCCTGCCGGACGGCTCGCGCGTCAACGTCATCGCGCCGCCGCTGGCGATCGACGGGACGGCGCTGACGATCCGCAAGTTCAAAAAGGATAAGCTGACGCTGGAGCAGCTCGTGCGCTTCGGCTCGATCACCCCGGCCGGTGCCACGCTCCTGCAGATCATCGGTCGCGTCCGCTGTAACATAGTCATTTCCGGCGGCACCGGCTCCGGCAAGACGACGCTCTTGAACTGCCTGACGCGTTACATCGACGCCGACGAGCGGATCATCACCTGCGAAGATTCCGCCGAACTGCAACTGCAGCAGCCGCATGTGGTTCGCCTAGAAACCCGCCCGCCGAACATCGAGGGCGAGGGCCAGATCACCATGCGCGACCTGATCAAGAACTGCCTGCGCATGCGCCCCGAACGCATCATCGTTGGCGAGGTGCGCGGCCCGGAGGTGTTCGACCTGCTTCAGGCGATGAACACCGGCCATGACGGCTCGATGGGCACGATCCACGCCAATACGCCGCGCGAGTGCCTAAGCCGCATGGAGTCGATGATCGCAATGGGCGGCTATACGCTGCCGGCCAAGACCGTTCGCGAAATCATCGCCGGCTCGGTCGACGTCATCATCCAGGCCTCGCGCCTGCGCGACGGGTCGCGCCGCATCACCCACATCACCGAGGTGACCGGCATGGAAGGCGACGTCATCGTCACCCAGGATCTGATGCGCTACGAGATCGACGGCGAGGACGCCAACGGCCGGATCATCGGCCGCCATGTGTCGACCGGCATCGGCCGGCCGCATTTCTGGGATCGTGCCCGCTACTTCAACGAGGACAAGCGGCTCGCCGCCACGCTCGATGCGATGGAAAAGAACTAGGGCGGCGCTGGAGCGAAGGAACCGATAACTCGATGTTCGGCATAGACATCACCGTTCTGGCACTGGCCGGCCTCGTCGCGATTGCCGCGGCGACGCTCGCCTACGGTGTGCTCTATTCCCGCATCGAGAACGACAAGAAGGCGGAAGGGCGCCTTCGCCGCGTCGGTGCCGCCGAGACCGACCGCGCCAAGATCAAGGCGGCACGCGACCGCGTCAACGAGATGTCGAAGCGGCGCAAATCCCTGCAGGATTCGTTGAAGGAGCTCGAAAAGAAGCAGCAGGAGAAATCGGCCAACGCCGCCCCGTCGATGAAGAAGCGGCTGGTGCAGGCCAACCTGTCGATCTCCCCGACGCAGTTCTACTTCTTCAGCGCGGCCTTCGGCCTGTTCGCCCTGGTTGTCGTCCTCATCGCCGGAGCCGGCCTGTGGATTGCCGTCGGCGTCGCTCTGATCACGGCCGCGGGTCTGCCGCGCTGGCTGATCGGGGCGATGATCAAGCGGCGCTGCAAGAAATTCCTCGACGAGTTTCCGAACGCCCTCGACGTGATGGTCCGCTCGATCAAGTCCGGCCTGCCGCTGAATGACGCCTTGCGGCTGATTGCCAGCGACGGCCAGGAGCCGGTGAAGACGGAGTTCCGCCGCGTCGTCGAATCCCAGCAGGTCGGTCTCAACGTGCCGGAAGCCTGCGCCCGCATGATCCAGAGCATTCCGCTGCCCGAGGTCAACTTCTTCGCGATTGTCATCGCCATCCAGGCGCAGGCCGGCGGCAACCTGTCCGAGGCGCTCGGCAACCTCTCCAAGGTGCTGCGCGAGCGCAAGAAGATGAAGGCGAAGGTGGGGGCCCTGTCGATGGAAGCCAAGGCCTCGGCCTGCATCATCGGCGCACTCCCCTTCATCGTGGCAACGCTCGTCTATCTGACGTCGCCGGATTACATGATGGTGCTTTTCACCGATCCGCGCGGCCATCTCATCATGGGCGTTTCGGCCGTCTGGATGAGCATCGGCATCTGGGTGATGCGCAATATGATCAATTTCGACATCTGAGGCTGCGATGGACGGCTGGATAAGGACACTCACCGATCCGAACATCCTCATCGCGGTTCTCGTGTCGATGGCGGTGCTTGCGACGTTCTACTCGCTCGCCGTGCCGTTTTTTGAGCGGGGCGACCTTGCCAAGCGGATGAAGTCCGTCGCCACCGAGCGCGAGCAGATCCGCGCCCGCGAGCGCGCCCGGCTGAACGCCGAAGCGGCCGCCGGCAAGGCAAGCCTCCGGGCGCAGCACAATAGCTCGGTCCGCCAGATCGTCGAGCGGCTCAATCTCCGGCGGGCGCTGGTGGATGAAAACACCGTCAACCGCCTGAAGACCGCCGGCTACCGTACCCAGAACGCGCTGAACACCTTCCTTTTCGCCCGCTTCTGCCTGCCGTTCCTGTTTCTGGCGGTTGCCATCGTATATATTTTCGTGCTGGGCAACTTTGCCGAGAAGCCGTTCATGCTGAGGACATGTTTCACGCTCGGCTTCGCCTATCTCGGGTTCTACGCGCCGAATATCTTCATCGCCAATGCGATCTCGAAGCGCCAGCACTCGATCCGCCGCGCCTGGCCGGATGCGCTCGATCTCCTGCTGATCTGCGTCGAATCGGGCGTGTCGATGGAACTCGCCATGCGGCGCGTCGCCGACGAGATCGCCGCCCAGTCTCCAGCGCTTGCCGAGGAACTGGTGCTGACGACGGCAGAACTCTCCTTCCTGCCCGATCGGCGCATCGCGCTTGAAAATCTCGGCCTGCGCGCAGGCCTCGAGGAGGTCAAGGCGGTGATGCAGGCGCTGATCCAGGCCGACCGCTACGGCACGCCGATCGCTCAGGCGCTGCGCGTGCTGGCGCAGGAAAGCCGCGACCAGCGCATGACCGCGGCGGAAAAGAAGGCGGCCGCGCTGCCGCCGAAACTGACGGTGCCCATGATCCTCTTCTTCCTGCCGGTCCTCGTCGCCGTGATCCTCGGCCCTGCCGGAATTCAGGTGGCGGACAAGTTTTAGGCCGGACGCATTCCCGAAGTAGCGATCGCCCCCCGAGAGAACCGTTGCGCTTCTGAATCGGTCCTGCGAGGGAGACGATTTCGCTGCAACCGATTTGGCGTGAAGATGCTGGACCGCGATCAGAAAATCGCCGTCGGATTTACGGCACCGCCGGTCTAGTTCGTATTCCCCTCGTCCGCTTTGGCGAGCTCGGTCCAGGCGCCCTTCTGCGACAGCATCGAGCGCAGATAGGCGACGTTGGCCTCCGCCTGCTCGGGCGTCAGCTCCTGCCGGGCAATGGTTTCGGCCTCCTGGAAACGGCCCTGCAGACCGACGGCAAGGGCGAGGTTCTGGCGGACGCTGCTGCCGGCGCCGGGCTGATCTGCGGCGGAGCGGAGGTAGGTCTCGGCGGTCTTGAGGTCCTTGGTGAGAAGATAGGACATTCCGAGATTGGACAGGATGGTGGGCTCGTTCGGCTGAAGATCCAGCGCCTCGCGGTAGCGCAGGCGCGCCTCGGAGGCACGGCCGAGTTGGTCGAGCACGGCGCCTTCCGCCGATTTCAGCTTCCAGTCGGGGCGATCCGGCGTCTGCGCCCGGCCGATGGTCGCGAGCGCTTGTTCGAGCTGCCCGGCGGCGGCCTGGGTCTTGCCATAGGCGCCGAGGACCTCGCGGTCCGTCGGATGGTTGATCGCCACCTGCTGCATCACCGCGAGCGCCTGTTCGTTGCGGCCCGTCATCCGCAGCAGATTGGCGTAGTTCAAGCCCGCCTCGCGGTTCTTGGGATCGCGCTCATAGGCTTGGCCGATACTTTCCGCGGCTGCCGCGAGCTCGGTGGCGTTCATCGATTGCACCGGTTTCGAGAGCTTCGGGATCGAGCCGGTCGTCAGCTCCTTCCTGCCCTCTTGCCCGGCGCAGCCGCCGAGCGCCAGCGCCATCAGCGCAACCGCGGCTCCGGCTGACAGGCGTTGCATGAAGGAGGAGAGGATGTTTTTCGTCGTCATCGAGTGGTGCCCCAGAATGCGATTGGCACCGGAACTCCGAACATCAACGGCGCAACTTTCACTCCAGCAATAATCTGTTAACCCTAACAGAGCGTTAATTGCGCCATCCCTATCCGTCAGTCGAGGACATTCATGGCTCCCTTCCAGTTCATCGAGCGGCCGTCGCCCTTCAACACCAGTGCCGGCAAGACGCTGCCCATCTTTGCGGTGACGCCGGCGCATATCGATACGGGGAGCATCGACCCGATCGCTCTCGATTGGGCGAGGAAGGCCGGGTTCAAGGCGGAGTCGGGTGCCGTCCTCCTCATTCCTTCTGCCGATGGTCATCTCGGCGGTGCACTGTTCGGCCTCGGCTCAAGGCCGTCGGAGGCCCCCTTCCTGACCGGCAAGCTCGCGCGCAGCCTGCCGCCCGGCAAATGGCACATCGAAACGGCGCCGCTGACCGCCAATCGCCTGGCGCTCGGCTACGGTCTCGGCTCCTATCGTTTCGAGCGCTATAAGTCCCCCAGGCCCGAGGCGCCGACGCTGATGATCCCGGCCGACGCGGACGCGACCGATATCAAACGGCAGCTCGCCGGCGTCTTCCTGGCGCGCGACCTGATCAACACGCCGACCAACGACATGGGGCCGGAAGCGCTGGAATCGGTTTTCCGAGCGCTTGCCGCGCACTATAAGGCGGATGTCTCGGTGATCTCCGGGGAGGCCCTGCTGACCCAGAACTTCCCGCTGGTGCATACGGTGGGCCGGGCCAGCGCCGAGGCGCCACGGCTCCTGGAGCTGCGCTGGGGCAAGAAAGGGCACCGGAAGGTGACGCTCGTCGGCAAGGGCGTGTGCTTCGACACCGGCGGCCTCGACATCAAGACGGCCGCCTCGATGCATTTGATGAAGAAGGACATGGGCGGCGCCGCAAACGTCCTGGGCCTGGCGCTGATGATCATGGACGCGAAGCTGAAGGTCGAGCTCCGCGTCATCGTACCGGCCGTCGAGAATTCCATTTCCTCCAACGCCTTCCGCCCCGGCGACATCTACCGGAGCCGCAAGGGCCTGACGGTGCAGATCGACAACACCGACGCCGAGGGCCGGCTGATTCTTGCCGACGCGCTCGCCTATGCCGACCAGGAGAAGACCGACCTGATGGTCGACATGGCGACGCTTACCGGGGCGGCACGCGTGGCGCTCGGCCCAGACCTGCCGCCCTTCTTTACCGACGACGAGGATCTCGCCCGCGACCTTTTCGAGGCGAGCCTGACTGTGGACGACCCGCTCTGGCGTATGCCGCTCTACATGGGCTACGACAAGGACGTCTCGGCCCGCATCGCGGACCTCACCAACGCTCCCTCGGGCGGCATGGCCGGCTCGATCACAGCGGCGCTGTTCCTCAAGCGCTTCGTCACCAATGCGAAGAGCTGGGTGCATTTCGATATTTACGCCTGGGCGCAATCCGAGCGGCCGCATTCGCCCGTCGGCGGCGAGGCGCAGGCGATCCGGGCGCTTTATCACCATATCGGGCGGTTGGCGGGGTAGCCTTGCTGTCGTCGCCTGCGCCTCATCCCGCTGCCGCGACCTTCTCGCCATTGATGGGGAGAAGGGATGTGCGGCGCCTCTTTCCCGCGACGCCGAAGGGGGGGCGCGGCTTGCCCCTGCGGCCCGGCGATAAAGAAACGCTTGCGTAACGATCCTCTGGCTATGGTGCGGGAACGTGACTTACGCAGGAGTTTGCCTTGCCGGTCGAACTGACACCCTCGCAAGCGCTGGGGCTTTGGCATGCCGTCTCGATCGAGCAGGTCCGGGTCGACAGCCGCGATCTGACGCTCCGCCAGATGGCGATCCTGCTCGAAATCTATCTCGTGCCGCCGCCGCACACGGTGCGCGGTCTTGCTGCCAAGCTCGGCGTGACGAAACCGGTGATCACCCGCGCTCTCGATACGATGGGGGCGCTCGGCCTCGTCGATCGGGTGCGCGACGAGCGCGACAGGCGTAATGTGGTCATCAAGCGGACCGTCGAGGGCGCGCTCTATCTTGAAAAATTCGGCGATCTGATCATCAATCAGGGCCGCAAATTGTGAGTTCAGCCATGCCCGAAGTGCTCGATCGCCGTCTCAATGCCTATCGCGAGGACCTCGCGGAGGAGCGCCTGCGCGGCCTCGTTGAAGCGAAGCGCTTCGTCGAAGGGACGCCGGCTGTCGTGTCCGTGCCCGTGGTGCCGCTGAGGGCGAGGCCGGATCTTGCCTGCGGCACCGACACGGAAGTGCTCTATGGCGAAACGGTTCGCGTGCTCGACGCAGCCGACGGATGGGCCTGGGTCAAGTCGGAACGCGACGGCTATGTCGGCTACGTGCCGCAGGACACGGTGGGGCAGGTTGGTGCGGCGGCAACCCATATCGTCACCGTGCCGCGAACATTTGCCTATCGCGGCGCGGACCTGCGCTTTCCGCTGGCCTTTGCACTTTCCATGGGAAGCCGGATCAATGTCGTCGGCGAGGCGGAGACACGCGGCACCCGCTATGTCCTGCTCGACGGTGGTCTGGCGGTGGTTGCCAACCATTGCACGCCGGCCGATGCGCCGATCGGCGACGACTATGTCGCGATCGCCACCCGTTTCATGGAAACCCCCTATCTCTGGGGCGGCCGCTCCGGCTTCGGCATCGATTGCTCCGGCCTCGTGCAATTGGCGATGCAAATGACGGGGCGGGAGGCGCCGCGCGACACCGACATGCAGCTCGCTCTCGGCCAGCCGATCGGCCGCGACGAGCTCGCCCGGGGCGATCTCGTCTTCTGGAAGGGCCATGTGGCCATCATGGAGGACGAGGAGACCCTTGTGCATGCCAACGGCCATACGATGACGGTGGCGCGCGAGGGGCTCGACGATGCGATCCGCCGCATTGGCTGGCTCTACGGAGAGCCGACAGGGTATCGACGACCTTGAACTGTTTGCATAGATGCGCTCCTGTAGGGGAGTGACGCCTTGCTTGCGCGCCGCCCAGGCTGCACCGTCCGGCCAGCATGCCCGTCATTCTCAGCTTCAATAGCCGGCTACCTTATCCACCACATGCTCCAGCGGCAGGCCGCTTTCGAAGCGGGTGATCTGCTCTTCGACATGGGCAAAGAGTGCTTTGACGTCGGAGGAGGCGGCGACGTGCGGCGTCACATAGACGTTCGGCATGTCCCAGAAGCGGCTTTCGGACGTCAGCGGCTCTCTTTCGAAGACGTCGAGCGAGGCTCCACCCAGAACGCCTGAATCCAGGCATTCGAGGATGTCGGCTTCCACCTGGCTGCCGCCGCGGCCGGCATTGATGAAAACCGGTGCGCCGAAAGGTCCGTTGCGGCTGAGCTTCCTGAAGAGGGCTGCGTTGAAAATGCCCCTCGTATCCGGCGTCAGCGGCAGCAGCCCGACCAAAAAATCCGTCCGGCCGAGGAAGGAGTCGAGGCCGGCGGCATCATAGGTGTCGATGCCCTCGACGGTTCGCTTGGTTCGCGACCAGCCGATGACCTCGAAGCCCATCACCGCGAGCTTGCGGGCGGCGTCCTGGCCGAGCACGCCCATTCCCATGATGCCGACGGTAACGTCGGCGGCTTCCGGTTGGCTTAGGTCCCGCCACTCGCGATTGCTGGCCAGCGCCTCATAGGCGCGATGTTGGCGCAGATGCAGGAGGCATTGCATCACCACCCATTCGCTCATCCGCGTCGTCAGCGTCCGGTCGACGAAGCGCACCAGCGGCACATCGGGCAGGCCCGGCAGCGTCAGAACGTGATCGACACCGGCGCCGCCGGAAAAGACGACCTTCAGGTCCGGTGCGCGAGAGAAGAGGTCGGGCGCCGACTTCCAGACCACCGCATAATCGATCGCCGAGAGGTCCCGGCCGAGATGGGACGGATCCGCGAGGTTGATCACCTCGCGTCCGGGAAAGGCGCCCTTAAGGGCGGCGCCCACTTCCTCCGGAATGAATTTCAGGTCGACGATGATGGGGCTCTTGGCAGGCATTCGGACGCTCTACTGACGGATGGCGGAAAGGTTGACGGCCTCGAGATTGAAGGCGGCGGCCATCAGCGCCTTGGTATAGTCTTCGACGGGCGCCTCGAAGATCCGTTCGGCCGGTCCCTGTTCGACCACCTTGCCGAGCCGCATGACGATCACCTCGTTGGCGAGCGCCCGCACCACCTTCAGGTCGTGGCTGATGAACAGATAGGCGAGATTGTGCTTGCGCTGCAGATCGCGCAGGAGGTCGACCACTTGCGCCTGGACGCTCATGTCGAGGGCCGAGGTCGGCTCGTCGAGCATGACGAATTGCGGCTTGAGGACCATTGCCCGTGCAATCGCGATGCGCTGCCGCTGGCCGCCGGAGAATTCATGCGGGTAGCGCCAGCGGGTGGCCGGGTCGAGCCCGACTTCCTGCAGCGCTGCGGCAACGCGTGCATCGCGCTCGTCGTCGGAGAGCGCCCTCTCATGAATCTTCAGCCCCTCGCCGATGATGTCGGCGACCGACATGCGCGGGCTGAGGGAGCCGTAAGGATCTTGGAAGACCACCTGCATGCGGTTCCGGAGCGGCCGCATCTCGCGGAAACTATAGGCGTC
Source organism: Sinorhizobium sp. FG01 (assembly GCF_002531875.1). NCBI lineage: Bacteria > Pseudomonadati > Pseudomonadota > Alphaproteobacteria > Hyphomicrobiales > Rhizobiaceae > Sinorhizobium > Sinorhizobium sp. FG01. The sequence goes on from NZ_NWTB01000023.1 coordinate 50,605, forward strand.
GATGTCCTGGCCGACGAAGGCGATCCGTCCCTTCGACGAGATCAGCCGCGTCAGCGCCAGGCCGAGCGTCGTCTTGCCCGAACCGGATTCGCCGACGACGCCGAGCGTCTGGCCGGCACGCAGCGTCAGATCGATGCCGTCCACCGCCTTCACATGATCGACGACACGGCGCAGGAAGCCGGCCTTGATCGGGAACCAGACCTTCACGTCCTTGCCTTCGACGACGATCGGCTTCGATGGGTCGGAAGGCGGCGGCTCGCCCTTCGGCTCGGAGGCGAGCAGATGCCGCGTATAGGCATGCTGCGGATTGGCGAAGATCTCGGCGGTCGGGCCGGTCTCGACGATCTTGCCCTTGGTCATCACGCAGACCCGGTCTGCGATCTTGCGGACGATGCCGAGGTCATGGGTGATGAACAGCATGGACATGCCGTGCTGGTCCTTGAGCGACTTCAGGAGTTCGAGGATCTGCGCCTGGACGGTGACGTCGAGCGCGGTGGTCGGCTCGTCGGCGATCAGGAGTTCCGGCCGGTTGGCGAGCGCCATGGCGATCATCACGCGCTGGCGCTGGCCCCCGGAAAGCTGGTGCGGATAGGCGCCGAGCCGCTTTTCTGCCTCGCGGATGCCGACCTGATCGAGGAGCTCCAGCGTTTTCGCTCGCGCCGCGGGCCCCTTCACGTCCTGGTGCAATTCGAGGATTTCGCCGATCTGCTGCTCGATCGTGTGCAGCGGATTGAGCGACGTCATCGGCTCCTGGAAGATCATGGTGATGTCGTTGCCGCGCACATGGCGCAATTCAGCATCGCTCGCCTTCAGGAGATCCTTGCCGTTGAAGAGGATTTCGCCGCTCGGATGGCTCGCTGCCGGGTAGGGCAGGAGCTTCAGGATCGAATTCGCCGAGACCGACTTGCCCGAGCCGGATTCGCCGACGAGCGCCACCGTCTCGCCGCGCTTGATGTTGAAGGAGATGTGGTCGACGGCGACCGAGGTGTCGCCGCCCTGGTGGAAGGCCACGGAGAGGTCGCGCACGGAGAGGAGGGTGTCTGTCATCGTCGCGCTCACCGGAACGTCTTCCTCGGGTCGAAGGCGTCGCGCGTCGCTTCGCCGACGAAGATCAACAGCGACAGCATGACCGACATGGCTGAGAAGGCGGTGAGCCCGAGCCACGGTGCCTGCAGGTTCGATTTGCCCTGGGCGATCATCTCGCCCAGCGAGGGCGACCCGGGCGGCATGCCGAAGCCGAGGAAGTCGAGCGAGGTGAGCGTCGTGATCGAGCCCGACAGGATGAAGGGCAGGAAGGTCAGCGTCGCCACCATCGCGTTCGGCAAGAGGTGGCGGTACATGATGGTGCCGTTGCCGACGCCGAGCGCGCGGGCCGCATTGACGTACTCGAAATTGCGCGCCCTCAGGAATTCGGCCCGCACCACGCCGACGAAGCCGACCCAGGAAAAGAGCAGCATGATGCCGAGCAGGATGAAGAAGCCGGGTGGCAGGATGGCGGCGATGATCAGCAGGATGTAGAGCACCGGCATCGACGACCAGATCTCGATGAAACGCTGCAGTAGGAGGTCGGTCCAGCCGCCGAAATAGCCCTGGACAGCCCCGGCCGAAACGCCGATCACCGCCGAGGCGATGGTGAGCGCCAGCCCGAACAGCACCGAGATGCGGAAACCGTAGATCATTCGCGCCGTGACGTCGCGTGCCTGATCGTCGGTGCCGAGCCAGTTCAAATTGCCGAGGATGCAGCCGCGATCCGCCGACCCTTGCGGATAGGCCGAGCAGCGCTCCTCCTCGCTCATCAGCCAGAAGGGCGCAGTCGGCGCCGAATGCGGAATATTGGAGTTGACGGTCTGATAGGAATAGCGGATCGGCGGCCAGATCATCCAGCCATTCGCCTCGATCTCGTCGCGGATAAAATCGGAGCGGAAGTCGGTCTCGGCCAGGAAGCCGCCGAATTTCTCTTCCGGATAGTTGACCAGCACCGGGAACAGGATCTCGCCCTTGTAGGAGGCGACGATCGGTTTGTCGTTGGCGATGAATTCGGCACAAAGGCTGAGGCCGAAGAGGACGAGAAATATCCAGAACGACCAGTAGCCGCGCCGGTTGGCCTTGAAATTCTGCCAGCGGCGCCGGCCGATCGGTGTCAGCCAGCCCTTCTCTGGCGCTTGCGAATAGGTCGCGACGGTGCTCATCAGACGTCCCTCCGCTCGAAGTCGATGCGGGGGTCGACCCAGGTGTAGATGAGATCGGAGATGAGGCTGACGATGAGGCCCATCAGCGAGAAGATGTAAAGGGTGGCAAAGACGATTGGATAGTCTCGCTTGACCACGGCGTCATAGCCGAGCCGTCCAAGTCCATCGAGCGAGAAAATGTATTCGATCAGCAGCGAGCCGGTGAAGAAGGCGGAGATGAAGGCGCCAGGGAAGCCCGCAATGATGATCAGCATCGCATTGCGGAAGACGTGGCCGTAGAGCACCTTGCGCTCGCTGAGCCCCTTGGCGCGCGCCGTCGTCACATATTGCTTCTTGATCTCGTCGATGAAGGAATTCTTCGTCAGCAGCGTCGTCGTCGCGAAGGCCGAAAGCAGCAGCGTGATCAGCGGCAGCGTCATGTGCCAGAAGTAATCGAGGATCTTCTGGTACCAGGGAAGCTCGTGGAAATTGTCCGAGACGAGGCCGCGCAGGGGGAACCAGTCGAAGAAGGAGCCGCCGGCGAAAATCACGATCAGCAGGATGGCGAAGAGGAAGCTCGGCACCGCATAGCCGACGATGATGACGCCGGAGGTCCAGACGTCGAAGGTCGAACCGTCGGAGACCGCCTTCCGAATGCCGAGCGGAATCGAGATCGCATAGGAGAAGATCAGGATCCAGACGCCGAGCGAGATCGACACCGGCATCTTTTCGATGATGAGGTCGACGACCGAGGTGTTGCGAAAAAAGCTCTCGCCGAACTCGAAGCGGGCATAGTTCCACATCATGCCGAGAAAGCGCTCGAGCGGCGGCTTGTCGAAGCCGAACTGCTTCTCGAGCTTGGCGATGAATTCCGGATCAAGCCCCTGCGCGCCGCGATACTGCCCACCCTCGCCGCCGCCACCCTCCTGCAGGAGATCGCCGCCGCTGCCGGACAGTCGATCGGAGCCGGCAGCGTTGGTGAGGTCTGAAATCACCTGCTCCACCGGGCCGCCCGGCGCGAACTGCACGACGGCAAAGGAGATCGCCATGATGCCGATGATCGTCGGGATCATCAGGAGCAGCCGGCGCAGGATATACGCACCCATCAGGCGAACCTCGGCATTGTGGCGCCGCCGATCGCGGGAGCGCTGGTTTGCCGTCTATTTCGTCTCAATCCCATACTCCTTGGGCGCGTCCGATGCCGCCGTCGTCCGTCATTTTACTGATTCGCTTCCTGCATTTGGAATCGAGAGCGGCCTCAAGCGCAAGTCTTCATTGGCTGGCAGCGCCCTTGAGCCACCATACGTCGGGAAAGCCGATCGCATATTTCGGCAGTTCCGCAGGTCGGCCGAACTTGTCCCAATAGGCGACGTTGGCCTTGAGCTTGTAATAGAGCGGGACCACGTAATTATGGGCGAGCAGCACACGGTCAAGCGCTCTTGTGGCGGCGACGAGTGTGTCGCGATCCTTGGCGAAGATGACGCGTTCGATCAGCTTGTCGACACCCGGATCGGCAATCCCGGCATAATTTCTCGAACCCTCGCGCGTCGCGGCCTTGGATCCCCAATAGTCCGCTTGCTCGTTACCGGGGCTCAAGGTCTGGCCCCAGACCTCCCAGGTCATGTCGTAATCGAAGGCGCGCTCCCGG
>NZ_NWTB01000024.1:0-3789 GCF_002531875.1 Sinorhizobium sp. FG01
TGGGCTTGAGATTGCAACGGTTCTTATCTCCGGCTGGTTCTTCAGGATGCTCAAAACACTGTCATTGAAGCGAATACAGTCCTCGCCAAAGGCACGGGGATATGGAGACGCTGCCCGGCTCGAGAAGGCAGCAACGCCGATGGCGGGGAGGCACCCGCTCATGGTGAGTTGCGCCAGGCCGGCTTCACCGACTGTTTTGGCCAAGCCGGGAACAAGTGCCATAGCAAATGAATCGCCCCAGACCAGCAATTCGGGCCTGTCCGCCGTCTGGCACGCATCCGGGATAGTCTGAGGAGGTGATCCTGGGGTAAGATCACATGCTCTTCCCAGGCCGTAATTGATCCGCCGGACGTCGGAAACGCCAACCCTACTTTCGGTTGCGCCAATGCCCATTGCCGGTACGAAGGCGAGAAGAGCCGTTGCGGCGACGAGTCCTGAAGTCATTCGCACATGAGACGTGACGGTTCCCAGTCGGAAGGGTTTCTCGACGAAGCGGTGAAGAGCTAAGCTCGCGACAGCTGAGAAGCCAACTGCCGCGTAGATCGCAACCGCAGGAGGCTCTGACAGCCAAGCAGCCCGAACATAGACCAGCACCGGCCAATGGATCAGATAGAGCGAATACGAGATGTTCCCTATTTTTGCCATGGCTCGGACCGCCACACTCTCGGTGCCGGGCGCCAGCAGGAGAATGAGGGTTGCGACGCAAACTAAAGCGGCATCCACGACAGGGTTCTGCAAACCAGAAGGTCCAATGGGAATAAGGAGGAGAAGCCCAAGCGCCGGGAAGCGCAGTGTCGCGAGCTTGGCAGCCACCCGAGGGCTAGCGGGCAACAAAGCCCCGATGGAACCGACCGCCATTTCCCAAAAGCGGGTCGGCAAAAGATAAAATGCGGCGGTCGGATGTCGAAACGCCACGTAGAAACATAGGATTGCGCTGGCAACCAGTAGCGAGCCAACGCCCAACAGCCACCATCTTTTGGGTGCCAAGGCAAAGAAGGCAGGGAGCACCAGATAACACTGTTCTTCGACAGCAAGCGACCAGAAGTGCAGAAGAGGCTTTGTTTCTGCGGCTCCGCCGAAATAGTCCGCTTGAGACCATAGAACTATATTGCCGGTAAATGTCAGCGCCCCGAACACCTGATTTCGGAGCTCCCGCAGGCCCACATCTGACAGGAACAAAGGCGCAGCGATCGTCGTAAGCGCCAATGACGACGTAAGCCGCCGGCAAGAGGCGCCTCGCACGACGATAATAGAACCCCCAAAAGCTGAACTGTGATTGCTCGAGCTGCCTCATGATGAGGCCAGTGATCAGAAAGCCAGAAATCACGAAGAAAATATCAACGCCGAGATAACCGAACGGCCCGACATCGGTGTGATAAAGCACAACCAGCAGAACAGCTAGACCCCGCAAAGCCTGGACATCGGGTCGGAATTCTCGTGACATTATAGGACCTGTTGATTTTCGATCAGGTGGATGGTTCGCAAAAGCGACACTCAGGCAGGGGTTGCACGCTGCAAGAACGCAAACTTCATGCCTTCTGCAGTCGTACATCGCTTAGGTTCCACGTTCTTCAGTATGTTCACCGGTTACAAAAAGTCGTCGGCGTCGCGTTGGCCATCGCAACCAGGAATCTAATTTGACAAAACGGATGACGACCATCGTCGATTGCCAAATGGATGCTGCGCGGGCCGTGCATACGCACTCGCGATACATTCCGGCCAACCCTGATGAAACGGCGTAGTCCGCTGAAACTGATCGGCGAATTCGCTTACCCGTCTCGTCAGCGTCCGGTCGACGAAGCGAAAACTAGCGGCACGTCGGGCAGGCCCGGCAGCGTCAGCACGTGATAGACACCCGCGTCGCCGGAAAAGACGACCTTCAGGTCCGGTGCCCGCGAGAAGAGGTCGGGTGCCAGTCCGCGATGCCTGTTCCACGGGACCGCCGGGGGCAAATTGCACGACGCAAACGAGATGGCCATGATCCGGACAATCGTTGGAATCATCAGGAGCAGCCGGCGCAGGATATAGGCACCCATCAGGCGAACCCCGGCACATTCGCGCCGCCGACCGCCGGGACCGGCGGCGCTCTCGTTCGCCGTCTATGTCGTTTCAATCCCTGAACTCCTTGGCGCGTCGCATCCTGCCGAGCTGGTCCCGTATTTGAGTGATTCGCTCCGCGCTTTTGAAATCGAGAGATGCCCTGAGTGCAATGCTTCATTGGCTCGCAGCGTTCTTGGACCACCACACAACGGGGAAGCCGAGTCCGTATTTCGGTAGTTCTTGCGGCCGGTCCAGCTTGTCCCAATAGGCTATTTGGGCGGCCAGCTTGTAATAGAGCGGAATGACGTAATTATGGGCGAGCAGCACACGGTCGAGCGCCTTGGTGGCGGCAACCAGCGTCTCCCGATCCTTTGCGAAAATCACGCGCTGGATGAGCGCGTCGACGCCGGGGTCGGAAATGCCGGCATAATTGCGCGAGCCCTGACGTGTGGCGGCTTCCGATCCCCAGTAATCCGCTTGCTCGTTACCGGGGCTCAAGGTCTGGCCCCAGACCTCCCAGGTCATGTCGTAATCGAAGGCGCGCTCCCGGTTGGTATATTGCGACGGATCGACCATGCGCACGCTTGCTTCGATACCAATCCGCTTCAGGTTCTGCGTATAGGGAAGCGCGACCCGCTCGAGTGCCGGGCTGTTTATCAGAATTTCGAAGGCGAAGGGCTTGCCGGTCGCCTTGTTGACCATGCGGTTGCCCTTGAGTTCGAAGCCGGCTTCCTTGAGGAGCGCAATCGCCTGGCGCAGATTGTCGCGGGCCTTTTCCGGCGTTCCCCCGACAGGATTGGTGTAGGGGGTCGTAAACACTTCCGGTGGGACCAGCTCCTTGACCTCGTTGAGGATCTTCAGTTCCTCGCCCTTAGGCAGGCCCGATGAGGCGAGTTCCGTGCCGAAGAAGAAGCTGTTTACGCGCTGGTATTGATTGAAGAAGATGGTTCGGTTCAGTTCCTCGAAATCGAGCGCATAGTTCAGCGCCTGGCGCACGCGCTCGTCGTCGAAGGGTTTGCGGCGCATGTTCGGCACCATCGCCTGCATGACGCCGGTTGCCCGGAACGGGTTGGGGATTTCCTCGCGCTTGACGCGACCGTCCTTCACCGCCGGGAAGTCGAAGCCGGTCGCCCAGCGCATTGCCTGGTTTTCTACCCAGTAGTCGGTGTTGCCGGAGCGGAAGGCCTCGAACTCGACGTCGCGATCGCCGAAGAAGGAATAGGTGATCGAGTTGAAATTGTTCTGCCCGACATTGACGTTGAGGTTCTTGCCCCAATAGTCGTCCCGCAATTCGAAACGGATCGAGCCGCCCGGCTGGAACGAAGCGATCTTGTAGGGCCCCGAGCCCATGACCGGCTCGAGCGTCGTGCGGCTGATGTCGCGCGGCTTGCCGTCCGGCCCGCTGCCCTCCCACCAATGTTTCGGAACGATCAGGATCTGGCCGAGAATGTGCGGCAGTTCGCGATTGTTCTTTTCATCGAAGTGGAAGGTCACGTCGCGGTCGCCGGTCTTTTCCGACTTCACGACATGCCTGTAGTAGCTCTGATAGAGCGGGTTCAGCTCCTTTGCCTTCTCGAAGCTGAAGACGACGTCCTCGGGCGTCACCGGTTTGCCGTCTGCCCATTTCGCCTCGGTCCGCAGACGGAAGGTCGCCGACGAGATGTCCTCGGGAAAGGAGACGCTCTCGGCGAGTAAGCCATAGGCTGTTGAAATTTCATCATCGGCCGGCTTCAACAGCGTATCGAAGAC
>NZ_NWTB01000025.1:0-52558 GCF_002531875.1 Sinorhizobium sp. FG01
AGACGAGCTCTTGAATGAAACCCTCTTCTCGTCACTGACCTATGCTCGCTCAGCGCTTTCAAACTGGCGCAGCGATTTCAACGATCACCGACCGCACTCTGGCCTCGGCTGGCTGACACCGGCCGAGTTCGCTCAGACCATCAACCCGCGACGTGCTGCGGTGCTGCGCAGCCGAAATGGCTCCGCACCGCAACCCGCCGCTACCGCCCCAAATACAGCAACCCAAAACCGCAGGAGCGAACTCAAAAACTGGATAAAACTTGGGGGCAAGGTCAATCGGAGCCATCTGATGGATTTCACAACACCAGACTTCGGGCTCAATAACGCTATCAAGCAATTCCAGGGCATCGGATTTCAGAGAATGGCGGAGATCGATTCACTGACCAGGTTCGATAAGTATGTCCTAAAGTTTTTCTACGAGGGGATCACACCTGATGACAAGCCGCCAACACCACGGACTGCGATCGATCCACGTAACGGAGGCAGCCTATCGACAGCGTGAAGGAAGTATGCTGCGTTCCCTAATTGTGCGCTCTGAAGATGGAGCCCCTAGACGTCCGAAAGCATGGCCTCCCTGAAGCCTGCTTCAGCCGCCAAGGGCCTTGCGGCGCCCGGGTAGGCTTTTTCTAACACCGATGTCGGTGCTAGAAGTGTTCCAATATTGTGCTAGTGCCTGCGACTTCTTGGATTTGCTCGGTTCGATCGACATCCCATGCCAGTGGTCTAAAAGTGCAACTGATCGGCCTGTTCAGGCTGCGAGCGCTTTGACCGAATTTGCTCTGACATCAGCGTAATGAACTCCTCTGCCGAGTTCATGGCTCTATCCATAAGACCGGCGCGCATCAAAGAAACGAACAGAGCGCAGGATTTTGCTTGGCAATTGATCGACTTTTTGGGGTTGAATTCGATATCGGTAAATCCCGCGTAACGCATATGACCGTCAATCCTTTCCCTAAGCCACTCCCGGTGCGGGTAAATGGCGTTGAGGTATAGCCAGTCATAGAAAACTGTGGACGGTTGGAGCGGAAATTCGCTTCCGTCGATTTCGAACGCCACTAAGCGACCAGATTCCCGCAATCTGGGATCTCGCTTCGCGCTGCGCGGATCGGTCACGTACAGATCGATATATGGACCACCGTACTCAAAGACCTTGCTGCCTTGGAATGCGTTTTCGAGAGGTATTGATCCCGAAGCAGTATCTACTTTGAGATGAAATGCGCTCAGGTGGCGGCCTGCCTTCTCCTCGGACTTGGAAGATATTTCGAGCAGTGGGCTATATCCAGCTCGCGCGGCGGCAGCGTGTAGCGAGTGTACGTTCTTCTGTTTCTGAACCGGCGCGAAACCCGTTGCGAACGGGATATCAAAGCTCACGACTTTGACGAACCCGGGAGAATTGACCGATGGTATGAAAATGGGGCGCTCTGCCATCAAATGTTTCCGATCAAGTCGAGAGGTATCTGGCATGGAACCAGAACCTCGTATTTTTCTGCCTGCAAGAGCCGCTGCTGGATCGCCGGATCCTTCCAATCCGTCCGAGTATACAAAACCTCGAAATCGATGAGAGCGGCTGCCTGCTCTATCGGAACGGATTCTACACCACTTTTGTTCGAGACGTCATTTGTAAAACGTACGCCGGCAAAGTCGAGGACTGCCGGATGGATACGGAGGAAAATTGAGTCTGTAATGCGACCGTCTCTTCGTGCCACGAATTCCATGGGATGGCTATTGCGGAAACACAGATGCACGTAGTTTCCCATCCCTTTCAATGCATCGGCGTCTCGGCTCCATTCGTTTCCGCCTGGGGCGGGAACGGCGACGCCTCCTGCCATGAGCTGCGCGATCGGGAAAAGCCCGCCGTGCTGACGAATGAGGTCGAGATTTCTCCGGTCGGTAAAGTGGTATAGAAAGGGGACTTTCTTAAACGGGCTGTTTGGGTCCATCGTGGCCTCCTCCAAAGGGCTAGTGCTACCATGTCGTGTATTGGCAGGGCGCTCAATACCCTACTTTTGAGTTCGACCTTCCCTCCAATCGCCTCCAGTGCAAACAACGCATCAATCAGCTATCGCCGCCGTAAGTTGGTGCCGATCTTTCGGTAGTTTTGGGACTTCTAGGGTGTTTAACGCGAGAATGTCGGCGACTTATGTGTCCGCCTCGAGCAGCAGCGACCTAAAAGTAGTTATCAGCGATGTTTACGGATTCTCAGTTTGGTTGTGAGGCTGTACAACAATGGGCGTCTGCTTGTGCGTATCCATCGAGCAGGGCCGCAGGATTTTAGCGCCGCGCGTGGTAACGTGGGTTCATGGAGATCGATGAGGACAAGATCGACGATGCGGTTTTGGCCCTGCTATGGCTCACGCTGCATAAACGAACGTTGTGCCTGGAAGGGCTTCGACTGGGCAACGACGGATAGGCTTCACAAGAAGGGCTTGATCGGCGACCCGGTCAACAAGTCGAAGTCATTGATCCTGACCGATGAAGGGCCTGGAGCGTTCGCAATCATTGTTCCGGGAGCTGTTTACGCGGCCGCCGCAATAGCCGTCCCTTAGTGTGTCTTCCATTGCCAAGGCAGCAGTTCGTGCAGGCGGGAGACGGGAAGATCGGCGATGCGGGCGAACACATCGGCGAGCCACGCCTTGGGGTCAACGTCGTTGAGACGACAGGTCGTGATGACGGAGAGCATGATGGCGGCTCGATCGGCCCCACGCTGGGAACCGGCGAAGGTCCAGTTGCGGCGCCCGAGTGCAGTTCCTCTCAGAGCGCGCTCGGCCGCATTGTTCGTCAGACAAATCCGGGCATCGTCCAGGAAACGGGCAAAACCATCTCAACGCTTCAGCATGTAATCGATCGGCTCGATCACCTCGGACGATTTGCTGAGCGTGGCGCGCTCCGTTTTCAGCCACGCGTGCATGTCGTCGAAAAGCGGCTTGCACTTTTCCTGCCGCGCGGCCAACCGTTCTGCGGCGCTCAATCGGTACAAAGCCGCCGACAGGCGACGCAGCATCCAGTTGTCACGCTCGCGCGAGCCGGCGCCATTCATATAGTTGCGAACGCGATATTCCATGTCGCCGCGCCGTTGTCGCACACAAGCCAGGTTCCGAATAACTCTCCGCGACAGTCTGGAGCTTCAAAACGACGACGCCGACCCGTATCGACAATCTCAACTCGATCCAAAGCCGCACTGTCCTTTTTGACGTCAATAAGGACAGTCAGTGCCAGATCCGACAATTCCTACAAGGCGGCCCACCTCGGATGCGTACGCTTGTGCGGGACAGGCATTATATGTAGCTGTTGTAAAATCGAAGTATTCGGCAGCGAGGGGGATAAGTTTGCCTATCGAGAGCATCCATACATACCTTGTCTATCCCAATAAGGGGGCAACCGAGCCATCGGCCATCGTCGGAAGCCAAGTGCCGCATGACGGCGACATGTTTATCCTAATGAGAAACGTGTACGAAAAGGCCGATACCGAATGCAACATCGGCATCGCCTTCAACAAGGGCAATGGCGGCGCTCAAGCCAACGCGCGTCGTGACATGTTGATTGCCTATGCGTCAGCGCCTGGGGTCGATCTGGGCCGTGCGCTTGCCGAGGAACTGGCGACAGTAACGACCCGCCGCTCGGGGCTCGGGCTTTTATTCCTGATCAAAGGCACCGAAGGTGCCGAGCACAAGGTGGTGATATCACGCTTTCGCGCCAACAATGGCGTGGTTGTAAATGAGGCTGCCGACATGTTGACGGTCGAATTCATCGACCGCGTATTCATGAAAAATGCGCATTCCTACAAAGCTGTCGTTTACAAGCATCAGTCATTCCAAGGTGGTTTCTGGAGTGGCATGGCCGTCGACAAGCAGATTAACAGTCAGGATCTGGAGTCGTCGGACTACTGGGTTAAGGAGTTTCTGCTGTCGGACTTCATGACCAGTCCTGCGTTCGGCACCCGTCGTCTCGCTGTCGCATTGAAGAAGGCGATCAAAACGACGGACGATTTGGAAATCAAGCGCCAGATCACTGCCGCAGCTACGTTGGCCAGTGGGCTTGGTACAGAGACATTGAGCGTTGAGGCTTTCTGTAATCGCTACGGATTTTCCGAGGGCGCCAAGGCCGCCGTGGTGAAGCAGCTCGAACGAGCTGACCTGGCCAATGATAATTTTCAGTTCGATGCCACCGAGTTCACTCGGCAATTGCCTTATCGGACCGTGGAGCTGGACAATGGGGCCATGCTCACGGCTGACGCTGCCTCCTTCGATAAGGTCTTCGAACACAAACCCGTCGAGAAAGGAGCCGATAAGATGCGCTTCAGCACAGTCGGCTCAGTGATTAGCGAAAAACTGGAGAAGGGTAGATGACCGTCGAAGCTCAATATCGAGCGCGGTACGAAACCGTGCTCTTCCCCATCGCCAACAAGCTTGCCAACTTATTGCAGGACATCTTCGCCGGTCAGCCGCGGATCGATCGCATCTCGACGCGCCCGAAGTCTGTGGAGCGCTTCATGGGCAAAGCCGCTGCTGAGAAAGATGGAAAAGCGAAGTACGATGATCCGCTTCATCAGATTCAGGATCAGATCGGCGCGCGGATCATCACTTTCTATAAGGATGATGTGCATAGGATTTCGGAGGAAGTTCAGCGCTACTTCCACGCCATCGAATCGAAAGACATGTTGCCAGAGAACGAGTGGGAGTTTGGGTATTTTGGAAATCACCATATCCTTATGCTGCAGCAAGATCTGATCGACCCGAGTTACGACAAGAACCTAGTGCCCTACTGCTTCGAGTTGCAGATCAAGACTCTCTTTCAGCACGCGTGGTCCGAAGCGAACCATGATCTCGGCTACAAGCCTGGGCAGCAGCCACTGGCCAGCGACGAGTTGCGACAGCTTGCCTTCACATCGGCTCAGGCGTGGGGAGCGGATCGGGTGTTCAACGATCTGTTCGTAAAGCGGAGCGCGCAGCATTGAGAACAAATGCTTTAGGCCTGCCTATCGTACTCGTTTAGGTAGTCACCCAGCGTTGGCTTCCTGGTGTCAGGCCGGCTCGACCTCGGCCGCTTCTGAATGCTCCTTAGCCTGGGCTTCCTCCAAAGAGATTTTGCTGGCCACATATTGCTCCAGCTCGGCAGCGTGGTTTTCACAGCCCTTCGCCTGCTTGCGGAGAAGTAGTATATGGTCTGAGAGTTCTCGCGGCGTGCAAAGGCTTATGGGAACCAGGGCCCTCTCACCGTTTCTGATCACGGGATACGATTTAACCAGACGGGTATGGCCCGGAAAGACCATTTGAGGAGAGGCGGGATCGTCGCTCATGCCGATGCGCTTCAGCATTCGCGTAACTACCTTTACCAGTTCCTTCTTGGCAAACGCCCTGTAGAAGTCGGCATGAGGACCTGTCAGAGGCTTGTTCTTAAAAATTTCTTCAACAATCTGGCTTGGCTGGGCAATCTGGCCAGCGTCCATCCGCTGTCCGATCAGCTTACGCAGCTCAGACAATAGTGCAGCGTCTTTGGCCATGAGCGTCGTCCTATCAATCCTTGAACAGAGAAAAAGGTACGGCCACGCAGGCGCTTCCGCCCCCTTCACGGCTCCCAGCGCTCGGGAGGAGCTTGGCTGGAAGCTATGCATTGCCCAGTGATAATCCACGGATTCTAAAGATTGTCAAAGCAGATGTTCTGATTTTGTTCGAGGAAGCGATAACGCGCTAGTCAATGGAGGAGGTAATCGCCATTCAAATTCAAAAGTTGAAGTTCGCGAAGACAGATATCTTGCCCACGTCCGCCATAGCTACCGGTCCGCTGCCGGAAATGATGCTGAGATTCGCGAAGGCCCGCCGCGCAGGTAGCGGTAAGGTGCCAGCGGCGTCCTTGCCTGGGTTTTGCCCATCTTCATAACAAGAGTGCCAGGGTCATCAGCGCCAGGCACGAGCACGCCGCGATGACGATCGACATAGGCGTCGAGATAGCAATAGAGATTTCAATAGATCCAGAAGAATTAGCCGGAGGTTTTGAGCCGAAGAACGAGGAGTTGGCGTTCTCGAAGGCGTTCGCCGGGACCCGCCACGCTTCATATCCTGTCGGGCCGACGCTCCGATGTCAGGAAATGCCCAGCGGACAGAAAGCAGTTGCCGCAGGTTCTTCTAGCGAAGCCCAAGATGCAGGCCCAGGCGTAGGAACGATCGGACCGCCTCGGCAGCAGCGCGAGGATAGAGTTCCTCATCCGGCAGGCGCTTGAGGATCTCGTCCACAGTATTCGACAAGCGGGCTGTCAGCCTCCGTTTGCACAAGCGCAAGCCAGATTTCAGGGCGGTGCGGCGTCACAATGGGGGCGAGCGGCGACTGGTGAGCACAAAAAGAGCGGCGTCCTTCGAGGGGATCGAAGGCGCCGCTGCTTTTGCCTTTGTCGCGCTGAGGTGAGGGCGACGAAGACAAACTCCGGCGTTCCGGAATTGGTTCCCAAAAGCGTTACTTCGATTTGAAGGGGCATCCAGTAGGGACGGAGCCCCGATAGCTAAAAAATTTGACGTGCAAGAAGTCTCCGCAGGATAGGAAACATTCATTGCCGAGCGCGCCGTGGAGCGCCCTTTCGATCATTTCCAACGCGTCGGATCCAAGTGGATCGAAACTCAAGGGTTGCGCGAAATCCATCGTATTCCCTCCGACGACGCCGACGCAGCGCCGTTAGAAAATCTAGGCTGGTTGATCGAGATCGCCAGCCTCTTATCAGTCTCAGGATGTACGCTCGGGGACCTGCGACTCGCCATGAAAAAGGTGTGGGTGGAGCCGCCGTGGCGCCGTTTCCGGTTGCAGGGCGCCTCAGATTTACTATTGTCGGGCGGACCCTTTCGAACGCTCGGGCCGAAGCCTTCTTGTCGTCTTGGTAGCAGTGGAGGCTTTTCTTTTCTTTCTCAAAGAGTGCCAATGACGGATAAGATCGGGCCGCCGTCGGCAGTCGGTCGGCAAAGTTCTATTGCGAACACTTGATTAGCTCCTCTAACTGTGCAGCGCGCAGGGGGCGTGAGAAAACGTAACCTTGCGCCTCATCGAAGCCTTCAGCCTTGATAATCTCGAGCTGGTCTGGAGTCTCGACGCCTTCCACGGTTGTGGTGATTCCCAGCGTGCGTCCAATTCCGGCAACCGCCCTGAGGATCGCCAGCGATTCCTTCCCGGCCGGCAGATCGGAAACGAAGCTACGGTCGATCTTGATTTTGTCGAACCGAAAGCTCCTCAGATAGCTCAGCGACGAATAGCCGGTCCCGAAATCGTCGATCGCGACTTTGACTCCGAGTTGCCGAATCTCCTTTAGTATCTGAAAATTGCGGTCGCATTCATCGAGCAATACCGACTCGGTGATTTCGAGCTCCAGGCGCGAGGCATTCAGACCCGTCTCTTTCAATATGTCGCAGACAGTTGCAGCAAGACGGCGGTCGAACTGCACAGGCGATAGGTTGACCGCCACACTGATATCGAGCGGCCATTTCGCTGCCTCGGTGCAGGCCTGACGAAGGACCCACTCGCCAAGTGGCCCGATCAGGCCAGCTTCCTCGGCAACCGGTATGAACTCGGCCGGAGAGATCTGGCCTCGTCCGGGTTGCGGCCATCGGACCAGCGCCTCACATGTCGTGAGCCTGCCCGTATGGAGGTTGACCAGCGGCTGGTACTGGACTTCAAGCGCATTGTTTGCGAGCGCCTGCCGAAGCAAAACCTTTATCTCATGTTTTGCCTGGAGATGCGTGTCCATTCCCGGCTCGTAATCTACATATGTGCCGCGGCCACCAGCTTTGGCCTGATCAAGCGCAATATTGGCAGCCTGGATAAGCTCGTCTATTGACTGGTCACCCTTCGGAGCAGCCGCAAGTCCGACAATAGCGCCAAGATCGACATGCGATCCTGCGAGCCCATACGGTACTTCAACGACATCGATAAGCTGCTGAGCAAGGTTGCGCGCTTCGTCATTGCTCTTGATGCCCGTGCGCAAGACGAGGAAATCGTCGCCGCCGAGCCGGCAGAGGATGTCGGATTGCTTGACACAATTTCGCAGCCGATCGGCGACACGGCGTAGCAGCAGGTCGCCGCTGGCGCGACCATAGGCGTCATTGATCGACTTGAAGCGCTCGAGATCGAGGCAGAGAATTGCGATCTTCGTGTCCGGCACGATGTTGTTCGATATGCGTTCGAACTCCTCGCGGAGAGACTGCCAGTTCGGCAATCCCGTCAACGCATCGTGTCGTGCCATGTGGTGAATTTGCTTTTGCGCCAGCAGTCGGTCCTGTTCTGCCTTGCGGCGTTCGGTGATGTCGAGGGCAATACCAACGTAGCCGAGGAACCGCCCGTCGGAGGCAAAGCGTGGCTGACCGAGATCGATGACCCAAGCCCAACTGCCATCGGCGCGCCGGAGACGGTATTCCACCCGGACGGGTTTTCGGTCGCGCATTGCCGCCTCGAACCCAGCCTCAACCTCTTGTCGTTTCTCCGGATGAACTGCATCGGCCCATCCAAGACCTCGGGACTGCTCGGTGGTTTGGCCAGTTGTTTCGAGCCAGAGACGACTGTGGTAAGTGGCAGCGCCGTTTTCATCAGTCACCCAAATCATCACTGGCGCGTCGTCCGCGATTGCCCTGAACTGGGCCTCGCTCTCCTTAACGGCCTCTAAGGCTCTTCGGCGATCGTCGACATCTTCCAGGATCCCGTACCACCGGATGATCGTACCGTCCCCCGCCTTTCGTGCAGCCGCGCGACTGCGAAACCAACGGTGGCCTCCCTCGGCGCTCGCCAGCCGGAATTCGACATCCAGCGGGTCCCCGGTTGAAAGCGATCTGGACCACAGCCGCTCCACGTCCTCAACATCATCAGCATGCACCGCCTTCGCCCGCTCTGTCCCGAGCGCATCGGCAACCTCGAAGCCGGTAATCTCTTTCCATCGCGGGCCGACTTCAAGAAGCTCTCCGGATGGGCGCGCCGTCCACGGGACCTGAGGATGGAGCTCGATCAAGGACCGATAATGCTCTTCACTGGCGCGGAGCTCTGCCTCTGCCCTACGACATGCGGTCATATCCAGCATCGTCACCACCAGCAGCATCTCCTTCGAGCCGCCACTGGCGAGTTCGACGCGGCGTTTCTGTGTCACCAGGTTTCTGACGGTTCCGTCGGCTGCAGTGATGTCTTCCTCAAAAGAGAATTCTTCCCCGGTCTCAAGAACCTGTTGGTCCATCGCACGTATGCGATCGGCCTCTGCCGCCGGTAGGATGTCGTGATCCGTGCGTCCGATCAGATCGCTGCGTGCTCTGCCGAGAAGAGCACAGGCGGCATTGTTAAGGAAGCGGAAGCGCGAATGTTTGTCCTTCACAATGATCGGCTGAGGGACGGCATCGGAAATCACCTTGAGTGCGTGATCGAACTGGAAAAAATCTTCCCATACGCTGAGTTGCGTGTTTTCCATGGCGCTTTAACGGTCCATTTTTGGAAGAAGAGGCTGGCAACGTTTGCTTCCGTCGTCGAGGCGAGGAACGCAATCGTCCGCTTGATCGAATGGCGCGCATCCGCGCCTTGTCAACACTTTACGGTAGCAATCGTGAACAAGAAATGAACGAGTACGCCTCATAGAAACAACCCCGCCGGGGCCATGATCGTAACCCTCGTGAACCCTTCCGGACACCACGAAGGGACGGCAGCAGCGCTCCGTATGATCGTACCTGTGCTGCACTCAAGCAGGTTCATCGGTGTCGGAGTCGGTGCCATCCGGCAGCCGGACGGTTTTACCCCTCACGCGTTCCGACGCTGCAGGGGGCGGTCATCGATCTGCTGAAAGGGGAGCGCAAGCATGTCTTACCGTTGGCGCGCTTCGTAGCCGGTCGCCAGTTAAAGTTTGCGTATCGCCAGCACTCTCTCTCTCTCTCTCTCTCTCTCTCTCTCTCTCTCTCTCTCTCTCTCTCTCTCTCTCTGATGAGCCGGTCGCGATCGAAAAGATGAAAGGCAAGCGATTGCTCGAGGACCGCAAGGAGTTCACGCAGGTTTGGTGTTGTGGCCGCCGCTCTCAAGGTCGGCCAAGATTTCACGCTGAAGTACCACGTGGCGAGCACCGTCAGCTACGTGTCTCTCCGCCAACGCCAGGTGAACTTCGATGAGGGCCAGTCCATCCATGATGAAGAAGGATGATAGCATTCGTCGGCTTCGAAGAAACGTGGCTTCGGTGAGACACGTTTCCGCTTTGGCCGCTGCACCTACGCGCTTCCCGCAGTCTCGCTGCCCTCATCCAAGTCGTTGAGGGGCAGGTAAGCATAGGACTCCAGCCACTCGCGAACGAGGAGGCGCATCAGCTCTTCCCGCGTCATCTGGAGTTCCTCGCACGCGAAAGCTAGCGCTGTCTCCACGTCGTCATCGAATATCATCATGCTTCGCATCTCGCTTTGCATCGGCGGGAGCTGCCACGACTAAGGCAGTGCCCGCGCGACACGGACACTGCCTTGTTACAAGCCATGAACTGGGAAGCCGCCCGGATAGGGGAGCGGCAGGAGCGGCATTTTTGAGGGCGTACAGAGAACACCGCTTCCTTATTTACATCTGCCATTTACGTCGCTTTGGTGTGCGACGGTACTAAACGCAGGTTTTCTAATTTAGTTCCGGCAAAACAAAGCGGCCAGGTTAAACCGCAACTGGCGCAGAGATGTAACCGGGAATAGACTGCCACACCTGCCGAAAAGGTGGGGCAGTGGGGGAAATTCCCCACCCAGTTTTGCGGTTCGTCAGCCACTTAGGTGTGGCAATGGAGGCCTCGGCCGGAATGACCATTTTTAATCGGGACATTCCCGTCTGTCTCCGTCGCGCGAGAATGTCATTTGCCGCCTATGCTCGACAGGTCGATCCGCATCTCGGCTGAACCAATCTTGCTGGCGTCGGGCGGTTCGGCGGCGGCTTCCTCCGGGTGGATGTTGCTTTTGTTTTCCGCACGCACCGGCGATACGTTTTTCATCGTGACGCTTCCTTCCGGATCGGGAGCTTGAAACACCCTCATCCCCTCGAACTCTCCGGTTTTCCATGCGTAGACGGCGTCTTCGAAGATCTGCGCGAAGGCGTCATCGTTCGTGGGATTGCCGTACCACTTTGAAACGATCCTGATGATCTTGGCGAACATAGCCGTGCCCTTGCGAACGTTTTGGCAAGCGTCGAGCAAATCCCGCTTGAGGTCCGCTGGGTCCTTGACTCCCACGCCAACTGGAAACTGCGTCAGACCGACACGGACCACCGCGTTTCCCGCATATTGCCGCACGATTTCCAACGCTTCGTCGGCTGATTTGGCCGGCGGGACAAGGATCAATCGACCACCCGATCTGACGGTCACGGAGAGGGGATCGGCCGATCCGGCCGCCGTCACGAACTGTTCAACGATCGCAGGCTTCAGGGAAGGGTCGGCACAATCTTTGATCAGGGCAGCGTCGAGCATGGTGTCTCCTTGGGCATCCGGTATTGAGGCGCCATCAGGTGTTGAAGGAAAAAACAACCGGTTTTTCGAACAGCTTCGCCCAGGCCGCGGTGCTGGCACGCTGGATGGCGACAATGGACGTCCCTTTTGTCCACCAGCCGTTGCCGACAGCCACGATCAGATCCGGATCACTAAGCATCGATTGAAGGATTGGCCAGACGATCAGTTGCTCATAGCAGATCAGTGGTGCAACTCGTGTGGCTCCGAGAGTGAGAATCGGGTTTGCGAAGAAGTGCGCCCGCGTCCCGCCGCTTTCCTCTAAAAGCGCTCGCCACGGCTGCCACATCGAGCCCGGCACCGGCATCCGTTCCCGGTACAGGATCTGACCGCCCTGGGCAGACAGCGCGATGAGCACGTTATCGTATCCGCGTGCGTTGACGACCGCGGCACCCGCGAGAATCGTGATGTCCCGGCCCTCCAGAGACCGCGTCCACAGCCGCTCGATCCTCGGCGTCCAGAAACCCAAGGTACTCTCGGGAAGAGCAATGTAGCGGAGGTCCTCGGCTGCTCGATCCTTTACTCTGGCAATCAGATCACGGTGACGCTGTATGCTGGTCTCCCGCCCAAGCGAAGCACCCAGTTCGAGATTGACGCCCTGCCACGCTTGCGGTGGCGTCGGATCCGTCCAGAGCGCGGCGGACCCGAGCCAGAAGCCTGCGAGGGCGACAGCAACAGCCGTCCTTAGGCGTGAGACGAGGCCCGCAACGCCGGCTGTCGTCGCCGCCAGGCCCCACCATCCCCATCCCGGAAATAACACGCCGGCAGCCGTGACGGGATGAGCCCAACCGGTAATACCGAGAGGCGGAACCGTCATAAGGACGGCCGCCAGGACATAGCGGTAGGGCAGGCTGCCGGCATCTTTCGTCCAAAGCAGCGCGTGTAAAGAGACAAAGCTCGCGGAGGCGATTAGCCACAACAGCAGGCCCGGCCAGAGATCCGAGGCATAGAAAGTTGCCACGCCTTGCGGCAGGCCACGCGACGCTGCCAGGAAGTACCCGATCGAAACGAGTGTTGCCGCGGACCTCGTTCGCGCCAGCGACCACAGGACGGGGAATCCCAGCGCGATCGGCAGCAGCAAGACATGGCCGTTCCATGCTACCGTTCCGGCGATGACCGACGCGATGATGAGCAGCGTTGGCCGGAGCCAATCACGGCGCATAGGTCAGCACCTCCTGCGCCAGGCCGAGAACGTTGGAAGCCGGCAGCGGCCCCAAGTAGCGGGAATCGTAGGAGCCGACGAACGAGGAATGCAGGAACACGTGTCCGTCTGGCACGACGCCGCTTGGGGAAGGCCTCAGCCGCCGACCTTTTCCGTCACGCTGTGCCAGAGCGGAGGAAGGAAGCGCGCGCCCATCGATCGTCACTTCGGCGCCGATTTCGACACGCTGCCCAGCGACGCCGACGACTGTCTTGATGAGCGGCGCGACACGGCCCGGGCAAAGACCGGAGCGGAGATATCCCCGCGCTCTCGCCTCCGGCATGCCGGCCATCCCGGCTGGGCAGACAAACACCAAATCTCCGACGCTCGGCGGACGATGTAGCGGAACAATGCGCCAGAGACCGAGAGCCTCGCTCGGAGTCTGGTTGATCCGATAGCCGCCCAGGAAGCCAGTTACTGCGATGAGGACGATGGCGGCCGCGGCCACCGACAGAATGCCAGCCGTTCGCCTCCGTCGCGGGATGATCGGTAGGCGTTTTTCAGCTCCAGCCCTCATTTCAGGGAGAGTCCCTGGCTCTTCGTCTGCCGCATCGTTGCCGCCTGCTTCAGCGCCTCGGTGGTGCGCTCATGAGCTGCAAGTTGCTGCACCGTCCGCATCGAATTCCAAGCGGATTGCAACTCCGCCTTCTGCGCGTCCGACATGCCGTTGGTCACGGACTGGAACGCCTGTCCGCCCGTGTCCTTGGCGGCAAGAGGCAAGAAGGTCCGTTCGCCAAAACGCTCCGAAACGGCTCTGGCAAATACTTCGAGCTCCGCTTTCACCGTCTTGTCGGCAAGCGCGTATTCGAGCCCTGCCTGAAGATCGTTTCGGTCGATGGCGTCTCGGACGCGCTCGAGCGTCTGCTTTGCCGCCGGCGACAGAGCCGGGATGTGGACCGCCACCTTCAGACGAAGGGCGCGTTCTTCGATTTCATACTTGCGCGCCGCCACCGTCCGTTGACGCAGATAGCGTTCGAGATTGCGCGCCAGCGCGGGAGCGTTGGCGTCGGCCGTATCACGGGTCTGCTTGTCCGCGCGGCTGGCGAGGATGCCGGTCTTGCCCTTCAGCGCGCCAAAGGCTTTGGGCTCCGAACCGATCCTGGATATCGTGGTTTTCGCGGCAGCTCCGTCCTTCAGCATCGCGTCAACATTGGCGGCTTTGAACGCCGCTTCCGGCTGGGCATAGACAAGATGGAAGCGTGCCGAGACTTCCTGCCATTGCTTCATCAAGCCTGGATCTGCCGCAAGCCTGTCCTCGACAGCCTGCTCGAGAGACTTCGCGAAGGTGGTGATGCCGGGGACCATAGGTTTCAACTCCTCGACCGTGCGCGGTTGAGAGGTCCCGCCTGCGGCAGCAGAAAAACCGAGCTTGCCGGCGATCGCTGAGAGACGTGCGCCGAGGCCGGCGAACCTCGATTTCTGGCGGACTGTCCATTCGAGCCGATCGCGGACGAGCGTTCGGGCGACACTGACGAGGTGGAAACCCCGAGCCCTGGCGAAGCGCAGCGCCTGGCGGTACAAGCGGCCGTTCGCATAATCGAGCGTGATTTCCTTGGCATTTTTCCGCGACAGGATCGGAATCAGGCCGCCGGCCTTGGCGAAAGACCGACGGCCGTAATAGACGGCAAGATCCTCGCGATGACGTGTCATGGCGACGTAAGCGAGATGGCGGTCGAGCGACAAGGACGCCAGCACCTTGACCCGATCGACGGTGGCACCCTGGCTCTTGTGAATCGTGGTGGCATAGCCGAGATCGACGTTATTGTAGAAGCGGCTCTCGACCGTAACCTGCCGGCGGTGTTCGCCTTCTCCGACTTCAACAACGATGCGGCCGGGCGCTGCGTCGACTACCTTCGCCAACATGCCGTTCTTGACCCCGAGCGCGCCCTCGTTCTTCAGGAAGACAATTTGGTCGCCGGTGGCGAACTTGCGGGTTCCGTCCTCGGTCCTGAAGGCAAATCCCTCGTCGACGATGCGGCGCTCGACGAGCTTTGCGCGCGCCATTTCGTTGAGCATGCGAACGTCGCGACGAAGATGAGCGAGGATCAGCGAAGTTCCGATTGGATCGTAGTCGCTGTTCCAATCGGTGATCAGCGCCTGCATTGCCTCAGTTTTGAGCTCCGATCCACTGACGTGCCCATGTGCGCGATAGGCCTCGACCGCTTTGCCGACATTCCCGCGTGCCAAATCAAGCGAGGCGTCGCGCATCCACTGCTCGCGTTGGCGGTAGATGGTTCCGAGCTCGGCATAACCGATACGATCGGCAATGGCGCGGAACGCGGCTCCGGCCTCAATCGGTTGGAGCTGTTGCGGATCGCCGATGAGCACGAGCTTGGCTCCGGCCTTGGTTGCCGTTTCGACAAACAGAGCCATCTGTCTGGATGAGACCATTCCGGCCTCATCAAGCACGAAGACGGTCCTGTCGTCGATCAGATCACGGCCCTCGTTCCAGCGAAGCTCCCACGACGACAGCGTGCGGGACAGAATGCCAGCTTCCTTTTCCAGGCCCTCGGCGGCTTTGCCGGCAAGCGCGCCGCCTACAACGCGGTAGCCGGCGGCCTCCCAGGCTTCGCGGGCCGCCTTCATCATCGTCGTCTTGCCGGCGCCGGCACGGCCGATCACAGCGGCGACCCTTTCTCCCGCAACAACGTGAGCGATAGCGGCCTTCTGCTCTTCCGACAGACGAGTGTGACGCGCAAAAATCGCCTCCAGCACGGCGTTTCGAACACCGTGGGAGGATTGTAGAGAGAGCCAGTTTGCCCGGTCGGCCATCTCCGCTTCGAGCCGGATCAGCTCCCTCGTGGTGTATTTCGCCGGCGCACGAAGCCCGCTCGCAAAATCAATGCGTTCGCGCTCGAGGCGGAGCGTTTCCGGGCTCTGCAGGATTCTTGCCATCAGACTATGGAACCGGCCGGCATCGGCGAAATAGCGGTGCAGGATCTTGGCGACATCGCGCTCGTCGAAGACGCTTTTCTCCCGGGTGATCAGGTCGAGAACGATCTCCGGACGGCGCTGGATGCGGCGGGCGTTTTCGGCTCGACGTTCTTCCTGCAGCTCCAGCCGTTCCAGCGATATGTGCCGGTCGGCTTCCGCTGACTTCCGCTCGATCGCCTTGGCCCCGACGCCGAGATGAATGGTCGGCGTGAGCTCGATTCCCTGCTTCTCGAAGGACCGGCCGTCGACCCGTATATCAAGGCCGGCGAGTGACAGATGCTTGTTCTGGCAGGCGAACCAGCCATCGCGGAAGGCATTGAAGTCGGGGGCGCTGCCGCCCCAAAGGTCGTAGACGATCTTGCCGGAATCGTTGCGGATCGGGTTGCCGTCAGGCCCGAGGACGGCAATCTTCTTGGCGCCGAATCCATCGTCGGTAAGCGGTCGCAGCGTCGTCATCAGGTGCACATGCGGATTACCGGGTGCATCGTGATAGACCCAGTCGGCAACCATGCCTTTCGAGGTGATGTGGCGGTCGATGAAATCCCGTATCAGCACGATGTTCTGCTCCGTCGAAAGTTCGATTGGGAGCGCGATCGTGATGTCCTTGGCGAGTTGCGCATCGGCGCGTTTCTCGAACCCCTCGACTTTGTTCCAGAAGGCCTCGGACGCGCCAGACACCGACTGATCGGCGATCATCGCCCGCAACCAGTCCGGCGCACCGGCCGGGACGACGAATTCTTCGTGCAAGAGCCCCTGCTTGCGGGTGTAGTCGATCGTCCGGGCTTCCCGCTCGAAGGCCATTTTGGCGCAGTGCCGATAAGCCGCCGACAGCACGGCGCTGCGGCCGGAGCCGCGAGCGACGATGCTGACGGAGAAATGAGGGACGGCCACGGCGGAATTTTTCCCGATTACGAGCGGATCAACGTGTTCGACAGCGAGATTGGCCCCGCCGGGCCTCAAGAAGAACGTCGCGCCAGCGACGTATAATTGCGCCCTTGGATGCCGCTCTCACCGAGCGGCCGGGATCATTCGCGAAAGCATCGCCCTTGGCGATTGTATGATTCACAGTAGTGCGTTCCGCACTCACCTCCGGAAGATTGGGTCCGAAAGACAGGCGTTCACGCCCAAGGAGACAGTCGAAATGAAAAAACCAGCTTTTAGAATTCGCGACGAAATCGCCAAGCTCCAGGAGCAGCTCAAGCTAGCCGAGACCCGCGAGGCCGAGCGCATCGGCAGGATCGCGCTCAAGGCCGGGTTCGGCGAGATCGAGATCGAGGAAGGTGAACTGCAGGCGGCGTTCGAGGATGTGGCGAAACGCTTTCGCGGAGGCGAGGCCCGTTCGACCGGAGGAAAGAGGGCTGCCGGCGCCGAAGAGAGCAGCATCCCCGCCACGCAGAACGCGTCTGGCGCGGCTCAGGGCGGGGCTGGCGAGGCTTGAGCGGATGCGAAGAGCCACGACATCCGACGCCCGCAAGAAGGATACGCGCGAAAAAATCGAACTCGGCGGACTGATCGTCAAGGCGGGGCTGCGCTACGAGAAGCGGGCGCTGCTGCTTGGGCTCCTTATCGATGCGAGCCGGCGGCTGAAGGGAGACGAGCAGGAGCGCTCCCGGCTAACGGCAATCGGTGCAGAGGCCTTCGGGGAGACCGATGACTAGGATCCTCCTTTTCCTTGCACCCTGTGCCTTGATGATCCTCGCGGGCATCGGCATGACCGGGATCGAACAATGGCTTTCCGCGTTCGGCAAGACGGATGCGGCACGGCAGATGCTCGGCCGCGCCGGCATCGCTTTGCCCTATGTCGTCGTGTCGCTCGTCGGTATCTCCTTTCTGTTCGCGAGCGCGGGCTCGATGAGGATCAGGGCGACCGGTTGGGGCGTCGTCGCGGGTGCGACAGGGACGCTCCTCACCGCAGCGATACGTGAGGCAATGAGGCTCTTCGCATTCGCCGAACAGGTCCCGGTCGGCAAGTCCATATTCAACTATCTCGATCCCGCGACTGCGATCGGAGCCACCATCGCGCTGATATCGGCGCTGTTCGGCATGCGGGTTGCGATTGTCGGTAACGCCGCCTTCGCCAGAGCCGAGCCGAAACGCATCTACGGCAAGCGGGCCCTGCACGGTGAGGCGGGCTGGATGAAGCTGTCGCAAGCCGGAACGCTGTTTCCCGAGAGCGGCGGCATCGTCATTGGCGAGCGCTATCGTGTCGACAGGGACAGCGTCGCCGTGCAATCGTTTCGCGCCGACAGAGCAGATACGTGGGGAGCGGGCGGCACGTCGCCCCTGCTTTGCTTCGACGGCTCGTTCGGCTCGTCGCACGGTATTGTCTTTGCCGGCTCGGGCGGCTTCAAGACGACGTCAGTCACGATCCCGACGGCGCTCAAATGGGGTGGCGCGCTCGTCGTCCTCGATCCGTCAAACGAGGTGGCGCCGATGGTTTCGAACCACCGTGGCAGCGCCAACCGCGACGTCTTCGTCCTTGATCCGAAACACTCCGAGATCGGTTTCAACGCGCTTGACTGGATCGGCCGCTTCGGCGGAACGAAAGAGGAGGATATTGCCTCCGTTGCTTCGTGGATCATGAGCGACAGCGGTGGCGCGCGTGGCGTCCGCGACGACTTCTTTCGCGGCTCGGCTCTGCAACTGCTGACAGCGCTCATGGCCGACATTTGCCTCTCCGGCCACACTAAGGAAATCGACCAGACGCTCCGGCAGGTGCGAAAGAATCTCTCCGAGCCGGAACCCAAGTTGCGCCAACGCCTGCAGTCGATCTACGAAAATTCGGACTCGGACTTCGTGAAGGAAAATGTCGCTGCCTTCGTCAACATGACGCCGGAGACCTTTTCGGGGGTCTACGCCAATGCGGTGAAGGAAACGCATTGGCTGTCCTACCCGAACTACGCCGCCCTGGTTTCGGGAACGACCTTCACGACGAGCGATCTTGCCGGAGGAAAGACGGACGTCTTCATCAACGTCGATCTCAAGACACTGGAGACGCATTCGGGCCTGGCGCGCGTCATCATCGGCTCGTTTCTGAACGCGATCTACAACCGCAATGGCGCGATGCAGGGGAGGGCGCTATTCGTCCTCGATGAGGTGGCGCGCCTTGGTTACATGCGGATCCTGGAGACCGCCCGGGACGCCGGCCGTAAGTATGGGATCACGCTGACCATGATCTACCAGTCGATCGGCCAGATGCGCGAGACCTATGGCGGCCGGGAAGCCGCCAGCAAGTGGTTCGAGAGCGCCAGCTGGATTTCCTTCGCCGCGATCAACGATCCGGAGACTGCGGAATACATTTCCCGCCGTTGCGGCACGACGACGGTGGAGATCGACCAGGTCAGCCGCAGTTTCCAGTCGAAAGGGTCATCGCGCACACGATCGAAGCAACTTGCAGCCCGACCGCTGATCCAGCCGCATGAGGTGCTGCGCATGCGTGCCGACGAACAGATCGTTTTCACCGCTGGAAATGCACCGTTGCGTTGCGGACGCGCGATCTGGTTCCGGCGTGACGATATGAAGGGGTGCGTGGGCAAGAACCGGTTTTCCGAAGCCGGGAAAGACGCAGCGAGCTTGCCTGATCGGCCGACGCGCAGTGCAACCAGCAAGGTCGATCCGGAGAGATGAAGAGCATCGGAGAAATCAGCATGGCGGCCGCCTAAAGGGCGGGATTTCGGGAATTCTCGTCGTGCGAGGAGCGGGAACAGGGCAGCCGCAGGAGCCTCAACGAAGTGGCCCCAAGGGAGGCGGGACCGACTGCGCCCGCCCCTCGCACACCACCCGAATCTCGGCATGTCCTTAAAGACTGAAACCCAGTCCGAGATTGGTTGAGCCAAACCGAAGAGGACCGGCAAGTGGCGAAATCGAATGTGGTTCCGTTCAGAAGCGCGCGAAGTCCGGCAGCAGGAAAGATCGAAATCCCCCACAGGGAAAATGGCCCCACGGGAAAGAACGGCCCGAACACATCGCTGACGGCGGTTCCTAGCCATCATCATTGCTGCAGGAGGATGGCTTGCCTTCGGCGGCGCCGGCGATCTCTCGGGTGTCCTCGCTCTGAGCAACATACCTCCGCCGGATACGTCGGCAGCCGCGTTTTCATTCTGCGGCGATAGCACGCAAATGAACGGCGTCGTCGATGGCGACACGTTTGGTTCAAGGGGGAGAAGATCCGTATCGCAGATATCGACACGCCGGAGCTCAGCCCGCCGCGCTGCGAGACGGAACGGATAAAAGGCGAGGCGGCGGAAGCACGCCTGCTGGCGCTGCTCAATGCCGGAAAATTCTCCATTGGCCGGTTGGCGCAACGAGGACAAATATGGCCGCAAACTTCGTACCGTCACGCGAGGAGGGCGCTCACTAGGAGACAGTCTCATCATTGAAGGCCTCGCGAGGCGCTGGGACGGCGCAAGACACGGGTGGTGCGGCTAAGCTGTCGCGAGCAATCGTCACTCGGATGGCCAAACCGCGCTCGCGGATTTGGTGAGCGCGATTGAGGCTGTGCGCCGCAGGCGTCTCGCTCAAAATCCCTGCGGAAGGCTTCGCTTATCATCACTGATGTGAATCGATCCTTGCCGAACGATTCATAACTGTCGTTGGACGTGATTCCCAGGATCGGCGGTTCTGATCTCATAATCTCGCAGCCCTATCACCTCTATGTCGAACGCACGGATGCGGCAAAGAACATGGCGCGCTACTACGCCATGTCGATCGAGCCGAACCTGTTCGGGGATATTTGCCTGCTCAGGACGTGGGGCCGCATTGGCGCAAAGGGTCAGACAATGATCCATCATTTCGGGCGGGAAGAGGAAGCCGTCGAACTGTTTCTCGATCTGCTGCGACAAAAGCGAAAACGCGGCTATCGTCCGCGCGCCTCAGCGCCAACATGAGAGAGGCTCGCCGAAGCGGGCCATGATGCCTCATTGGCGCCGCTGGGCCGCGCCGTCCTTTACGCAGGCGTGCAGCCGGAGGACGGGTCGGGGAGAATCCCTGACAGCCGGGACCCCGGTCGAGCGGACCGGCTCACATTGCAGGGAAAAAAATTTGCCGCCTCAGAAGGGCGGCCCGGCCTCGATCGCACCGTCCTGTTCGGCAAGCATCACGGCCAGGTCAGCTTGGGCCAGCTCGAGCTCGGCCTGGATCTGGCGGCGCTCGACGGCATCGCAGGCGCTCTTGAGCCCGGCCCGCAGTTCTCCTTGAGTTCGCGAAAGACGGGGCCGCAGGGCGGGAAGAGATGACGCGGGTCAAGGAACGCGGAAGCGACCGGCGGAGCCGGCGCGTGGGGGAGCCGATTTTGTTGGAGCGGAGGAAACCGTGAGCGGAGGCAAAATTGGGGGCACCGCTCGTCCTTTGAGACCGGCATTTCCTCCCGGCACGATAGCCTCATCTAAGCAGACAAATTCCGGTTCCTTATCGAAGCGAAAAAAGCCGGGGGCAGGCTCGATGCCTGCTTCCGGCTTGTCCTTGCACCAGGTGGCCCCGCCTTGCGGGCGGGGCCTGGTCTCGGTCTAGTCCCGGTTGGGGCGGGACCAGATCAGCTGGTAGCCGTCCTCGCCCTCGACCTCGGTGAGCGTTGCGTAGATCGGGGCGGGGAAGCTCGGGTCGTCGAGCTTGACCGAGAGGTAATCGCGATCCGTCTGCTC
This sequence comes from Sinorhizobium sp. FG01, assembly GCF_002531875.1. Lineage (NCBI taxonomy): Bacteria > Pseudomonadati > Pseudomonadota > Alphaproteobacteria > Hyphomicrobiales > Rhizobiaceae > Sinorhizobium > Sinorhizobium sp. FG01. Next base: position 21,233 of record NZ_NWTB01000025.1, read on the forward strand.
GGAGCGCTTTTGCCAGGCGGCGCCCAGCTCGACGTTGCCAGCGTAGATGCGGAAGTGCGGGCCCTTGTCGGAGGGGGTGTCGATGCGGGCGATGCGGGCCTTGACGTTGAGGGCGAGCGTGCGGATCGAGCCGTTGAAGCCGGTTTCGGAGGTGGTGAAGATGCCGATGGTTGCCATTTTCCTATTCCTTTCGCTGTTTCGGGCCGCGCCCATCGCGGCCTCGATGGCTGTCGTAAGGATCGGGGACGATCGGTCCGCACCCAGAGGGCCGGAACAAGGTGGAGGGCGGCCAGGCGAAGCTTTGTTGTTCCGCGAGGAATGAGCGCATCGCGCTCAGGGGAAGAAAGTTTCGGGAAGGCCGTTGCGGGAACACGATCGAGGCGAAGCCGGTCTTCGATCAGACATGCCTCATCGAGCCCGCGAAGGACGTGACCTGGCGCAACGGTCGAAGGAATATGGCGACGGCCGTTGCTCTCCGACTGCCTGACGGGACTATGCGATGGTGGGTCCGTTGCCCGGTCCACATGTCAAAATCAAACGTCCCAGACAGATGAGCCTGGCCGTTTGCTTTGCCCATTTTCGGATATCGCATGCCTCGCCGTTCGTCGCTTGGACGATGTATGCAGCAGACAAGGCCGTTTATCGTTGAAATCAAGCCGTCCCGGAAGCTCAAGCCAATTGAGCGGAAACCTTGATCTGAGAGGTTTCTCTGATCTCGACAAGTTCCCCGCGACCAAGCCCGTTGTCTGCCGTGGGCGGGACCACCGACCGAAGCCTCACGTAGCGAGCCGCTCTTGGGCGGCTTCGTGCTGCAGGTCATGCAGGAAGTTTGCTGCCCGTTGCGCATGCGCCGCCGCCTGGAAGATCGCTCGTCTGTCGCCGGTCAGGACCTTGAGCCAGGAGGCAAGATACGAGGCGTGATCGGGGCGGGGCTCGAGCTCGGGAGCGATGCCGAGATCCGCGCACAGGAAGCAACTGCCGAGTTCGGCAATGAGTTCCTCGCGGGCACGCTCGGATTTGTCTTTGGCATAGCGGCTGAGGTCGCGACTGAGTCGATGCGCCGGCGCCGTCCAATGCGTGACCTCATGGCTCAAGGTGGCATAGTAGCTTGCCGCGTCCTTGAAGCTTTCAAACGGCGGCATCTGGATAAGATCGGCAGTAGGCGCAAAGAAGGCCTGGTTGCCACCATGGCGGATCACAGCACCCGTGTTGCGGAAGAAGCGATCGGCATGCTCGATACGTTCGAGCGGATCCGGGGCCGGTGCCGGCCGGTGATGATACTGCTCAGGTAGTCCTTCAATCTGTTCGACATTGAAGACACTGTAGGCTTTAAGGAAAGGGATCTCCCGCTCGACCTGGCCGCCATCTTCGTCGATTTCGGACTTCGTGAAACGGTTGGCGAAGACGACGGTCGTGCCTGTCTCGCCCTTGCGGACGGCGGCGCCTAATTCGAGGGCCTGCTTGAACGTCATCCACGTGGATGACGTATATCCCTGCGCCATGCCCTCCGACCAGAGAAGCAGCACGTTGACGCCCGAATACGGCTGCCCGTTGAACCGCAATGGCCGGGTTATGCGGCCGGTCGTATTTTCTGCATTCCACGGCTTCATCCAGGGCCGCACGCCCTTCGTCAAGTCTTCGATGATCTTGTCGGTGATGCGGGTATAGAGATCGACCCGCTGGTTCTCTGTGTTTTTCACGTTTTAACCCTCCGTTTTGAGTCCGCGCCCACCGCGGCCCGTTGCGGAGGGATGAAGGCAGGAGCCCTTGAGCCGGCGGATGCACCGGAACGGCAGGAATGAAGTGGAGGACGGCGAAGCCGTTGCGTCCGCCGGCGGCTTCTGCAGACCCGACGAACGGCACGGGCCGCGGGACGTGCCGCCTGCCCGTTTTCTTTTTCCTTATTGGCCGCGTCGGCGACATGAAAACAGGCCGGCTCCGGCATGGAACCAGCCGTTCTCGTGTTGATAGGTAGAGCGGGGCCGGAGCCCCGCCGGTGGCCTAATCGAAGGCCGAGATCTGCGCCTCAGCGGCCTTGCGGTTGAGCGAGTGGCCCGGCTGTTCGACCGGCCGGTCGAAAGGCTTCCAAGCCTCGCCGATCACCTGGGCATAGGCGGCTACAGCACCCTCGGCCGCCATTCTGAGCAAATGGGCCTGCACGCCCATGTCGGCCGCAAATTCGCGCTTGCGCTGTGCCGCGCTGTCATACCCGACGGGACCGTCGAGATCCTCGTCGCGGACATCGTTGGCGGCCTTGGCCGTGGCATCGCGCGCCTCGGTGACCGCGCGGCTATAGAACTGGCCGGCGCCGTGAGCGGAGCCAACGAAGGCGCCTACGATGCGCTGCAGGTGGATCTGCATGGCTTTGTCACCGAGTCCGTTGCCGAGCGCATCAGCGGTCTCGATGACGAGCCGTTCGTGCAGGTCGCGGATGCCGTCGCTGTCGATGACGGCGGTGCCGAAACTTTCGGCGATCTTCAGGGCCTGGGTACCGTCGGGGCAAGTCAGCCGGACCATCTCGATGGTGACGCCCTTACGCCGTTCCACGACGCGCGCAGATTGGCGGGAGGAAGTAGTGGGCTGAGCCATGGTCATTTCCTTTCGAAGTCGTCCGAAACGGCTCCGGCCCCATGCCGGCTTACCCTTCGGTGCGGTCATCCCGAACCGGCAGAAGGCGGGCGCTTCAGGGTCCGGCCCTACCTGGACGAGCGGAGCCGGTTTGCGTGCTAAGGTGGCAAACTGCCCTCGAAAGAGCACGCGAGCCTGCTCCGCGAGAGACGGCGGGGTCCGGCCGCACCGCGGCGCGACAGCGGCCTTGAAGCGTACCCGGCCGCCGGTTCAGACCGCGCTAAAACCGAAGGGCCATCCGGCTGGGGAGGGATCATGACGCCTTCGAAAGGAAACGACCGGCGCTCCCGCCTTGTCTCCGCCTTTCCAACGGGTGCTGTGTCTGCCGCCGCGCCACTTCCGTTCTGGCGAGCTGCGGCCTGTTGCTCGGAAGTGGAAGTTACGCCGGCCTCGGGCGCGGCGGCGGCAATGGTTCTGAGCTGCTGCACGTTCGGCATGTCGCCCCTGGCCATCTGGTCGAGCATGGCGGGCAGCACGTCGGCGAGAAGACGAAGCTTGCGGATCTGCCGGACGGGAAGCGCGAGCGCCACAGCGATCGCGTCCCCGGTCCAGCCGAGCGCGACCAGCCGTTCCATGGCGCGCCATTGGTCGACGGGATTCATGTCTTAGGTTATGCGTCAACTGTCCTCTTTGCTCGACTGCATTGATAATCCGAGCGTTTTGGCTGCACGGGCATTTCAGGCTGTATCTTTTGGTCTCCGTGCTTTCGCCGGACTTTACTTCGGCAAGTCCAGCTTCACCGTGCTGTTTCGAGGTGAACGCGGATGCTTTCCGTAAGAAGTTCCCGCGCCTGCACAATTCATCTTAAGTCATCCGGAATCGTGCCCAATGTTGCTATTCTTATGCATAATTGGATGAAGAATGCCGTTCATCAGACCCGACATTGCCTATAAAAGTGAGTGTCGGGCTTGCGCCGCTGGTAGCATGAATCGGGATTTTGACCAGTAGGAGAGAATATGCCTTCCATATCTACTCGCCGCGCCCACGCAACGGACGTCGAGACGGTCGCCAGTTTCATTCACGCACTGCTCGATGAACTCTCTGGCGGGAAAGCGCCCACGCCCGACGTCGTCAGACAAAGCGCGGAGACAGTGCTTGCCGACGCTGGCGTGTTCGCTGTGATCGCAATTGCAGATGACGAGCCGGTCGGCATCATGGTGCTGAACGAATGCACGGCGATCTATGCAGGAGGCAAGTTTGGACAGATTTCGGAGCTTTATGTTCGACCGGACATGCGCTCCAAAGGGATTGCCCCTCATCTGCTCGAGGTGGCCTCGCGGGAAAGCCGCGCTCGCGGATGGAAGCGACTTGAGGTTGGAGCGCCCGGGCAACCAAAATGGAAGCGCACTCTCGATTTCTATCAGCGGAACGGCTTCGAGGAGGTCGGCCCTCGGCTTCGTCGAATATTCTAGGCTCAGGGTGTCTGATGCGCCGGTGCCTATTTGGCATCTGGATTTTGGCTTTGGAGCAAGAGGCACCGGTCTTACAACTTGGTCACGTTCTGCGAGGCGGGCATTGTGACGCCGCTGGCGATCGACCTCCGTTTCGGCTTCGAGGATACGCCTTGCGCGGATTCCGGACCGAAGCGCGGCACAGCCCCTCTCGACTTCGCCAATCCACCCCTTTTGGGGCCGCCGACATTGCGACCGGGCGGGTCAAGGGCCGGCTGAAGCCGGGCGAAGCCTGACGCGGGTGGCGCGCATGCGGCACGCCTTTGCCTGCTCCTCCTTTCCCTCTCTTCTATTTCCCTTAAGTTTCAGCGTTTCGTTCCAGTCCTCCTCCGACGGCCGGAGTCGCGTCCAGTCGCAGCCGGCATCACCGGCGAGCAGCCGCAACCGCTCGGCAAAAAACTCGCCCTGGGGATTGGCGTCCGTGGCGGCGACGAGCTGGACGTCGGGGCGCCTGGCCAGTTCGCGAAGCGCCGCGGCCGTGGTCGGCGACCAGCCGCCGCCGGTGCTGAGATAGAGCGTACCATCGCGCAATCCCTCGATTGCCGCGAGGCTCATGGCGTCGATGGCAGCTTCCGTGACGGCCAGGCGCAGTGCAGTTCCAGACCCAAAGCGGAAAAGGACCTTCGTTCCTCCGGAGGAGAAACCCCGGTATCGCGGGCCCCGCGCCTCCCAGCCGGTGATTTCACTGGCCTCATTCGTATGCGCGGCCCACATGCTGCCGTGCGGGCCTTCGCGAAGGAGGTTGCCCTTGATCGCTGCGCGAAGCAGAGCCACGGGCAGGCAGCGCTCATCATGGAGGTAGCGCCACGTCGATGAGCCTGGCCAAGGGCGGCGTCGCGCTTGCCAGCGATTGGCAACAGAAGGGTCGGGTTGGTCGTCAGCAATGCGAGGCTGCCACCTGAGGCCGGAAACTTCGAACCCCACGAGGTCCGCGACCTTTTCAAGGCATTCCATGAAGGCGACGCGATCGAGATGTTGGACGAGCCCGAAGACATCGCCTTTTGCATCGCTGAGAGGGTCGAACCATCCGCGGCCATCATGCGTGACGATAATGATCTCGCCGCCGCGCCGAAACTTCAGGGCCCGCCGGGTGCTTTCCTTGGCATCGTTGGCAAAACCGGCCTGTTCCAGCACCGCGGCGCAGCTTACCTTGTCGCGGAGCGTTTCTATTTCTCGTCTCTCCATTTTCCTTCCGATCGCGAGAGCGATTGCCTCCATTTCCTCAGCTCTATCCGTCCGCCGCTTGAGCGGCCGCGAAGAGCAGAGGACGCAAGGGCGCGGCTGGCAATTTGGTGAATCATGCAAAGGTCGGCCGCGGCGAAGCCTCCCTTGCGGCCTGCCGCTCGCAAGCGGCAAAGCCGCAAGCTATGCCGGCGGCTCAATGCCAAGGCGAGTATTCATGGACGATTTCAAGATCATCGTCCGGCTCGATTTCGTCGGACGGGAGAACGCCGTATTGGCCGTCGACGGTGAAGAGGGTGACCGGGGCCATCAGGTCGCGGGAAAGCTGAAAGGCGTGGGACTGTGCGAGTGAGAGATCGTGCGACATTCGAGAGCCTCCAATAGGAGCGGGCCAATCCCGCTCGATGGCTCCTCAAAAGGCACGGCTTCCGGACGCGATCACCGCAACGCGAAGCGGCAGCGGCCGCAGCTTGGCTCGCGGACCCCTCGCGGGTTGATCGTGGAAGATCCGGAACCGTGCCAGGACGCCATCCTCAAGAAGCGGGATTGGACTGCTCCGGTCGGAACATCGTTGGGCACGGCTTTCGGGGTTCGTTGCTGAATCGGGATTCGCGGCGCCCATGGGGCGGATGCCCACGGCCAATCACCTGCTCGGCAACTGAGTGACCGATTCAGCCACGGGGCATTGTTGAGCCTAAGCTCGAGAAGGGGATGTCGCGGAGGCTGCAATGTTGCTCCCGCAGACGTGAACCAGGCTAAGCCGGGCGATGACGCATGCGGTAGCCCGTTCGCACATTGCCACGGCTTCAATGCCATTTTTGGCGAGGCGATTCGTCCCGGGCCTTTTCATAGCAATCGGCATGGGTCGGTCCCTTTCGACGCTGCGTCCGCGTCCAACGAGGCGTACGATCTCCAGATCTTGCGACGGCGCCGCTGCAACAGGTTTCCACTGGCGTGAAATCCGGACGCCTGTCGCATGCGCTGTCCGACCGAGTTCCCTTGCCGTACGACCCCAGACGGAAGCGCCACTTTGCTGGTGAATGTGTTTCTTTCCTCGCGTTGAACGAAGGGCGATGGTGCAAGCGGGGCGCTAACGGCGCCGACGTGTGAAAACGTGGAGCACTCGTGTCGTTGCCTATCAGTTTGCGACAAAGCCCTTCTCCCGGCGTGTGATGCGGCTGGGAATAGCCTTGCACCTACCGTGCCAAGAAGAAATTCGTTTAGAAGCAGGGTGATACTTCAAGACTGTTGTGACGTTTGTCGGATATTGTCGGGCATGCGACAACAAAAGAGCGCATTTGAACGCTCTTCTGTCCACCGTGCCTGAAGATGTTATTTCGAACCTAAGTCAGCGGCTCCATGGTGTAGCGGGCTCCGAGCCCAAAGATCGAACGGGAAAGGTGTAGTTCGCCGGAGCCCGCCCGCTCAGTCATTGCTCGCAGATAGCCCTCTGGCGAGGAGACTTCCTGCCGATCGAGCTTCTGCAGGGTAATCGCGATCGCAACGGCGGCCCGGTGCTCGCCCATCTGATCGACGGCGCGGCGCCGCGCATCGTCCGAAATACCGGCAATTCGGCACATTTGCGGAGCAATCCGGGCGAGATCGGCCCAACTGCGGGGCAGCGCCAAACCGTAAGTGCTCAGTGCTGGTATGGCTCGCAATATGTCCTGCAGTGCGACCATCTCCTGCCGCGAATGACGTGGTTGTTTGACTGCGCGCCCGCGTCGCCGCGGGCTTGCTTCAGAAGCCCATTCGCTGGCGGCGCCCGCCCTGGCTGAAGTCATTGGTCCAGCGGTAGCCGTACACTGGTTATCGTTACTCTCTTCATGTGAATCAGGGCTTGTACTCTGTCTGTGCATGCCGCTTTCGGCACATCTGCATGCCGGATCTTGCGGCGCAAACGCAACTTCAGGCCGTCGCGGGAGCTGCATAACCCGTTCGACAAACCACTCAAGAAGCGCGGTAGCGCGAAGCAACAGGGCGCTTGATGCGCGCGTCGCGATGCCGACCAAAATGATGACTTTTTCAAGACGCACCTCAAGCCGCGCCCGCGTGCGCTGCGGAAGGCAGCAAGCCGAAGCAAGCGCACGTCGCAGATTACGCAAAGCTCCGCGATACCGCCGCAGCGCGGCATTTGCGGCAGCCTTTTCGACTCTGGCTTGCTTTACGAGTTCATCAAGCTCGCGGTAACGAACGATGAGTATTCGCAGGTCGATCCCGCAACCGTCGACAATGACGCCTTCGACGTCTCGGGTGGGATATCGCTTGTAGTTGCCGCTGTCCTGCATGGTGATCAGCCCGGCATCGAAAAGCCTCGACAGCAGCCGGCTCACCCGCCCGGCCGAACGATTGATTTCGAAAGCGAGTTGCTGGTTCGACTTGAAGACGATTGGCCGGCCGCCTTTGTCGAACGCTTCCGCAGGTGCCGTGTTGATCAGTGTGGTCAAAAGATACGCTTCGGTCGCATTGACCATCCCCGTGCAGGGCAGATTTTGCGCAAGCACGGCGAGCTGTCCGCGTGTCACGGTCCCGATTTCAGCCGATAGTGCCAGGCGGCGGAATTCGGCACGTGTGGGCGTCTGTCTACGGCCGATCGACCGCTTTGGTGGCATCGGTTCTCGCACTCTCGTCTCCTGTGTTGGAGACCAGGCAAAGAAACCCCATTCACCGAAACGGTGTTTTTTAAGTTGACGGAGGAAGTGAGGTTTGCTACTGAGGATTTGGCAAAATTGATTATTTAGCAAACCGCTTCCGGATCTGTTTCGGGGCGGTTTTCTTTTCTGGTCCGGTCGGTTTTTCTCCGTTGCAAGTTTGGAATACTTTGCTCAACCGAAATGACCTTCGGCGCATTTTGCGCGGACGATAACCCGAATCATCTTTTTGGCGCAACAATCGTGCAGCGCCGCTGAGCGGACCAGTGGCGCAAACGACTGCGTGACTACAGGCCGCGCGTCGCGAACTGCCAACCGATTTGCATTTGAGCACGCGGCCTGTCTGCCGACGCCATCGCCCGTGCTCAAGCGTTCTGCCTCTATGGCTTATGCGGCCTGCCTTGGGCTTTGATGTCGTCGTCCTAAAGCCGCTGCGGCTTTCTGGTCGGACGCACGTGCGACGATTGGCGCTCGGCTGCGACAAGCGGTCTCGTAGCTGGTACCTGCTCCCGGAGCAATCATGGACCATTCAGGGTGGCGGCAAGCGCCCCGGCAATGCGCTTAGCAAAGGCGAAAGGAAGCACTCATGAGACCACGAAGGGTGCCCGTCAGTTTGCCGAACCCTTGGCTTCCGGGAGCAGACTGGGCCGATCGTCACGAGCTTCTCCTCTTCTTCGAGCGCATGACTGCCGCCGAAGCGGCACTCCGAGCACTTCGGAACGCTGCGGGCTGGGTGCGAAGTTTTTGGGAATGGCGCAACTGCGTGGCAACTGCCCTTGGGCTGAACGCGGCCCCGCACCCCACTCAATCCGACCTGATCGGCAGCATTCCGATCATGCACAGCGGCGATCGGGAAACTGTCGTCGGCTATGATGCGCGGCACTTGCATTTTCGTATTGTGGTGGATGTTCGTGAAGGTCCTGCCGACGGCCAGGTCATCGGAATGACCACCTTGGTGCGCCGCCGGAGCGCGATCGGGGGGCTCGTTTTCGCCGCGGCGATTCCCTTGCACAAGGCGATCGCCCCGGCCTTGCTGAGGGGAGTTGCGCGACCCGGCCACGGCGTAGGGAAACGGTGATACACAACTAGAGATTGACTCCGCCCGCCCACATTTTTCTCCATTTCTCGCGCCCCTGCCTCGACCGCTCTGGTGCCGCGATGCAATGCATCGATGCCGTGGATGGGTTGATAGATATCCATCAAAATACATCATGTCTTTGCATCCTTTCCGATGACGATTTATCAGATAGAGCCATGACCAAGCGTCCCACAATTAGCGATCTCGCACGCGAATCAGGATTAAGCGTTGCGACGGTCGATCGAGTTTTGAACGCCCGCCATCCGGTACGGGAAGAGACCGCGCGGCGCGTCTACGAGGCGGCGCGCGCGCTCGGCTATCCTACGGCTCGCCTCATGGAGCAGCGGAGGCAGCACAATCTGTCTGACTACCGGCTGGGTTTTATTCTCAAGAAGCCCGCACACCCCTTCTTTGCCGCCCTTGCACGCGAAGTCGAGGCGGCAGTGAATGCCGCATCTTCTTTTCACGGCATTCCGTCCATCGAGTTCGTAACGTCGAATGCACCCGGCGACCTGGCAGTGCTTCTCAAAAATATGGGCGCACGCTGCCATGCGATTGCCATGGTCGCTCCGGACCACCCGACGATCACGGCAGCAGTCGAAGATTTGAAGGCAAAAGGCGTTCCGGTCTTCTCTCTGCTTTCCGATTTCGCTGCGGGCGCACGCGCGGGCTATGTCGGACTTAACAACCGGCAGGTTGGGCGGACGGCTGCCTGGATGGTAGCCAAGGCCGCAAAACGGCCGGGCAAAGTGGCGGTCTTCGTTGCAGGTCACCGTTCCCTGGCGGAGGAGCTTCGGGAGATCGGCTTCCGTTCGTATTTCCGTGAGAACGCGCAGAACTTCGAGGTGCTCGCTACGTTGGTGAGCCCTGAGACACGGCAGCTCACCTATGAAGCCACTCTCGATATCATTCACCATGAACCCGAGCTCATCGGATTTTATGTGCCTGGTGGCGCTATGGAGGGAGCCATCGCGGCGCTGCGCGAGCGGCGCGAGCGCCGGGATCTTGTCGTAATCGTCAATGAGATTACACCTAACTCACGGGCGGCGCTGGCAGATGGCGTCATCACGATGGCGATCGCCACGCCGTTACGGCGGCTGTGCCGCGAGCTGACGGCGTTGATGGCGCGGGTAATCGAAACCGGAACGGCAATTCCTTCAGGGCAAATCGACCTGCCGTTCGAGATCTACCTGCCGGAAAACATTCCATATCCGACCGAGACCGCGAGCTTTGGCATTCTATCATAATGATAGATTTAAAGATGGAATCCTATCATCGCATCAGAAAATTTATTGACCCTCCTCCATCAGTCTGGTCTCGTGGGTGTGCTTCTACGGCGCGGCGATCTGCCGCAAAGGATCCGACCGCGCTCCAAAGCGGAACGCCAAATTGGCGCTAAACACTCAACCAAACGGCGAGGCCTCGGACGTGGAGACTGAAAACGGAGAAAGATATGCCTGACGCGAAATTGCAGAGCGTGCTTTCATCTCTTTCGCAGCAGGCGAGTGAGTTAAATGTGCTGCCGTCCAATTGGCCGGTGCCTGATGCAACCTGTGTCAAACTCGACACGAATGAGAATCCATTTGCGCTGCCGGCGCCCGTGATGGAGTGCGCCGTTGCGGCGCTGGAGCGCCAATATCTCTATCCGCAAGATGATAACATCAGCTTGAGGGAAGCAGCCGCCAAAGCGTACGGGCTCTGTAGGGATCAGGTGATCGCCGGTAACGGATCCTCTGAACTGCTAGGGCTTATCTACAAGGCTTTCCTTAGTCCGGGCGATGCCGTGGCGATGATTTCGCCAGGATTTTCGCTCAACCGCAAACTCGCCACTTTGCAGGGCGCTAAATTTCTCGAAATACCATTGAGCGAAGCTTATTTGCTGCCGACAGAGCAACTGCTTTTCGGCCCTGCCAAAGATGCCAAGTTCATCCTATTAGCCAATCCGAACAACCCTACCGGAACGTTTCTTCCGGTGGCCGAAATCGAGAGCCTCGTAGCACAATCGGACCGATTGATCGTGGTGGATGAGGCCTATGTCGACTTTGCGCCGGACAATGCGCTGCGCCTTCTCGATCGCTATTCGAACCTTCTGATCTTGAGAACATTTTCGAAAAGCTATGCCGCCGCCGGCATTCGGATTGGTTTCGGTTTGGGTCATCCTGAGCTTGTTGGAAGGCTGCGCAATCTTCAGAATGTCTTCAACATGAACGTGATCGGCCATGCCGTTGGCATCGGCATCCTTTCCCATCGTGAAGCGTATGAAGAGAACCACATACATATCAAGCGGGAAAGACAGAGAGTGTGCGTGGCGCTGTCGCAACTTGGTTTTTCCGTGACACCTTCCAATGCCAATTTCCTGCTGGCCCAAGTGCCTTCAGGGCAAGACGGAACTTGGTGGCAAGCATCTCTGAAGAAGCGAAAGATACTCGTTGCCGTATTTCCTGAAGATGGTCTCGAAAACTGCATTCGCGTCAGCATCGGTACAAAAGCCCAAATGGATGCTTTTCTCACAGCTGTCAGAGACATTTCTGGCCGGCTTCAGCACGACCCTGGCCGCTGAGTTCTGACTGCTAGCCAGAGGCACGCTTACACTCACTGATCTTCAAATTCAGACAAGCCCACATCGTCGCTTCGTAGAACCGCGAACGAGAATGGGTATCGCCTTTCGCTGGAGCCACTCAGCAAAGCTCCAGGGATAAGCCCGTGCGTATTGACGGTCACCGCTGCCGCGCTGTCCGACGCCGCACTGAGAGGACCAATATCGAATGAGGAGCAAAGACAATTCTCGGACCAGATACACATCAATGCCAGCGGTCGCTTGGGGCCGGCTGCCAAAAATTCCGCGCCAGAGTTGGAGATAATTGAATGAAAAGCGCCTCTTCTTCTAACCTCGCCATCGGCATCTTCGATCACCTGGACGAGGACGGCAGCGATATCGCCCGACAATACGCGGATCGCCTGACGCTGGCGGAGACGTGTGATCGCCTCGGTTTCTATGCGTATCATCTCGCAGAGCACCATTTTACCCCTCATGGGAGAGGTCCGTCGCCAAATCTGTTCCTATCGAGCGTCGCACAGCGTACCCGTCAGCTTCGTCTCGGCCCAATGGTAATGCTGCTTAGCCTTTGTCATCCGCTACGCGCGTTTGAAGAGATCTGCATGCTGGATCAATTGAGCGGTGGCAGGCTAGAGCTGGGCATAGGGCGCGGCTCTCTCCCGATCGAATTGGGTTACTTCGGGATCGGTGCGGACGCGGCACCAGAACGCTACGCGGAAGCCAGCACGATACTTATGAATGCAATGGGAGGGGGCACGCTGTCCTATCAAGGCGACTATTTCGAGCTGAACAGCGTTCCGTTGACGCTGAGGCCATATCAGCGTCCGCATCCGCCGACCTGGATCGCCACCAATCGACCCGAGTCCGCAAGCTGGGCGGCCGCGAACGGTACGAACATCGCGTGCGTAGGGCCTGCCGCTTCAGTTCGCAAAGTCACTGACGCCTACCGCGCCTATCGAGAGCGCAGCATTGACGTCGACGATCAAGCGCCGTTTCTAGGCCTGCTTCGCATGGTTGTAATTGGACGCTCTGAAAGAGAAGCGGTTTCGCTCGCGATGCCTGCTTACACCCGGTGGCTCGAAAGCTTTAAGTTTCTCTACGAACTCAATGGGATCCCAACACCACCGAACCTGCCTTTGACCTTCGATGCAGCGATCGAAAGTGAATTGTGCCTAGCAGGAACGGCAGCTTCTGTGCGGCAAGCCCTTCTTGATCAGCTGGAGGCGGCAGGCGCCAACTATCTGCTATGTCAACTCGCATTTGGAAACCTGCCACTAGAGGCTTCGCTCTACACCGCGACAACCATTCGGTCGGAAATTATGGACCGAGTTGCCTGACGATGTGATACACCGAAACTCAGTCATGCTTGTCTCGGCTGCGAGGCTCAGCTTAGCGCGTGGCGCCCGGGTTGTAATCTACTCTACGATGGCGGTACCCCGCGCTGCGGTTTGAACGCTTGAATCCGGGCCGCCGAAACGTCACCTGGACTCTTGCGGCAAACCCATGCGGGATGCCTCCTCTACCAGCATATCGCGCATCCAGAGGCTTGCAGGATCACTATTGTGAAGGGCAGGCCATTGAACGGCCTCGGTGAATGGGGGAAGTGGCAACGGGAGCTCGACGATCCGCAGCGGAATAGTTTTTGCGAAACGCTGTGCCAGTCTTAGAGGCATGGTCCCTATACGCTCGGTACCCGATACCATGGGCGCTATCATGCTGAAGCCCTGTACCACAACGTCGACACGTCTCTTCATGCCGTGTTCGAGCAAATACCATTCTTCGAGGGATGGCTTGCGCGTATTGCCGAACTTGACCACGACATGCCCCATCGACATGTATTTCTCGAATGTAAGCGGCTCTGACAGTTGCTCGTTCGCGCGACAACCGACGCAAACATGTACCTCCTCGAACAGTTTCGCTCGAGGATGAGCGTTTGACATGAAGATTTCCGGCAGGATCAGAAGATCGATGTCGCCGCGCCGAAGAAGGTCCTCATAGTCGTCCGCAATAGGCAGAAATTCAAAGCTGACGCCCGGCGCTTCGCGCGCAGCCCGCTCCACGATCTTCTCGAAAAAAACGATTGTGGCGTAGTCGGAAAGGATGATTCTGAAGCGACGATCCGACTGGGCCGGGTCAAACGGATCCGAGGAAATGATCGAGACCTGGACGTGCAGCAGGGTCTCGCGAACCGCCGGGGCAAGCCGTTCCGCACGTGGTGTGGGAATCAGCTCACGGCCAATCATTGTAAAGAGCTCATCGTCGAAATAGGTGCGCAGGCGCCCGACCGCCGCGCTCATGGCCGGCTGACTGAGATTGATGCTGCGTGCGGCAGCCGTGAGGTTCCGTTCGGTCATCAACGCGTCGAGCGCGACGAGGAGATTTAAATCAAGGCCCTTGAAACGCATTTGCTCAATTATCCATGGTGTGGATGCGTGACATCCAAACTATCGATTTTACGTATTTACCGGCTTACTCCATTAGATCGTTGTCAATCGAAAGAAATCAAGTGCATCGTCGGCAAATTGCGAGCGGTGCAGGAAGTGACCGAAAGTGGTTGGAACGCCTGTCAGCTCTGGAACATGGTCCCACGAAGGATTGTACGAGCTCAATGGGCTGGCAGACGCGCCCCAATCGAGCGTGCTTTCAATCGCCTAAACTGTCCCAATAATCAGCGGAGAAGGAGAGGTCTGTGCATGGGCTCTGAGGTGCGGTGGAAGCTGTGCTGGGAAAACGAGTTGCAACTCGCCGACCATATCGAACTCGCTGAGTTCTTCCAAAAGACATATGGGCCCACCGGCGAGTTCAACGCCAAACCATTCGAAGGCAGCAGAAGTTGGGCCGGAGCGAGGCCAGAGCTTCGCGCTATTGCCTACGACTCGGACGGTGTAGCGGCCCATTTGGGCGTGTTGCGCCGTTTCATCAAGGTTGGCGCGGTTGACCTCCTGGTGGCTGAACTTGGCTTGTACGGGGTGCGTCGGGATCTCGAAAGACTCGGAATCAGTCATTCAATTCGCGTCATGCTTCCAACATTGCAGGAGCTTGAGGTTCCGTTCGCTTTCGGCACGGTCAGGCACGCGCTGCAGCGGCATGTCGAGAGACTTGGCCGACATAGTCCAGTGACCGTCTTGTCGGGGCTTCGCGTGCAGTCCACGCTCCCAGATGCTCGTCTCGACAAGCCGCCAACGCGTATCGAAGATGCACTTGTCATCGTTCTGCCAGTGGGGCGGCCAATCTCCGATTGGCCCGCCGGTACAATGATCGAACGTAACGGGCCGGAGCTATAGGGAGCTCGATTGCTTTTGATGTGTGCGAGCGTGCCCTGAGGTACCCACATGCTTACTGCGGACGCTCACGGCTGAGTACCCTACTCGGCGAGACCTGATGCAGCAAAGCATGAACGTGGTTGGATATTTTTCTATACGCCAACACTGTGGTTTCATGCTCGACCGGCTTGCCGATCACAGCCTCATCAGGAGCTGCTCCAGCAATTACGCTTAAACTATTGAAATTTAAGTGCGCAGCGTCTGTCGCGGACCCATGCCGTCATTGCGTTCACGACAACGGCTGCGCCTTTCTTCCTCCCGGACCTGGGACTGCATTTGCGTGGATGGCTCCGTCCGGCCGCCGACTTTTTGCCGCGGAATTTGTTCTGATTTCAGTGCGACTCCTTCGCAGGAGCCGTCAGGCCGCCGTAATTGCCAGCACGGCGTTGGTGCCGCCGAAGGCGAAAGAATTGCTGATCGCTGCCCGCACCTTGCGCTGGCGCGAAGTGCTGGGTGTCACATCGAGGTCGCACTCCGGATCCTTCTCCCGGTAGTTTGCAGTCGGCGGGATTAGCCCGTCGCGGAGCGCCATGACACAGGCGATCAGCTCCAGAGCGCCGGATGCCCCCATGCAGTGGGCATGCATCGACTTGGTCGAGGAAACCGAAAGGACATCGGCGTGACTGCCGAAGACGCGGCGAATTGCCTGGGTCTCGAGCCGGTCGTTGTATTTGGTGCCTGTGCCGTGCGCGTTGACATAATCAATGTCCTCAGGCAGGAGCCCGGCATCGGCAAGGCAGGCCTTGATTGCGGCGATCGGGCCTTCGACGGTCGGTGCGACAATGTCGGATGCGTCTGCGGACATTCCAGTGCCCGCAAGCTCGGCAAGGATCGGAGCGCCGCGCGCCACGGCGTGCTCATAGGTCTCGAGGACCGCCATGCCCGCGCCTTCGCCGAGCACCAGGCCGTCTCGATCGGCAGAAAACGGCCGGCAAGTCTCGCGGGCGACGGCGCGCAGCGCCTCCCAAGCCTTCAACACACCAAAGGCGAACGGCGCGTCGGTACCGCCAGCCAACATGACGTCAGCCCTGCCGAGCCTCAGCTGGTCGATCGCAGATATGAACGCGTGGTTTGACGACGAGCAGGCCGACGTTACGCCGAACACGGGCCCACGCAGCCCGTAGACCATGCTTACCTGACTGGCCGGTGCGCCTGGCATGGAGCGAGGCACCGCAAAGACATTCGTGTGTGATTTCCCGTCGATGAAGAGCCCGCGATAGTTCTCTTCGAGCGTCTCAGCACCGAAGATAGCTGTGCCGACGACCGCGCCGATGCGATCGGTGTTGACATTGTCGACGGTGAGCCCCGATTGCCGAAGCGCCTCGCCGGCGGCGAGAACAGCCAGCAGGCTGTAGCGGTCCATCGTCGCAAGACGCTTGCGATCGAACTCGAACTCGGGCAACTGCTTGACCTCTGCCCCGGTGCGGATTTTCGTCTTATGGAGGGGGATCCTGGTGATCTCGCCGATCGCCGATCGGCCTGCGCGCATCGCTTCCCAGATGGATGGCACGTTGACGCCCAAGCCGCAGATGCCGCCGAGGCCGGTTAATACGATACGGGACCGGGCCATGCGAAAGCTAACTCTTAGCTGTAATCAAAGCGCGTGTCGCCTCGACGAGGTCGCCGACGTTCTTGAGGTTGCTCCAGGCCTCGGAAGTGCTCATCTCGATCTCAATGCCGTAGGCGACCTCGAGATCAAAGACGATCTCGGTCAATTCGAGCGAGTGGATTTCAAGATCTCCGAGCTCTGAGTCCATCGTAATTTTTTTGTCTTTGTCCGCATGAGCTTTTATCTTTTCGATAATCTCGGTTGCCAGTTGATCGGCCATTGCCCTCACCCAAATTCCTGTTTCAGTTCCCTGTGCAACGAAGCTGAGCGGGCCAGCTGCATCTGTAGTTCCACACTGGAACTTTGTTCAATGTACCCTGTGGCCAGTCTTCATTTTGCTTAGTGGCCGCCAAGACCAGGCAGACGCACACAATCACGAAGAATTTCGCGTGAGGCCTTGCGCGAAGTGAAAGCCGTACCTCATCGAAATACGGTGTTGTATTCGTGTAGTGGTCGCATGTCCTCGCATAGGTCGTGTAGCAGTTAACATTAGACGCGACGGTTCAAGTGGTGTTGCACGAGAATTCGCGTCGTTCCTCCATGCAGCTTTCCGCAACATTGGTAAAATCGATTATATGGATGCCATGCATCCATATTTGAATGCACTGCAGGCATGCTTGGCGCTTTGCAATTGCTGGCCCTAGGATGCGGGTGCATTTGGGCGACGTCTTGAGAGGGAGCAACGACCGTCTCAACCGACGGCTGTCCGCCCAATCCCATGCTCAGGCGCGCAGATGTTGTCTCGCAGTTTTTGATCTGAGGACATTCTCAACGGGTGGATAACCACGACGGCCGCGCGGGACTGATCTTTTGATGCTGAGCGCCCGCCAGCTTGCCCGTCAGGGGTCCAGCACGACACAGGCTGAATTAGCTCACAGCTGCTGAGCCATCCATGCCGTCGATGCATGCCATCCAAACAATCGATTTTACGAATTCATTGGCCTGCTCCATTAGAAGCCCATCACTTGACGGAAATCAAGATCCATCGACGGCGCATTTTGCGAGTGGCGCAGGAAGGGACCGGAGTGGTTAGGCAGCCCAGGCAGTTCTGGAACGTGGTGCTACGAATGGTTCTAGCGTTCCAGTTACAGGTCATCGCGATCGCTGACGACCGCCTCTGACGTTCAACATCGCTCGCAGCTTCGATCGTGTGATCGGGCGCTAGCAGCAGCAAAAATGAGGAGGTCTTTGCATGCGCTCTGAGGTGCAATGGCGTCTATGCTGGGAAAACGAGTTGCAACTCTCCGAACATGTAGAGCTCTGCGACTTTTTTCGAAAGACCTACGGGCCGACAGGGGCGTTTAACGCGAAGCCGTTCGAAGGCAGTCAAAGCTGGGCCGGGGCAAGACCTGAGCTTCGTGCCATCGCCTACGATTCCAGCGGTGTAGCGGCCCACATGGGCCTGCTGCGCCGTTTCATCAAGGTTGACGGAGTCGACCTGCTGGTGGCTGAACTCGGCTTGTATGGGGTGCGTCCGGATCTCGAGGGACTCGGAATTGCCCACTCGATACATGTCATGCTTCCAACACTGCAGGAGCTTCAAGTTCCATTCGCATTCGGTACCGTCCGCAACCAGCTGCGGAAACACGTTGAGAGGTTCGGCCGACACGGTCTGGTGACTGTTATGTCTGGGATCAGCGTACGCTCCACGCTGCCACACGCGCGTACCGACCTGCCGCCCACGCGCGTCGAGGATCCCCTTGTCATCGTCCTGCCCGTTGGACGGTCGATCTCGGACTGGCCCGCCGGCAAGATAATCGATCGGAACGGGCCAGAGCTATGACCCACCTCGATTGCTTGTCTGAGGTGCACAGTGAGGGCAGTGACGATACCGCTCAGCGCAGCGTTTACTTGACGTTCGACGACGGTCCTCATCCATTTTGCACTCCGGCAATTCTCGATGTGCTGGCGGAACACCGGGTCCCGGCAACATTCTTCGTCATCGGCCAGTTCGCGGCCGACCAGCCGAGCCTCGTCCAACGAATGGTCGCAGAAGGGCACGAAGTCGCCAACCACACGATGACACATCCGGACCTGTCCAAATGCGGACCAGGCGAAGTAGAGCGTGAAATACTCGAGGCGAACAGAGCCATCAAGGCGGCGTCCCCTCACGCCTCGGTGCGGCACATCCGTGCTCCGTATGGCATCTGGAGCGAAGAAGTGCTGACGGCGTCGGCGAAGGCTGGGCTGACCGGGGTCCATTGGTCGGTCGATCCTCGAGACTGGTCCTGCCCTGGCGTTGACGCCATTGTTGATGCAGTGCTCGACTCTGTCCGGCCGGGCGCAATTGTGCTCTTGCACGACGGATGTCCTCCCAACGAAATGCAGCCCGGCACTGGCCGCAATCTGCGCGCGCAGACCATCTTGGCGCTATCCAGCCTAATTCCGGCCTTGCATGGCCGCGGTTTTGTAATCCGCTCGCTTCCTCAAGATCACTGAAGAAGAGATCCCATGAATTTTCTTGATACAACCAGCACCGTCGCCATCTCGCTTTATGCGCTGCTCTCGACTGCTTATAAAAGCATGCAGGCCGTTTACTCTCAGCCGGCATTCGATTCATCGGCGTCTAAGCGCCCGGTCGGCTTCGACCAGCTGCCGAGCGTGGACGTCATCGTCCCTTGCTTCAACGAAGACCCGGGCACGCTGTCTGAGTGCCTGGCTTCCATCGCAGATCAGCAATACCCCGGGGAAATGCGCGTCTATGTGGTGGATGACGGTTCTGGCAATCGCGACGCGTTGCGACCCGTGCACGAGACCTTCGTGCGCGACCCCAGGTTCGATATCATTCTGCTTCCTCAGAATGTCGGAAAGCGCAAGGCACAGATCGCTGCGATACGCCGCTCTCATGGAGATCTGGTGTTAAACGTTGACTCTGACACGATACTCGCGTCCGATGTCATCACGAAGCTTGTACCCAAGATGCAGGATCCGGCCGTCGGCGCGGCCATGGGGCAGTTGACGGCCAGCAACCGAAGCGACAGTTGGCTGACCCGTTTGATCGATATGGAGTACTGGCTGGCTTGCAACGAGGAGCGTGCGGCACAGGCTCGCTTCGGTGCCGTTATGTGCTGCTGCGGCCCATGTGCTATGTACCGCCGCTCTGCGCTCGTTATGCTGCTGGACCAATACGAGTCACAATTTTTTCGGGGGAAGCCAAGCGACTTCGGTGAGGATCGGCATCTCACCATTCTCATGCTGAAGGCAGGCTTTCGAACCGAGTACGTGCCAAGCGCCATCGCAGCTACAGTCGTTCCGAATAAACTAGGTCCGTATCTGCGCCAACAACTGCGCTGGGCACGGAGCACGTTCCGGGATACGTTGCTTGGGCTGCGCCTGCTGCCCGGCCTCAATCGCTTTCTGACACTGGACGTGGTCGGACAGAATCTCGGACCGTTGCTTCTGGCGCTATCGGTACTAACAGCGCTCGCACAGCTCGCACTGACAGGGACCGCGCCTTGGTGGACAGTCCTGATGATTGTGGCGATGACCATGATTCGCTGCAGCATTGTGGCGTTTCGGGCCCGCCAGCTTCGATTCCTGGGCTTTTCTCTGCACACATTCATCAACATTTTTCTGTTGCTGCCCTTGAAGGCCTACGCACTGTGCACACTGAGCAATAGCGACTGGCTGTCGCGCAGCTCTGCTGGCACCTCGTCGAAAAAAGCGGCGGAACAGGCCCCCATCCAACGTTCGACTCCTGAATCTCGCACTACAGAATGTTCGGGACATACGACACCACTTCGAAGGCTCAACCTTGCGCGCGACTCTTCGAGGCTAGTGACGTCTGAATGCATTTGCAGCGACGAGTAAGAGCTACATACCCGAGGTGAACGAGTTGACACAGATCGACAATTATCAATTGCTGAATCGGGAACTGGCCACAGACGATCCGTGGGGACTCGATGCCAATCCATTCGAGCGTGAGCGTCACACTCAAATGCTCCGCCTGTCGCTTGCCCAGGGATCTATCGCAAATGCGCTCGAAGTGGGGTGCGCTGCCGGCGCCTTCACGGTGCAGCTAGCACCCCACTGCCAACGCCTCACCGTGATCGATGTTGTGCCTCAAGCTATAGAAAAAGCGCGCCGACGCATGAAGGACCCGCCGCACATCAGCTGGATAGTCTCTGATGTTCAACAGTTTGCACCTGATGAGCGGTTTGATCTGATCGTTGTGGCGGAAGTGCTCTACTACGTTGGAGGAATAGCCGAGATGCGGGCGGCCGTGCGCAATTTGGTGCGGATGCTGGCGCCAGGTGGACATCTGGTTTTCGGATCGGCGCGCGACGCCAATTGTCGTCGCTGGGGCCACGTCGCTGGTGCTGAGACGATCGTCGGCATGCTGAACGAAACTTTGCTCGAGGTAGGGCGGCTCGAGTGCCGGGGTGAGTCGGTCAACGAAGACTGCTTGCTCGCCCGTTTCCGGAATCCGGTTTCTGCTTCCTGACGAACTGAACCGTCGACGTTAGACATGGAGACACTATGCGCATCTGTGGTATCAAGCTGACCCATGACGGGGCGATCGCGCTTGTCGAGGATGGACGGCTCGTCTTCTGCATTGAGCAGGAGAAGCGGGACAACAATCCGCGATATCAAACCGTCGACAATCTCGACGCAATCGTCGCCGCTTTGGCGCAACACGGTCTCAATCCGCGCGATATTGATCAATTCGTTATCGACGGCTGGGATGGTGAGGACGAGTCACAGTTCCAGGTCCTCAGTGGAGTGGCACCCTTAACCCTAAAAGGGGCGCCTTATGTCGAACGCCATGCCGATGGCCTTCTCGATTCCCTCGACGGCTCTGGACTCATTCTCGACGACCGCGCATTTCCTTATAAAAGCTATCCTCATGTTACGGGCCACGTGGCCTCCGCATACTGCACCAGCCCCTTTGCCAACACCGGGCAACCTGCATTCTGCCTCGTTTGGGACGGCTGCATCTTTCCGCGCCTCTATTCCGTGGACGGCCGAGGCGCACGGTTCCTCGAATGCCTGTTCCCTGTGATAGGCCAGGCCTACGCTGCGGCGGGCCATTATTTCGGACCCTATAAGAAGGCGAGCCGGGGAGGTTGGGACCTAGGGGTTGCTGGGAAGTTGATGGCCTATATCGCGCTTGGGTCGGTTGATGAAGATATCGTCGCGGTGTTTCAGGAGCTTTACGAGGAGCACTTTGCGGCCGATACGGAGCTTGCCAGTCGCTATCGCGCCAACATCACGGACGCCGAGTCCTCGCTCGCAGCTGTGCATGATTTCTTCGAAGCCAGCGTGATGCGTTTGGAGACGAAGGCACCTGAAGACGTGCTTGCGTCGTTTCATCTCTTCCTTGAGCGTCTCCTTGTCCACGAAATGACAAATGCTGTGCGGCGCCATTCGTTTCCGGGGCCGCAGAACTTGTGTATAGCCGGGGGCTGCGGTCTCAATATCAAATGGAACAGTGCACTGCGGGAGACGGGCCTGTTCGATGCCGTCTGGGTACCGCCATTTCCGAATGACAGCGGCTCGGCAATCCGTGCCGCTTGCTGCGCAATGGTGGAGCAGCAAGGCTTCGTGCCCCTGGAATGGTCGGTCTACAGCGGCCCGGCCTTGCAGATTGGGCGTGTGCCGCCGGGATGGAAGGCCCAGCTGTGCGGCATGCCGGAACTTGCCACTATCCTCGCCAGCAACAAGCCCGTGGTTTTCCTTTCCGGGCCCGCCGAGCTTGGGCCTCGGGCGTTGGGAGGCCGAAGCATTCTGGCAGCCGCGACTTCACCGGAAATGAAGGATTTTCTGAACGACGTCAAATTTCGCGAACACTTCCGGCCGGTGGCGCCGATATGCCTGGAAGACCGGGCACCGGATGTATTCAACCCTGGAACTCCGGATCCCTATATGCTGTTCGATCATCAGACTCGGATGGAATGGCAGGACAAAATTCCGGCCGTTGTCCATCTCGATGGATCGGCACGATTGCAGACCATGTCCAGGCACTCTCTTCATGAAGTCGCCGAGCTACTCGTCGAATATGAAAAACTCACGGGCATTCCGCTGCTTTGCAACACGAGTGCAAATTACCATGGACGAGGCTTTTTCCCGGATGCAGCTGCAGCCTGCGAATGGGGACGCATCGACAACATATGGTGCGACGGCTTGCTGTTTACGAAAACGCAGGCAACTGAAGAAACGCCAGTCGACCCTCACGGTAACCAGTCGGCCCTCACGGTAAGATGAGCGCATGTCCATGACATCAATCGACCTTTCCGGCGTAAGCAAGACCTATGGCGACAAGGTTGTGGTCGACAAGCTGTCGTTCAGCGTTGCCCCGGGGGAATGCTTCGGGCTGCTTGGACCGAACGGCGCGGGCAAAAGCACGATTGCGCGTATGATCCTCGGCATGACATCGCCTGATGCGGGGAAGATCACTGTGCTCGGCGTGCCGGTGCCGGCAAGGGCTCGCTTGGCGAGAAGGGGCATCGGCGTGGTCCCCCAATTCGACAACCTCGACCCTGAGTTCACGGTACGCGAGAACCTGCTGGTCTACGGACGCTACTTCGGCATGAACACACGCAAGATCAAAGCGGTCATGCCGTCGCTTCTTGAGTTCGCACGCCTGGAGAGCAAGATAGATGCGCGGGTCTCCCAACTTTCGGGCGGCATGAAGCGGCGCCTGACGCTTGCACGTGCATTGATCAATGACCCGCAGCTGCTTGTCATGGACGAGCCGACCACCGGTCTCGATCCGCACGCACGCCACCTGATCTGGGAGCGCCTGCGTTTCCTGCTGGCGCGCGGCAAGACGATTATCTTGACGACCCACTTCATGGAAGAGGCTGAGCGGTTATGCGATCGGCTTTGTGTGCTCGAAAGAGGTCGCAACATCGCAGAAGGGCGTCCGCACGCGCTGATCGATGAACTGATCGGGTGCGAGGTCATCGAGATCTATGGCGGCAATCCGCATGAACTGGACTCTCTGATCAGACCATATGCCGATCGCATCGAAGTCAGCGGCGAGACACTCTTTTGCTACGCCCCCGATCCGGAAAAGGTGCGAGTGCGGCTGCGCGAGCGCTCAGGATTGCGTGTTCTGCAACGTCCGCCGAATCTCGAGGATGTGTTTTTGCGGCTGACCGGGCGAGAGATGGAGAAGTGAGCTATGGGTGAAGGTTTTGCCGCGGCTCTGCCCGCCAACGCTTGGAACTGGATCGCGGTGTGGCGACGCAACTATCTGGCCTGGAGGAAAGTAGCACTTGCGTCAATTCTCGGGAACCTGGCCGATCCTATGATCTACCTGTTCGGCCTCGGCCTTGGCCTCGGCCTTGTTGTAGGTCGCGTCGACGGCACGTCTTACATTGCGTTCCTTGCAGGCGGCATGGTGGCGACAAGCGCGATGACGTCTGCGACATTCGAGACGATTTACGCGGCTTTCGCGCGAATGAACTCCCAGCGAACCTGGGAAGGGATCCTCTACACACAAATGACGCTCGGCGACATCGTTCTCGGTGAGTTGGCATGGGCAGCCAGCAAGGCGTTTCTCGCCGGTACGGGTATTATGATTGTCGCCACCGTGCTGGGCTATGCGACGTGGCCGTCCGTCCTTTATGCGCTACCGGTCATCGTGCTCACTGGATTTGCCTTCGCGAGCCTGGCGATGGTGGTCACGTCGCTTGCGCCCAGCTACGACTACTTCATTTTTTACCAGACGCTTGTCCTCACACCAATGCTGTTCTTGTGCGGCGCGGTGTTTCCAATAACGCAGCTGCCCCAGACCTTTCAGCAGGCAGCGCAATTCTTGCCACTAGCGCATGCAATCGACCTCATACGTCCGGCAATGCTGGGCCGGCCGGCGGGCAGCATGGGCCTGCATATGGGCGCGCTTTGCCTCTACGCAATCTTGCCGTTCTTTCTGTCGGCGGCACTGTTTCGTCGGCGCCTGATGTCGTGACGCCACTCACGATTACACGAGAAGGAGAATCGCGATGCAGTGTCGCGAACTTGGCCGTAGCGGTCTGAAGATAAGCGTGCTCGGCCTGGGCACAATGAGCTGGGGAGAGCAGAATACCGAAGCGGAGGCGCACGCGCAGATGGACGCGGCCCTCGATGCCGGCATAAACTTTGTCGATACCGCAGAGATGTACCCCGTGCCGCCCCGCCTGGAGACGCATGGCCTGACAGAGCGTTGCATCGGCAGCTGGATACGAAAGACCGGCCGCAGGCAGGACATTGTGCTCGCAACAAAAGCCGTCGGGCCTGCTCGGGCAGGAAAAGCGAACTTGCCTTATGTGCGCGACGGCCGGGTCAGCTATACTCGCGCCAATCTGTTCGAGGCCGTGGACGCCAGTCTCCGAAGGCTTGAGACGGATTATATCGATCTCTTCCAGCTGCATTGGCCAGACCGAAGCACTAACGTCTTCCAGCTGCTCGACTACCAGTACGAGCTGGACGACGATACTGTTGCGATCCTGGAGACGCTGGAAGCGTTGAGCGCACTCGTCGACAGCGGTCGCGTTCGTCACATCGGGCTCTGCAACGAGACAGCTTGGGGTCTTGCGCGCTTCCTGCATCACGCGGAAGCACAAGGGCTAGCACGCGTGATAAGCACTCAGAGTCCTTACAATCTGCTCAACCTGGATTTCGAATATGGTCTCGCCGAGATGGCGCTGCGCGAACAGGTGGGCCTCCTCGCGTATTCGCCGCTCGCAATGGGCACGCTGACCGGGAAATACCTCGGAGGTCACCGGCCAACTGGCTCGCGGCTGAACTTGTTCGGACGGTTCTTCCGCTACAGCAACGAGAGGGCTCAGCACGCGGCACTCGCATATACGACGCTCTTCCGTGAACATGGCATCGATCCAGTGCACGGCGCGTTGTCGTTCGTCAGGGGCCGGCCATTTGTGGCAACCACCCTGATAGGGGCCACCTCTGTGCAGCAACTGCAGCACAACATCGCCAGCCTGAAAGTCAACCTGTCACGCGAAGTCCTGGATGGTATCCAATCGATCTATCAGCGCTATGGAACGACGGCACCATGAGCCGCGGCGGCCTCCCTGCTGCAACCTACGCCAATTTTTGAGCAAGTCACGCGGGTGAAACTGGACTCGCGCCGATCGGGGTGGGCGAGTTCGTTATGCTGGCGCCACCCAAACTTTCACGAATTATTTGAGTCGGGAACACGTGCAATGACCAACACCGCACCGGCGCCTGAGCCATTTGCGATCCTTGGAATGCCGAGAACTGGAACGCACTACCTTGAAGAGTTGCTGAATGAGCATCCGAACGTGTTGAGCAACGGTGAGCTGCTTAACACGTACGACGCGAATTGGCCCGATAAGGATCGCCTGCTAAGCAGCGATCGCGAGCTTCTGGAACTTGCCTATCTGCGATTTCCCATGCGGAGCGACAAGAAGGTCACGCATGTTGGATGCAAGATCAACGAACCGCAGTTTCAGGAACGTCCGAGCTTTTTCAGCGAGCTGGCGCGCTGGCCAGGGCTCAAGGTCATCCTTTTGTCTCGCAGGAACACCTTGGAGTCGCTGCGTTCGCTGGTGCAGGCAAGGCAAAGCCGCCAATGGCTGAAATTCAGTTCGGACGACGATACGGCTCCGCCGCCGCGCGTCAACTTGTCGATCGACACCTGCGAGGACTACTTCAAGGCCGCTGATGAGTTTCATGCTCGCGTCGCGCACTCCGTCGCTTCGAACAGGTTGCTTGAGATCGAGTATGAGAGACTTCTGCGTGAACCCACCGGATGTCTGGAAGCCGCCTGGCGATTTCTGGGCGTTCCTGCGTTGCAACTTTCAGGCAGCGGTACCCTTCAGCGCCTGGAACAGCGGCCGCTGGACGAAACCGTAGAAAATTTCGAAGAGTTGCGGCGTCATTTCGCAGGCGGACCTTACGCGAGATTCTTCGAGCTTGATGACGCATTGGTGCCGGTGGGGTAAGTGACATGTCTCTTTCCCATCTCCGGAGACTTGAAGCCGAAGCCATTCATGTCCTTCGAGAAGTAGTCGCGACGTTTTCGAACCCGGTTGTCTTCTATTCGATCGGCAAGGACTCGTCCGTTCTCCTGCATCTGGCGATGAAGGCGTTCTTTCCGGCAAAGCCGCCCTTTCCCTTCCTGCATGTGGACACGACGTGGAAATTCCGGGAAATGATCGAGTTTCGCGATAGGATGGCGCGAGAACGCGACTTCAAACTTCTCGTCCATGTCAACCAGGACGGCGTCGAGCAGGGTATCAATCCCTTTACGCATGGGTCCAACCTGCACACCCACGTCATGAAGACGATGGCGCTGAGGCAAGCCCTCGAGAAATACGGCTTCGACGCGGCTTTGGCGGGAGCGCGGCGGGACGAGGAGAAGTCGCGGGCCAAGGAACGCATGTTCTCGATCCGCAACGCCCAGCACGGCTGGGACCCGAAGCGCCAGCGGCCGGAGATGTGGAAGACCTACAACACCCGCGTCGGTGCCGGTGAGACGATGCGGGTGTTCCCGCTCTCCAATTGGACCGAGTTCGATATCTGGCAATACATCCATCAGGAAAATATCCCGATCGTGCCGCTCTACTTTGCGGCGCGCCGGCCGGTGGTGAGCCGCGGCGGCATGCTGATCATGGTCGACGACGGCCGCATGCCGCTCGAACCCGGCGAAGAGGTCGTGGAGCGGATGGTCCGCTTCCGTACGCTCGGCTGTTATCCACTGACAGGCGCGGTCGAATCCGAGGCTGCCACGGTTCCGCACATAGTGCGGGAGATCATGACGGCGCGCACGTCGGAGCGGCAGAGTCGCCTGATCGACACGGACGAAGTCGCGGCGATGGAAAAGAAGAAGCGGGAGGGGTACTTCTGATGTCGCATATGCCTCCGATACCGCCGCACGACCTGGCGGCGCATCTCGCCGAGCACGACAACAAATCGATCCTTCGATTCATCACCTGCGGCTCCGTCGACGACGGCAAGTCGACGCTGATCGGGCGTTTGCTCTATGATGCGAAGCTGATCTTCGAGGATCAATTGGCCAATCTCGGACGCGTCGGCGCGGCGAACGGCAGTGAGATCGACCTGGCGCTGCTTCTCGACGGCCTTGAGGCCGAGCGCGAACAGGGGATCACCATCGACGTCGCCTACCGCTATTTCGCCACGGCGAAGCGCAAATTCATCGTCGCCGACACGCCCGGCCACGAGGAATATACCCGCAATATGGTGACGGGCGCCTCGACGGCCGATCTCGCCATCATCCTGATCGACAGCCGCCAGGGCATTCTCCAGCAGACCCGGCGTCATTCCTATATCGCCTCGCTGCTCGGCATCCGCCATGTGGTTCTGGCGGTCAACAAGATCGATCTCGTCGACTTCCGCCAGCAGGTCTTCGACGAGATCGCAACCGACTATCTGGCCTTTGCCAGGGAACTCGGCTTTGCCAGCATCCAGCCGATCCCGATCTCGGCGCGGTTCGGCGACAATGTAATCTCGGCCTCTGTAAACACGCCGTGGTACAAGGGGCTGGCACTCCTCCAATACCTGGAAACAGTGGATTTCGACCCACCCGCAAAGGAGCGGCCGTTCCGGTTTCCGGTCCAACTGGTGATGCGGCCGAACGCGGACTTCCGCGGCTATGCAGGCCAGGTTGCGTCGGGCCATATCTCCGTCGGCGATCCGGTGGTCGTCGCCAAATCCGGCCAGCGATCCACAGTCAAGGAGATCGTGACCTATGCCGGGAGCCGCGACGCGGCGGGGGAGGGGGAGGCCGTGACACTCGTCCTTGCCGACGAGGTCGATGTCTCGCGCGGCAACATGCTGGTCCCCCCTGCCGCGCAGCCGTACGTGGCCGACCAGTTCCAGGCGCATGTGATCTGGTTCGATGCAAGTCCGATGTTCCCGGGGCGGAGCTACATCCTCAGAACCGAAACCGACAGCGTCAGCGCAACGGTGACGACCCTCAAGCACCAGGTGAACATCAACAGCCTCGTCCGCGAAGCCGCGAAATCGCTACAGATGAACGAGATCGGCGTCTGCAACATCTCGACGCAGTCACCCGTCGCCTTCGACGCCTATAAGGACAACAGGGCGACCGGCAACTTCATTTTCGTCGACCGTGTGACAAACGCCACCGTCGGCGCCGGCATGATCGACTTCCCGCTCCGCCGCGCCGACAACGTCCATTGGCATGCACTTGAGGTGAATAAAAGCGCGCGCAGCGCGCTGAAGAACCAGCGCCCTGCCGTGCTCTGGTTCACCGGGCTTTCCGGTTCCGGCAAGTCGACGATCGCAAACGCGCTCGACCGCATCATGCATGCCCGCGGCAAGCACACCTACCTGCTCGATGGCGACAATGTGCGCCACGGGCTCAATCGGGATCTCGGTTTTACCGAGGAGGATCGTGTCGAGAACATTCGCCGCGTAGCGGAGGTGGCCAAGCTTATGGCCGATGCCGGCCTGATCGTTCTGGTGTCCTTCATCTCGCCGTTCCGCGACGAACGCCGCATGGCGCGCGAATTGATGGAAGAGGGCGAGTTCATCGAGATCTTCATCGACACGCCGATCGACGAATGAGCGCGGCGCGATCCGAAGGGGCTTTATCAGAAGGCTTTTGCCGGAAAGATCGCAAATTTCACCGGCGTCTCCTCACCCTATGAGGCGCCGGAGAACCCGGAACTCCATCTGAAGACGGTCAAAGAGGACCCGGTCGCCCTTGCGCTCAAGATCGTGGACTTTCTCGACAAATGGATGGAGGAGAAATGACACCCCTTTGCGAAGTCTTGGTACGAATAGCGCTCGATACGGGAGCGGCATTCTCTGATGTATCTACGAGGCCCCCGCCAAGGTGTCTTGCAAGGGCGTGCGGGTCCAACGTTCTTGAACACTGACGAGGCGTTCTTGAGTGCTCCTCATCACGGTCAAGGAGTCGTACTTCAGGCGTGCTCCAATGATCCTAGCCGGCAGATGGAACATTCTCGATGAAGCCGCGTGAAATCGTCGAAGAGTGGATTAGACGCTTCAACAGGCGTGACGCGGTCGCCCTTGCAGAACTGTATCGAGAAGATGCCCTGCACCTTCCAGCAAAGCAGCGTTCTGTCGAAGGTCGCTCTGCAATCCAGGAAATGTTTGAGCAGGATTTCGCGGTTGCGGGAATGACCTGCGTTCCAGAGGTCATATACGAAATAGGTGCTAGCGCAGTACTCGAATGGCGCGATCCATCCGGCCGGCGAGGATGTGGCGTCTTCGCTGTGCGCGATAGCCGCATCTCCTTTGCGTACTGGGACGAACGTGCATCCGTCCGGATGCAAAATCTTCCGATCCAGTGAAGGCCATTTGCCTTTCGATCGTGCGCTCTGTTTTCGTTTCAGGGACCATCTGTGGTCGGCAGCGTTCCGGTGCCCATTGTTCTTCTCAGCACCGGCGGCCGCTGCTTGCGTTCATCATCCATAACGAGAATGGGGTCCATCCATACAATCGATTTTACCGATCTCGCGTAATGCTGCATTGACGAAGACCTGGGCACTGAGGCCCGCCTGCACGACCAGACCTCCCAGTCGTGCATGATTCCAACACTGGATGGCCGGGATTGTAATCCGCTCCGTCCTCAATCATGTCCCGCTCCGGCCGTGGCCGGTAGGAGGAGGCGAACCAGGCTCCATTTTAGAGAAGCCGCAGGGGTAAGATGCCGATGCTCAGCGTTGTCATTGCGCACGACGAAAATGTCCTCAATTCCGACGACGTGTGCACGCCGGTTGTTCTTTTGCCTCGGCCAAGGGCGGCGGAGTCTTCCCTGGTTTCTTCTCAAAAATCGTCGTCGAGCTCCGTAGTTGCATGCTGAGGCGCTGGAACTTTCCCCTGATGTCCTGCAAGCGCAGGCCGTGTCGCTCGAATCCCTGGTTCTTCGGTGTCCCGAACGACAAGGTGTCGAAAGTGCACTTCTGGTTCAATTTCAACATAGAGCATCAAGCGAGGCGCCACAGAAATGAATGACAATGCTCTTCTGGCTTTCGCTGTAACGCTCGGGCTCTTTGTCGGCGCTGCTGGCACAAGGCTTGTTGTGTCGTTGATCTTCCCCTCTGCCCAGTCCCAGACTTTGGGGCGTCGTCGGAGGCTGAAGCACTGTGGTCTACCGCATCTCACCCTGCTTTCCCATTGGAACCGGAAGCACAAAATCGCGCATGCGACAGGCCAATGTGTGCTCGCACAGATCCCGACTTCGCTAGGTCAGCATGCCCCCTCAGGTGGTGCAGGCTGATGAGATCGGCGGCTTTGCCCGGCGTCCGTCGAGTGGGTGGCGGCAATCACGATTCAAAGCCGCTCTGCAGCCGGCTTTAACGTCACCTGCCCATTCTTCTATGCAGTCAGCTCGATCGTGCTCATGGCCCTTCATTTCTTTTGCTTAAAACGAATTCCATGTCGGAAGCGGATACGCTGGGAAGAAGGCAAGCTTTTGCCTGCCAAGCCTCGTCACCCTTCTCGACACCTCGCGACGGGTAGATGAAGACATGCGCTTCAAGGGCCTTGATCTAAATCTCCTCGTCGCACTCGACGCCCTGATGGCGGAGCGTAATCTCACGGCGGCGGCACGCACCATTAACCTGAGCCAGCCGGCCATGAGCGCGGCCGTCGGCAGGTTGCGCACCTATTTCAATGACGACCTTTTTACCATGGTTGGCCGCGAACTCGTTCCGACCCCGCGTGCGGAACGGCTCGCGCCCGCAGTGCGCGAGGCCCTGCTTAACATCCAAATCTCCATCATTTCCTGGGAGCCGTTTTGCCCAGCCCAATCGGATCGCTGCTTCAAAGTCATTCTTTCCGATTACGCGTACCCATCCGGTGACGGCCGCCTTGCTGAGGCAGGCTGAAGGCTGCAAGTCCTAGTGCAAACACTAGGAGTAGTCC
>NZ_NWTB01000026.1:0-39110 GCF_002531875.1 Sinorhizobium sp. FG01
CTTCATCTCGTCCGTGGTCGGCAGACTCGACCGCAAGATCCTGCTACTGGCGCTGACCGCCGTGATGATCGTCTCGGAGATGATGGTAGCGGTTGCTCCGAATTATATGACGTTCATGGTTGGGCGCGCGCTCATCGGGCTCGTTATCGGCGGATTTTGGTCGATCTCCGCCGCGACCGCCATGCGGCTTGTTCCGGACGATCAGGTACCGCGGGCGCTGGCGATCTTCAACGGCGGGAATGCGCTGGCGACGGTCATTGCCGCCCCGCTGGGGAGCTTCCTCGGCAGCCTCATCGGCTGGCGCGGGGCGTTCTTCTGTGTCGTCCCGGTCGCAGTGATTGTTTTCGTGTGGCAGCTCCTCAGTCTTCTGTTCACCTATCTTCGGCCGTTCCTCGAAACGGCTATCCATGCCGATGTTTCAACGCTGTCGCTCTTGCTGCAGCGTCGCCAATCGAGAGCAGCAAGCAAACGTCGCACTGCATTTCGCCTGTGCCGACCTCGCCGTCATGCCTGCCGAATCCATTTAATCGGCAGAGTGACAGTCAGCAGTCCGCCAGGGACGGAAAAATCTGTGCGATCCTGGGCGAGTTAGACCTTGGGGAGGCCTGTTCCGAAATGCCGCAAGTGGGCGACATCGAGGATGCGATTGACCAAGCTCGAGAAGTTGTGTCCGGCGGTCGTCGCGGCCAGGCCATAAGAGGTGCGCACACCGATTCCCGGATCGGCGTTGATTTCCAAGACAAAGGGCTGGCCATTGCGATCGACCCGGACGTCGACGCGGGCGTAATCCCGGCACTCGCAGGTACGGAAGGCCACAACCGAAATATCTCTCAGCATGGTCGAAAGTGCGGGTTTCGGAAAAGTCCGGACAGGATTTCCGGTAATCTCCGGACAGAGTTTTCAGTAATTCCCGGACAGTGATTCCGCTAAATCCCGGACAGTTTCCGGCGGCGGTGTGACAGGTTGGTTCGCGGCTGCGCCGTCTTGGTTGTTAGGCCTCTCACGACAACGTTGAGAGGGGCCGATGCCGAGACGGAAGCAAGCAAGACGAACGACAGTGAGGGATATCCGGACGATTCTGCGCCTGACCCATGAAGAGGGTCTTTCGGTGCGCGAGATTGCCGAGCGGCTGAAGATCGGCAAGAGCTCGGTATCGACCTATTTGCTACGTGCTCGGGAAGCCGGGCTATCATGGCCCTTGCCGATTGGCCCGGACGAGGACGCAAAACTGGAGCGGCAACTGTTCGGCCGTGCCGGTCGTCCGCCGCGCGATCTCAGCGAGCCGGACTGGGGGCTGGTGGTTCGGGAGCTGAAGCGCAAAGGCGTGACGCTGACGCTTTTGTGGCAGGAATACCGTGCCAACCATCCCGATGGTTACGGCTTCACGTGGTTCTGCGAACAGGTTGCCGCCTTTCGGCAGCGTACGAGTGTAGCGTTTCGCAATCGGCACGCGGCAGGCGCCGTGATGCAGACCGACTATGCCGGGCCGACGGTGCCGGTGATCGATCCGGCGACCGGTGTCATCCATCCGGCCCAAATCTTTGTCGCGGTGCTGGGCGCCTCCAACCTGACCTTCGCCCATGCCAGCTTTAGCCAGCAGTTGACGGACTGGATCGACGGCCAGGTGCGTGCTCTGACCTTCTATGGTGGGGTCACCAAGGCAATCGTGTGCGACAACCTCAAATCAGGGGTGGCCAAGGCCCTTTGGTTCGAGCCGACGTTGACTGCGACGTTCGCCGCCATGGCGGAGCATTACGACACCACGATCCTGCCGACACGCAGCAGGAAACCGCGCGACAAAGGCCGGGTCGAAGGCGCGGTACTGATCGTGGAACGCTGGATTCTGGCCCGGCTGAGGAACCGCACCTTCTTCTCGCTTGCCGCCCTCAACACGGCGATTGCCGAATTGCTCGAGGAGCTGAACAATCGAACGATGCGCCACGTCGGCAAAAGCCGCCGCGAACTGTTCGAGGAGATCGAACGGGCAGCCTTGAAGCCCTTGCCGGCGGTGCCGTTCGAATTGACTATCATGTCGAGGTCGACAAGACCTTCTACTCGGTGCCGCATCGGCTGATCGGATGCACCCTCCAGGTGCGGCTCACCCACCGGGTGGTCGAGATCTTCCACGATCACCAGCGTGTCGCCAGCCATGTCCGCCGCTCCCAGCGTTCCGGCCACGTCACCATCAATGACCATATGCCCAAGGCGCATCAGCGCTATGCCAACACCACGCCGGCCAATCTAATCGGCCGTGCGACCCAGATCGGCCCCAATGCCGCTATCCTGGTCGAACGCATGATGCGCGACAGGCCGCATCCGGAACAGGGATATCGCTCGGCCATGGGCATTCTGTCGCTGGCGCCGCGCTATGGATCGCAGCGCCTCGATGCGGCCTGTGAACGGGCGCTCACCATCAATGCCGTCACCTATTCCTCCGTCGCCTCCATCCTCAAATCCGGCCTCGACCGGGAACGACCGCAGGCTGAACATGCGGCCCCCACGCCTGCGCATACCAATATCCGTGGCCGATCCTACTATCAGTGAAGGAGGCAACAATGCTGACAAACCCCACCCTTGACCAGATGCAGGCCCTCGGGCTGACGGGCATGGCCGCCGTCTGGCGCGAATTGACCGAGCAGTCCGGCACCAATGAGCTCAGCCGCGATGAGTGGCTCGGCCTGATGCTCGACCGCGAAGTCACCCTGCGTGCCGACAAGCGCATCCGTAACCGGCTCGCCTCCGCCAAGCTACGCTTCGCCCAGGCCTGTATCGAAGATATCGACTTCGCCGCCGCCCGCGGTCTCGACCGGCGCAACACCATGGCGCTGGCCCAGGGGCAATGGCTCACCGCCCATGAGGGCCTGATCATCACCGGCCACACCGGCACCGGAAAGTCATGGCTGGCCTGCGCCTTCGGCAGGCAAGCGGCAAGGCTCGGTCACTCCGTGCTCTACGTGCGCGTGCCGCGCATGTTCGAGGATCTCGCGCTTGCCCGCCTCGATGGCTCTTTCCCTCGCCTCATCGACAAGCTCACCCGCGTCCAGCTCCTCATCCTCGATGACTTTGGAACACATGCGCTCTCCGATCAGCAGCGCTTCCACCTCTTCGAAATCGTCGAGGAGCGCTATCAGAGAAAATCCACCCTGATCACCGCCCAGGTCCCCGTGGCTAGCTGGCACGACCTTATTGCCGACAGCACCGTCGCCGATGCCATACTCGACCGCATCGTGCACAATGCCCATCGCATCACTCTCCGCGGCGAGAGCATGCGAAAGCAAAAAAGCGCAACCCTCTTGACGGCTGCCGAAAACGGCGAAATCAATCAGCCCTGATGGTAACCAGGCCGCCGAGGACCAACCTCGTCAAACTGTCCGGACTTTAGTGAAACTGCTGTCCGGGAATTAGCGGATTCAATGTCCGGCTTTTGCGAAGCGCGCAGTCGAAAGTTCCCTCCCGATGTGCGCCGGGCAAATCTTCTGCGGCTCCGTGACTGCCATGTGCAGCTTGTCCTCCCAAGTGATCATACGGGTTTCGCGGTCGCCGAAGTCATGCTCCACCAGAGGCAACACATCGAGCTCTCGGTTACCCAGCAGCGCGACACAGAGTTCCCGACCCTCGATATATTCTTCTACGAGCGCATCCTGCGCATACTGCGTGACGATCACTTCCACGGCCTGTCTTAGCTGAGCAGGCTCGTGTACGAGCTGCAATCCCAAGCTGGTGCATTCGTAGCGCGGCTTCACTACCACTGGGAATCGCATGTCCCCGGCACTCTCGGTGCCGCGACGCATCTCGCGAAAGTTCGGCGTCGGCACGCCGCGATCGCGATGAGCCTTTTGGTGATAACCTTGTCGGACGACAGCCCATGCCCGAGCGGGCTCGGTCCGGTGTACGGAACGCCTGCCATCTCGAGCATGGCCGGAACGTGGATGTCACGGCACTCGCCCTGAATTCCGGTCGCCATGTTGAACACCATTCCGGAGGGGCGGGCTTGCGGATCAGGGGGCATGAACCGCTCAAGCGTAGCCAGCAGTCCTTTATCGCCTTCACACAGCAGCGTCTCATGGCCGCCCTCTTGCAGTGCCGCCACCACGCCGTCGACCGTCTCACGGTCGTATTCCCCCGGACTAGGCTGACCGAACCGGTTAATCACGCCCGTATGATCATGGTTCCAAACGACGGCTACCCGCATGAGGCTACTCCCTAAATGTTTGCGCGCTGTCACGATCATTCGCTCGCATTTGAATTTTGGAGAGGAATAGCTACTGGACCTCGCTATTCACCGTATAACCATGCAACCCGCGTGCCACCGAAGAAGTCGTGGGCATGTGTTACGCGCCACGCAGGCGGAATACTTGCACTCAGTGTATCTGGCTCTGAACATAGACGTCTTCAATCGGAGGGAGCTTTGAATGACGAGCGTCGCCTCCCCTGCCAAGCTCGAACGTCCGCTCGACAATGATTTCGCGTAGCGATTTCACCTAAGATGTACTCGGCATCGGAAAATCACCGTGTCACCTAGGCTCACGACTTATTGATCCAAGAGAGAAGATGACGGTAGTCGATGCAGATTCCTAGAAGAGTGTCTCGGCGCATCGATTGTAGCGTTGCGATGCGCGCTGCGGTCATGGGTTAGCCAACTTGCAGCCCAAAGGCATCGCAGCCGGTCGAAAGGCAAATTTCCGCTTGGAAGCTTTACGCCCTGTGTTCAGGCCACAATCCAAACGTCGCTTGTCGCCCGTGTGCTTGGGGGCAGTTGAGCAGAAATCTACACGATGCAAGAGTTTGGTCCGGAGATCCGCTCATATCGAAACCAATTCGATTAAACCAGTTTTCTCCCCTCTCAAACAGTAATGCCGCCCAGACTCGACCGGGATAGGTTCTTGTAAAGGGTGAAAAGCAGTGGCCCAATGGCTTTTCAGGTCTCTGGACGTGACGACGAATTTTCCAAAATAGGCGTTGAAGTATGACGTCATTCCGTGGCAGAGGCCCGAACTGTGGGCTATTATTCGGTGCTCTACGGCATCCAAGGCGTTAGGATCGAGATAGTCGTATTCCCTGAAAAGAACAGTGGCGGAGATAGATTCGGGATTGTGTAGCATTTTGTTGACCGCTAAATATGGACGCCGGCCGATTGAGTTTAAGCCCGATAGGTCGAGACCACATTGGGTCGACACGGAAGTCTTTTCGAAAGCTTGTGTGTCACTACAGAGAACACCGAATTGGTGAACCCGCTCCGGCATCACAACTGAATTAGAACCAGCAAGGTGGCGGATATCTTCAGCAATTGCCTCGTATCCCTCACCAACGATTCCGCAGTCCAATGTTTCTGTGAATATAACGTCAGGTGCCGACGGCAGGTCGCCGTCGAGAATCGCTTGCCTCGACGATTTTGCAATCACCGCAATTCGATCCTGCAAATTGTTTGACCGGATAACCTCGCGCGCAACGTCAGCGAGTCTTTCATCCTTCTCACATGAGAACACTTTCTTAGCACCGTATTTAGCGAAGAGCATCGCTGGAAGGCCCGCTCCGGTGCCGATTTCAACGACAGTCTTGCCTACGATATTACAAGACGCGATCGCGGCCTCTATTGCTGCATTTCGCCCCGCATCGCGCAGCATTGTGAAATGCCAACTTGGAATTTCAGAACCGGTGTTAGTGCGTAAAGCTTTTTCGTTCATTTTCGTGTCTCAGAAGGAGTGAACCGCGGCGATAATAATCTCACAACTCGAGCAACACCCTAAGTGCGACGCGGGCGTAGACGCGTTCCTCTGCCTAATTGCTGAACCGGCCTGCTTCCTGGTTCGACAGTTCTTATGTCATGCGGCGCTTCCTTCGGAGCCGAGCGCCGCAAAGACTTCGACGAACTCTGTCGCTTAACAGTCACAAAAACGTTTAGCTGCTGCTGTGACGCGGTTCGTCCGCGAAGAGCTCGGCAAATTCCGCCTCAACGTCAGTTATGTGTATGTCGTGAGTGGACAGCCAGTCCTGATTGAAGATTGTGTCCAGGTACTTTGTGCCGCTGTCGCAGGCTAGGCTGACGATGCGTGCTCCAGCCGGCGCTTCACGGGCCACGCTGAGCGCCTCATAGATGGCACCGCCAGTTGAGCCCCCGACAAGCAATCCGTGCCGCCGCGCCAAGTAGTGGCAAATCGAGAAGGCATTGTCATCGCCCACCTTGCGCCCCCAATCGATTGCGTCATAATCGATCACCATACCCACATTCGCCCCTTCGGGCGTACCAGTCCCCGATTGACGGTAGCACCCCCCCTGACCGCCAAAGATGATACTTCCGACGGGTTCGACGCCGATAACTTGGATCTCAGGGATATGCAGCCGCAGTTGACGCGCGGTCCCGCAAAGCGATCCACCGGTACCGATGGCCGATACAAAATGCGTGATGCTCGGACCAAGATCCTCCAACAATTCGGCCGCTAGTCCCATGTAGCCGGCGGCGTTGGCGGGGTTGTTGTGCTGTTCGGTCCAGTTGGCACCCTCTTCGATGGCAACCCGCCTGGCCTCCTCGTCACGCTGGTCGGTGGCTAGCGCGCCATCGCCACCACCAACGACTCGGACGTTGCTGCCGAATGCACGCACAGTGCAGATCTTATCGAGACTTGCATGGGAGTCCATGAGGGCAGTGAATTCGAGTCCGCGCACGGCGGAGATCATAGCCAACGCACTTGCCGTATTCCCTGATGAGGATTCGACAATAGTGGCAGCAGCCTCTTTTGGAGTGTTAGGCAGGCTGTCGACCATGCTCAATGCCATCCGGTCCTTCATCGAGCCAGTAGGATTGAACATTTCTAACTTGATATACAGGCTGACTTCACCGCGCCGCAAAGGAACGTGCAGCGTGGGCGTGCGTCCAATAGTTTCAAGAATGCTATTGACGATCATTGGAGGACAACCCCTTTGTGCTAAGGGTTTCGTCGGATAAAATCTTCCACCCGTACGGACGCCGGACCACGGCTAACTTTTTAGGCAAGGGAATTTGGTGGAACGAGCTCTCATTCGAATCCATTTGGTAACCGGCAGTATTAGTGAAGACGACGAGATCACCCGGGGCAATGCCACCCTCGACTGCCAGGCCGCGCCAGCGGATGACATCGGATTCAAGGCAACTGCGCCCGACCAGAAAATAGCGCGTGTTCTGTCGCGGCACCGCGCGTTTTTCTCGCCGGACAACCGCCGGAGCAGGCACGAAATCGGCGCCAAACCAAGTTTCGGAGAGTGAAAACGACATACCGTCAAGTACTACCCCGAATCGACAGTTTCCAAAGTCCTTGATGTCGATCACATCGAAGACGCTGATCCCGCACTGGTCCAGAAGCGAGCGACCAGGCTGCAGTAAGATCGGCAGCCGGTGACGGTGGAGGAAGTCACGGTCTGCCGGGTCGGATAGAGCGGTCTGGATCACTGCAGCTGCGTGATAGGAACCAGCAAGTTCTGAAGCGTAAGGATAGTTGCCGAGCTTTGCTACGCTGCCCCAGTGGACGCCACTACCGTATGCAACCGGATCGAACCTCTGAAGGTAGCGCATGGGATACCCACCACCGATGTCGATGCCGCCGGGCGTCAGGCACTTAGCGCAGAGACGCCGAAGGATGGCGATGCAGAAGCGCAATTGTTCTGCGCGCGTCTGAACCTGGTAGTCGTTGATATGAAATGACACTCCAATCCGCTCTACCTTGGTCTTCTCGAGCAGCGTTAGACACGCCATCAGTTGATCCTCGGTCATTCCAAAGCGAGAATCTGGCTCGTTTATGGGACGAGCCCGAAGGAACAGACGGCTAATACCTCCCACGCTGTCCGCCAGCGCGAGAACGCGTCTCAGTTCTTCGATGGAGTCGATGTGGATGGCCACGTGATGGCGAATGCAAAGATTGATTTCGTAATCGGACTTCGCCGGACCCGTCATCGACATGCGCTCCGATGGAACGAGGTTCATGAAGGCCGAACTCATCTCGTGGGCAGAAGAAACATCCGCGCCAGCGCCAGCCAGCGCGAATGCGCGTAGGAGCGAAGCAGACTTACAGGCCTTCAACGCGAACTGGACCTGACAATTGTCATAGACGGTCCGCAATTCGTCCAGCCATTGGAGGTAGTTTCTGTTGGCTTGGTCTGGACACACCACATGCAACGGCGACCCAAAACCGTCAACCCAAGCGGCCAGCTCGGATCGACTATTGAGCAAATCGAGCGTCCAATCGCTGAGTAGCGGCTCCGGTTCGTCAGAGTCATATTTCTGGAACACTGATCGATCCTCATCTCAGGTCGTCAAGATCGATCGAGCAGCATGGCAGTGCAGTCTGTAATCTGTGTTTTGTCGTCTTAAAGCTCATCAGTTCGCCGGATAGGCCGGCCCGGATGATACGGTCTACATCAACAGGCCCCGGCTGGGACCAGTAGCTCACATGTAAGCTTGGATCATCATAGGAGAGCAGGACGCACGGAACAGACGAGAGATCGAGCTCTCCGGCACAGAAATAGCGATGATGACCATCCATGATCACCGAATGGCGGTGTTCGACCAAGATGGGCCGCGTCCATCGCCCCTTGTCGATGATCATCTTAGCTAGTGTTCGTGCACGTAAAATGTTGATTTCCTCGGTCGGTCGAAGCTGGCTCACGGGCAGTCTAACGATGATGTAATTCGAGAAGCGTTTTGCCGGAGACAAAGGCTTCCTCCTTAGTCGGTGACACGTTTGCGGATGACCTCCGCATGTATTATGCCAAGGCAAACAAGCCCGCGAAAACAAGGGCTTATGGTCACGACTCTTTATGTCGCATGCCCGACATTGTCGAATAAAGGACATTGCGTAAAGCGGAAAGAACGTCGCTGACGCGTGAATTCCGCCCTCCCCCTTCGGAGCGCTCATGTTTCCACAGAAGACGAACGATGGTGATTGACGCAGCGTAGCTCGACACGAAGACTGAAAGCCGGTGCAATGCTTTCGGCTGCAGACGCTGCCGCCTGCTCGCGCGCGAATGGCTGATCGAGGGCAAGATTGCCGCCCCTGCTTCAGTCGCGGTCATTGTTGGTGCGGGCGTGTCCCAGTTGTGATAGGCAACTCGGACACCGTCATCGAGCAGATCTTGCCTATGGCGACCATCCAGCGGAACGATGACAGCCCATGCTTCGACTTCCAGCACGGAGGCCTCGGATCAAGCGGCTTACCATGGGGTCGTCTGCCGCATCTCGTATCACGCGGTTTGAAACTGCGGCGCATGGGATGTCGTCAATGGAAGTTCGCATTTGGCGCGACAAGCCGTCGTTCGAAGTTCCTTGTTGTTGTGTTCAACCGTGTTTGAATGAAGATGCCTACGTTCGCAATCCGACATTCCTGAGGCATAAGTATTCTGACGGCGCGGGTAAAACACACGGATTCAATGATTGTGCGCCTATACCCTCCTTCTTGGCACGCCGATTGCCGTGACACGTGAACGCTTAGACCATAGCGGTCTGGCTACTTTCGGTCGAAGGTTCATATGAAACGTGCTCGAACGATGCAAAGCAATGCGCTTGATGCCGCGCTGTTTAGCGTGGTCGCGTCAAGTGGAGCTTTGCCGAGTCCGTTGCGGAAGGCGCGGTCATTTTCCATCCAGCGGCTCTGGTTCCCATCGCATCTGGATGACCACGGGTGCGGAGGCGATGATCGCGGAACTGATGCAGCACAGGCGCACTGCTGGCCGCCATGCGCACCTGATCTCAGTCGACGGATAGCAGAGAGTACTCAAACGCCACTCCAACGACGCCGCCGCCTATTGCCAAGGCAGCACGCAGGGTACGCGGCCCTCTGGCGGCGCCATCGACCCGAATGTGCTCCACCAGGTGCAGTGGGTGACGCGGGTCGAAGCGCCTTCCCGACAGTGTCGGCGCTCTCATTTGCCGTGCCGTTGACGAGGACCAAATCCAAGCGAATGAACGTGACAGCGCACAAAAATGAAGGAGCAGCTCATGCGGGTAGCCGTCGTGTGGAACGATGATCATACGGGCGTGATCAACCGGTTCGGTCAGTCTTGTCGGGAGGCATACGATCGCGAGACGGTCGAAAGCGTGGTGGCGGCACTGCAGGAGGGCGGCCACGAGACGTTGGTGTGCGAAGGCGATAAAGGACTGCTCGCCACGCTTGAGCAGTTCATGCCCCCTGATCCGCGAGCCTGCCCCTCCGGGATGGTCTTCAACATGGCGTACGGAATTCAGGGCGAGTGCCGCCTTGCCCACGTTCCGGCCATGCTCGAGATGGCGGGCGTTCCGTACACCGGATCGGGCCCACTCGGGCATGGGCTGGCCCTCGACAAGGTCATCACGAAGAGGCTTATCCGCGATCACGGCGTACCCACACCAAACTTTCACGTCATGCGCAGCAGCAATGGCAGTATCGGCGATCTGCGGTTCCCAGTGGTAGTGAAGCCGCGTCACGAATCGAGCAGCTTCGGATTGCAGCTGGTGCATGAGGCCACTGGGTTGCGGGAGGCCGTAGACGTGATCGTCACGCAATATAAGCAGGACGCGCTTGTGGAAGAGTATGTCGAAGGCCGGGAAATCTGTGTCGCGATGTTGGGAAACGAAGAGCTTGAGGTCTTGCCTCTTCTTGAGCAGGACTTTGGCGACCGAGAAACGCGCCTTGTGACTTGGGAAGCGAAGTACAGCGCAGCCGAGGAGCTGCCGTTGATTTGCCCGGCGCAAATCGGGAGCGAGCTTGCGGCGATAGTGCGGGATATTTCGATTGAGACTTTCCGTGTCTGCAAGTGCCAGGATTACGCCCGTGTTGACCTTCGGATCGACCGCTCCGGCCAACCCTTTGTACTGGAGATCAACTCCATGCCGCGACTCGGTACCCACGGCACCTACGTCTTGGCCGCGACGACCGCTGGCTACAGCTACACGACTGTGGTCAATCGCATCCTCGACGTCGCCCACACGCGATATTTTGGAGTGGGCGTCCCCGACATAAACGCAAAGAGCTGATGCCAACCGGCAGCGGTTGATCACGGACGTCACCACTGGTCGAGGCGGTGAAAGGCTATTCCCGCCAACATCAGCAACTTAATGAGCCCTGCTTGCGCGACCGCGCACAGCGCGAAAGCAAGCCTCTTGTGCCATGGACCTGTCCAACTCGCGCAGGTCATACCAATTGCTCCCATAAATGTTCAATAACGTAATAACATTTGTGCTTAGCGATTTTAACTTTTACTCATTGAACCACTAGGCTTTTCCTGAGGTTTCCCATGCCTGTAACGCTTCGCATCGCTCTTCGTGACTGGGACTACATGACCCCTCTGGCACTCGGAGACGTCTCTTCTGCCCGCCTCGCCATCAAGGTCGATCGGGTCGGCACCCTCGTCAATGATCTCGCAACAGATGACGCGCACGATGCGGCGGAAATCTCCTTCAGCCGCTATTCGCAAATGCGCCACGACGGAAACGAGCGCGTTATCGGGGTGCCGAATTTCATCATGCGCGGCTTTCGCCATCGCTGCATCATCACCAGCAAAGCCAGCCTCATTCATTCTCTGGCTGATCTTGCCGGCAAAAGGATCGGTGTCACGGGCTGGCGCGATTCCGGCAACACCTGGACGCGCGCGGCTTTGCGCCGGGAGGGCGTCGGCATCGAGGATGCGATGTGGTATGCCGGCCGCCTGACCGAAGCCCATCCGATTACCGACCGCC
Organism: Sinorhizobium sp. FG01; assembly: GCF_002531875.1. NCBI lineage: Bacteria > Pseudomonadati > Pseudomonadota > Alphaproteobacteria > Hyphomicrobiales > Rhizobiaceae > Sinorhizobium > Sinorhizobium sp. FG01. The sequence goes on from NZ_NWTB01000026.1 coordinate 11,681, forward strand.
TTGAGGGATTCGGGCGACCCGGCCGCATTGAGGCTGTGGCCGGTGAGCGCCCGATGGTCGACCTGCTGCTCGATGGCGGCTTGGACGCGGTTTTCACGCCGTTCATGCCGAAGGGATTCTTCGACCGGAACTCTTCATTGCGGCGTGTGCTCGATAATTGTCGAACGGCGGAAGTCGCATACTTCAACGAGGTCGGTTACGTGCCCGGAATGCACCTGATCGGGATAAAGGCCGCCTTTGTCAGGGAATATCCTTGGGTCATTGACGAACTCGGCGCGCTGATCGACGAGTCGCAGCGCCTCTGGCTCGAGAAGCGCGAGAAATACGCGGATACGACGCCCTGGATGATCGACGAGCTTGCGCGTTGCGCCGCTGATCTACCGCCGTCCTGGAATGCCAGCGGCTTCGAGCAGAACGAGACAATGATCGCTGATTTCGCCGTCGAACTCTACGAGCAAAAGATCCTGCCGCGCCTGCTGTCGCCGGCAGAGATATTTCCCTTGCATGCGACGGCTCGATGAGCGCCATCCCTGCGGTGGAACTCCAGATGAATGAAACCTGGCGCCGCGGCGGCCGAAGCGAACCGACACAATGCTCAGCCGCTGAGTGCGAAAAATGGGAGCGAAAAATGGCGAAACAAGCTGAGGACAACGGTTACCCGGTCCAGCAAGAGAGCAGGTACGATACCGTCGGTTCGACTGGTACAAACGTCGCCGACGGCTTCACGGTGGTCGCAGTTGGCGACCTCCTCACTTCCCGGCCGCTCACCAACGGAAGACATCCCGGCTTCGACGACGTGGTCAAAATTCTCCAGGACGCTGATGTCACATGCGGCAACGTTGAATCCAACATCTTCGATATACGCTCGTTTACGGGTAGTCCGCAGGTCAGCACTGACTACGTCCTCAGTGTACCGGAGCTGGGCGCCGATCTAAAAGCTATGGGCTTCAACGTCGTCAGTCGAGCGAACAACCATGTGTTCGATTGGGGCATTGAGGGTATGCGCGAGACAAGCCGCGTTCTCGATCAGAACGGCATTGTTCATGCCGGCGTGGGCGAGAACCTGGCCCAAGCGAGCGCGGCACGGTTTCTGGAGACTGGAGGCGGCCGCGTGGCACTGCTGTCGTTTGCCTCAACGTTCCAGTCCATGTCTCCCGCGTGTGATCCTGCCGGCGAGGCGCCGGGTAGGCCGGGGCTTAACGCGCTTCGCCTTTCGCAAAGCATCGTTGTCCTGCCAGAGATGATGGAGAGCGTCAGGCGGATCCGAGACGCGCTGCCGGGGTTTAAGGCGGGCGGCAACGATCCAAACCGGGTCGTGCTCGGTGGTGCGACATTCAGAGCGGGCGAAGAGGTTGGCTACAGCTTTGAACCGGACCAGGGCCACGTCGAAAATATTTTGCGCAATATTCGCCGGGGTAAGTTGTCGTCTGACTTCTGCATGGTTGCGCACCATGGTCACGGCGCCGGAAACTGGTGCCAGGAGCCGCCCGATTACGAACGGGAGTTTGCGCACAAGCTGATTGACGCCGGTGCTGACGCGTATATTGGGCACGGACCGCATCAGTTGCGAGGAATTGAGATCTACAAGGATCGGCCGATCTTTTACAGCTTGGGGAATTTCATGTTCGACAACCTCGGAACGCCGGTCGGAGCTGAGATGTTCGCCACCTACGGTAAGGACCCACACGTCCATACCGACGCGGAGTTGATCGTCGACGTCATGGTGAAGGGATTTGAGGGGGATGGCGGTTTCACCAACCCGGTGTACTACGAGAGCATCATCGCGATCAGCCGCTTCGAGCAAAACCGGCTGTCGGAATTGCGGCTAATTCCGGTTGAGCTGGGCTATTCGGGGCGGTTTGCCAACCGGGGCGTTCCACGTCCAGCGACGCCGCCGCAAGCACAAGCTATTCTGGGACGCTTGCAAAGGCTTTCGGAGCCGTTTGGAACCGAAATCGAAATAGAGAACGACGTCGGGATCATCAGGCTAAGGGGCAGGGATCATCGTAGGATGAGCGCTGCGATCGGCAGTCCGGGTAGGACAGGCTGAGTACCATCGACAATGGTCCCCGGCCTTGCCAGTTAGAACTGTGGAACTTGCGGCGGCCGCGGAAAAGCCTGTCTGCAAACGGCAACATACGAGGTGACACTGATGAATACAATAACGCCTGATCTTCCCGCATTTCTCCAAGCTCGCGACAAATCCCTGTTCATAGATGGTGGCTGGCGCGATGCGCGCTCCGACAAACGCATCGAGACACGAAACCCCGCCACAGGCGAGGTGATCGCAACGTTTGCCGATGCCGCCAAGGAAGACGTCGATCTCGCGGTGGCCTCCGCCCGGCGAGCTTTCGAGGGGGAGTGGTCGCGCTTTACGCCCAATGACCGTCACGCCCTGATCATGAAGGTCCTGAGCGTTCTCGAGAAGCACTTCGAAGAACTCGCCACTATCGAGACCGTTGACATGGGCGCGCCGTTGGCCCGCACCCGGTCGTTCTGGAACTACACCGACCGCTGCCTGCGCTTCTTCGCCACGCAGACGGCCAATATCGGAGGGCAGACCCTGCCCAGCTCCCTTCCAGGTGGCATGATGACCATGACGCTTCGCGCGCCGGTCGGCGTAGTGGGCGGCATCCTGCCCTGGAATGGACCGTTGATCGGGCAGCTCTGGGTCCTCGGTCCGGCGCTGGCCACGGGATGCACAGTTGTTCTCAAGCCGGCGCAAGAAGCCTCTCTCAGCGTGTTGAGAACGGCGGAACTGATGACCGAGGCCGGGGTTCCGCGCGGGGTCATCAATGTCGTCACTGGCCGCGGATCGACGGCTGGCGCAATGCTGGCCGAGCACCAGGATGTGGACCGGGTCGCATTTACCGGGTCGACGGAAACCGGCCGCTCGATCATCAGGGCGTCGGCCACGAACATCAAGAGACTGCAGTTGGAACTGGGCGGCAAGTCGCCTGACGTCGTATTCGCAGATGCCGATCTCGACCGGGCGGTTCCAGGCGCGGCGATGGCGGTGTTCTCGAACAGCGGTCAGGTCTGTTACGCCGGAAGCCGTCTTTTCGTGCAGCGCAGCATCCTTCCCGAATTCGAGGAGCGCATTGCCAATTTCGCAGGAACTCTCAGACTTGGAAACGGGCTGGAACCAGATGTGGCCCTCGGGCCTCTCATATCCGAAAATCAGTTGGCCAGCGTCATGGGCTATATTGATTCGGGTCGGCAGGAAGGGGCCCGTCTCCTTGCAGGCGGAACCAGGCCGGGCGGGGCCTTGGAAGCAGGCAGCTTCCTCAATCCGACCGTATTTTCAAGCGTGAACAACGGCATGCGTGTTGCGCGGGAGGAGATTTTCGGGCCCGTGGTTTCGATCATTCCCTTCGACGAGGAGGCTGAAGCGCTCAAGCTCGCCAATGACACCCCGTACGGTCTAGGCGGGGGCGTGTGGACGCAAGATATCGGCAAGGCGATGCGAATGGTCCAGGGGATCAGGGCCGGCACGATCTGGGTCAACAACTATGGCGCCATCGACCCGTCGGTTGGCTTCGGCGGCGTCAAGGCCAGCGGCTATGGTTGGAAAGGGGGCGCCCAGCACGTCGACGCATTCCTCTATCAGAAAAGCGTCTATATCGGCGGCCTTAACTGAGCTGGTCCGACGTGCAAGGCGATCACGATCATTTGCATCGGGACTTCCGATATAGTGGCAGTGGGGTTCATGACCACGCTCCCTCGGAGCAGGCGCTTCTTAGCGTGGGTAGGTCTCGCTTCTTGTTCGCGGCGCAGTCCTGGGCGTCACCGTAGGTTTTCTAGAGTGCGTGGGCGAGAGCGATTGCATCGGCGACTTCATCGTAGCGTTCGGCAAGTGTCGACGTGGCAACGCGGATGTGGTTACTCGGTAGAACCGAGAATTTCTCCCCCGGATTGACGGCGATATTGCGCGCCGCAAGGGTCACCATAGCGAACGGCTCGGAATCGACTGGGACCCAGAGGCAAAGCCCATTGCCGCCAAGGGTTTCAACTCCCCGCTCCCGCAGCGCGACAGCGAGGGCTTCGCGGCGAGCACTATAGGTGTCGCGCGCTCTCGCAATCGTCGCATGGGTCGAGGGCTGGTCCAGAAGCCAGGCCACGGCTCCCTGCAGGAGGCGGCTCGTCCACCCGGCGCTGAAAGCTCGGTAGGATTGAATCTGTTCGATTATCGAGGAAGAACTGGAAAGCACCGCCAGCCTGAGATCGGGACCAAGTGTCTTGGAATAGGAGAGGATATGAACGGTGCGATCCGGAAAGCGGCTGCCGAGCGACGTCGGCTCGACATCCGAGATATCGCCGATGCCGTCATCCTCGATGATCAGCGCATCGCTCTTCTCCAGAATGTCGCCAAGCTGATGCAGCCGTTCGGCGCTGACCGTTCGCCCCGTCACCGAATGCAAGCGGGGCTGAAAAAGGAATGCGGCGGGACGCTCTTCCATCGCCTCGCTGAGAGAACTTGGAAGTGGTCCCTCATCGTCGCACAGCACGGGCACGATTTTCACGCCGAGATCTTCGAGAATGTCCAGAAGCCGCATCGCGGTCGGGTGTTCGATCGCGACGGTGGAGCCGGGAAGAACGAGCGCGCGCACTGCCGTATAAACGGCGTTGTAGCCCCCATTCGTTGCGAGCATCGCCTCCGGCTCATAGGGCCAGTGCTTCATGGCGGCGTGGCGCAGTTCCGGAATAATGCGGCTCCGTTCATAGCTGTTGAGCTGTTCTGCTGACGCGCCATGGACCATCGCTTCCGCGAGCGGAGGGAGGAGGGAAACGTCCGGCACGGCGCCGGTCAGGTCCAAGGCTCCTGGCGCGTAGTTTCCTGAACTCGCCAGCCGCTCGGGCTTCGCCACGAAGCGGTCACCGCTCACCCATGTGCCGTTTCGGCCCCTGCCGGCAATGATCTTCTGGCGGCGGAGTTCGCTCCAGGCTTCCGCAATTGTCGCCGGACTGACCTTGAGCTCGTAGGCGATGTCGCGGATCGCCGGTAGCCTGGTTCCCACTGGCAGGATCCCGGCCCTGATCAGGGCGCTAGTCTCTAATGCGATTCCGCGAATGGTGCGGTCACACAGTCTTCCGGCAAGCCAAGCCGCGTCGAGTTTGTCGCTCATTTCCCCATCGCTTTTAAATGTCCAATAACGTAATAACGTTTGTATCTTATGATATCAACATTTAATCTGAGTCTCGTCAAAGGGAAATTTGGAATGAGCGCGGCCTGCGAAACTTAGCGGGCCTCACGACAGTGATACGCGCGGGAGAACAGCGTGAAAGTAAGCCTAATTCAGACAAATCCGCAGCAAAATCGCCAAGATAATCTGCGCGTCACTCGCGAGTTGATGCTGGCAGCTGTAAAGGCTGACAAGCCTGATCTCATCGTATTGCCGGAGTACTTCGCGTGGTACGGCAAGAACATTGAAGCGAAGCTGGCAATGGCCGAGCCGACCACCGGCGGCCCCGCGTACCGAATGGCCAGCGATTTCGCCAGAGAGCATGGTGTCTATGTCCACGCCGGCACGATCCTCGAAAAGGTCGACGGGGAAAACCGGGTCTTCAACACGAGCTTCGTGTTCGATCGCAATGGCAAGGAGGTCGCGGCTTACCGGAAAATTCACCTGTTCGACATCGTTGCGCCTGATGGGACCGAACACAAGGAGTCCGCTACGGTCAAACCCGGCGAAGATGTCGTGACCTATGAAATCGACGGCCTCAAGATCGGCTGCGCCATCTGCTTTGACATCCGCTTCTTCGAACTCTTCCTCCAGCTGGAAAAGGCCGGTTGCGACATCATCGTTCTGCCTGCGGCCTTCACCCTGCAAACAGGAAAGGACCATTGGGAGGTCCTCGCCCGTGCACGCTCCATCGAAACTCAAACCTATTTCGTCGCCTGCGGCCAGACCGGCGCAGTGATCGAGGGGAGCGAGAAGCACTTTTTCTATGGTCATTCGCTCGTCTGCGATCCTTGGGGTCACACGATCGCCAGGGCGTCCGATGGCGTCGGCTTCGTAACGGCGCGGATCGACGCGGCACAAATCAAACGGGTGCGCGGGCTCATTCCGATGACGCAGCATCGCCGCCTGGCTTGCGCATAGCAGGGGGCCGGGCGCATGTACACCATCAAGGATATGCCCGATCCAGTGTCGCAAGAGGATCTCGATTTGTTGAGAGGCGTCGAAACGGCAACTGTCGGGCACTGGCGTCTGTTTGGTTTCGTGGACCGCAGGATTCAACCGGTTTTACCGAGGCGGCGGGTTGTGGGAACGGCGGTGACTGTCGCGATAGCCGGCCCGGATTCCACCCTGCTGCACCATGCCGCCGGGATGCTGCGGCCGGGCGACATTGTCGTCCTCGATCGTCTCGGCGACGACAAATATGCCTGCTGGGGTGGCGGCGTTACCGCTGCCGCAAAGTCTGCCGGCGCAGTGGCCGGTATCATAGACGGGCCGTGCACGGACATCAGCGAAATCGAGGGCGCGGATTTCCCGGTTTGGTCGCGTGGGTGCTCGTCAATAACCACGCGCCTCTATGATCTCGGCGGTGGCATGAACATACCGATTTCCTGTGGTGGTGCAGTGGTCATGCCTGGGGATGCGATCCTCGCCGATGAAAGTGGCGTACTCGTCATCCCGCGGGAAGAGGTGCGCTCGGTCGCGCTGAAAGCTCTCGCAATGCAGGAAGCCGAAAGGAACAACGTGAACGTGCTTAAAGGACAAAAGCTCGGCGACATTTCAGGGGCGAGCGCCAAGGTAATGGCGAGACTTGCCGGAGCGGGGCTGTGATGACGACGAGCCCTATGGCAACGCGCTCACGTGAGCGCTCCTACGATGTGGCGATCGTCGGTGGGGGAATTATGGGGACCGCCACGGCCTATTACCTTTCAAAAGCCGGCGTGAGCGTTGGGCTATTTGAAAAGGGTCGGGTCGGAGGCGAGCAGTCCAGCCGGAATTGGGGGGCCGTTCGGCAGCAGCAACGTGATCCGGCAGAACTGCCGCTGATGATTGAGTCGGTCCGACTGTGGGCGGGGCTTGAAGAGGAGCTTGGCACCGGCCTCGACTGGAACCAGCAGGGTCATCTTGCTTTGGTGTACGACAAAAAAACAGGAGCGGAATTCGAGAAATGGATCCCCGTTGGTCGAGAGCACGGGCTCGACACGAGAATGCTGACCGCTAAAGAAGTGCACCATTTGATGCCGCACTACCGGGACACTGATTGCCGTGGTGGGCTCTTTACCCCTTCCGATGGTTGCGCAGAACCGGAGAAGGTCGCTGTTGCGTTCGCGCGCGCAGCTAGCGCTAAAGGGGCTGAAATCTTCGAACTCACGAGTGTTTCCTCGATAGAGACCCAGAACGCCAGCGCCAGCGCGCTCTGGACTGAGCAGGGGCGGATCAAAGCCAACACCATTGTTGTCACCACGGGAGCTTGGACCAGTAGGCTTCTAAAGCCATTTGGGACCCGGCATCCCTCACTCTGGATCCGCGGCAATGTCGCCCGCACCAACGTCCTGCCCATCGAGATGCGCAAGCTCCTGGTCTGGGGCAAGTGCGCCTACCGACAGCGTTCAGATGGCCGTGTGAATATCGCAGCGGCGCGAATTGCTTTCCACGATCTCATGACAGACAGCTTCGTGTACGGCACGAAATTTCTGCCGGTCGCCAAGGATCATTGGGGTAGCTTTCGGCTCAGTGTGGGCGGTCATTCGGTCCGTAGCCTGATGGGTGAATTCGATGACTTCACCACCCACCGGACCCTTGATCCGCGCCCCGAGTGGAAAGTGTTGCAGGAAGCTGGCAGGTTGTTTGCAAAGGAATACCCTGAGGCTGGTCCGATCACGTTTGAACGAGCCTGGGGCGGCTTCATCGACTACATGCCGGACGAGTTGCCCGTAATTGGCGAAGTTCCAGGATATGGCGGGCTTTTCATGGCGGCTGGTTTCTCGGGTCACGGGTTTGGAATGGGCCCGGTGATCGGGCGCGTCATGGCGGATCTCGTCCAGGGCAAGCCTCTCGGTCAAGACCTGCGCCCCTTTTCTCCGAAGAGATTCTCCAAGGGATTTCGCTCCAGGAAGCCCGACCATGTATGAGATGAATCCGGCATTGCACAGCATCAGACACACGGTGGCGGATGGCGCTGCTGAAGCCCTGCATATCGAGAACCTGCATAAGAAGTTTGGAGCGCTAGAGGTCTTGAGAGGCGTGTCGCTCTCGGCGCGCGACGGCGATGTGGTCGCCGTGATTGGCGGTAGCGGCTCGGGTAAATCGACGATGCTTCGCTGTATCAACTGCCTGGAGAACCCGACCAGCGGAATCATTCGGGTCAACGGCGAGGAAATCCGCCTCAAGCCGGACGGCCACGGCGGAAGCGTTCCGGCCGACCGCCGGCAGATCGAACGCATCCGCTCCAGGCTTGGGATGGTTTTCCAGAGCTTCAATCTCTGGAGTCACATGACCTTGCTAGAAAACGTCATCGAAGTGCCGATCCATGTGCTGGGGGTTCGACGAGATGAAGCGGTCGCCAATGCCGAGAGCCTGCTTTCGCGCGTTGGCCTTCTGGAAAAGAAGGATTGTTACCCGGCGTTTCTCTCCGGGGGGCAGCAGCAACGCGGCGCCATCGCCCGCGCTCTGGCGGTTCAGCCCCGCGTGATGCTGTTTGACGAACCCACCTCCGCGCTTGATCCCGAACTTGTCGGCGAGGTGCTGACGGTCATCAGAGATCTCGCGCGCGAGGGACGCACGATGGTGCTGGTCACGCATGAAATGAAGTTTGCCCGCGAAGTGGCAACGCACGTGATCTTTCTCCACGGCGGGCAGGTCGAGGAAGAAGGGCCACCGGACGCGCTCTTCGGCTCTCCAAAATCGGAGCGGCTCAAACAGTTCATCAGCAATGTGGGCTAGCGGTCGGAAATCAACTGTAACGCAAACCAAAAGGGGAACACCAATGAAAACAGTTCTTAAAACAGCCCGCATCGTGGCGATCGTCGTCTCGACCGTCATTGCATCGCTCGCCCTGGCTGGCGCTGTGAACGCTGAAACCGTCAAAATCGGCGTTGCCGCGGAGCCCTATCCGCCGTTCAGCACCCCCGACGCCTCGGGCAACTGGTCGGGCTGGGAGATCGACTTCATGAATGCGATCTGCGCGGATCAGAAGCTGGATTGCCAGATTGTGCCGGTCGCCTGGGATGGCCTTATTCCGGCACTGACGTCCGGACAGATCGACGCCATCATGTCTTCGATGAGCCACACGAAGGAGCGTGCGAAGACAATCGATTTCTCCGACAAGTATTATTTTGGACCGGTTGTCATCATCGGGCCCAAGGGTACTGATCTGAAGGCAACGGCCGATAGCCTGGCGGATAAGATTCTCGGGGTGCAGACCGCGACCAATTACCAGCGCTACGTCGAGAAGTATTTCCCGAAGTCGACTGTAAAGACCTATCAAACCCAGGATGAGGTCTATCAGGATCTGGTCGCCGGTCGCATCGATGCGACGATCGACGGTCAAATCGTCTCGGGCGCTTTCCTCAAATCATCGAACGGGGCATGCTGCGAGGTTAAGGATCAGGTCAAGATCGATCCCGAAATTTTCGGATACGGCTCCTCCGTCGGACTGCGCAAAGGCGACAGCGAGTTGAAAGAAAAATTCAACAAGGGGATCGCCAACGTCCGCGCCACCGGCACATACGATAAGATCACCAAGAAATACTTCGATTTCGACATCTACGGAAACTAAGGGCGCCTCATGCTGGAGATTTTCGGTCAGGTTTTTGAACCTGGCGAACCGCTCGGGATGTTTGCGTTGTCCCCTCCCGGTTGGGGGGGGAGCCTCTTGATTGGTCTATTGCGCTCGTTGGAGATAGCGGCGGGTGCCTATGTCGTGGGTTTGCTCATTGGTGTCTTTGGCGCCTATGGCAAGCTTTATGGCAATGAGGTCATTCGAGACATCCTCGGACTCTACACCACCATTGTGCGTGCGGTCCCAGAGCTTGTCCTTATCCTGATCCTCTATTACGCCGGACCCGCGGCCTTGAACGGGTTACTGGTGCAGTTTGGCTTCAGCCGTGTCACGCTGCCGCAGATGCCGGTGGGCATCGTGGTCCTTGGCGTGGTGCTCGGTGCCTACATGACCGAGGTGCTGCGTGGCGCCATTCTTGCCGTGCCGGTGGGACAGATCGAGGCTGCGCGGGCCTACGGCATGACGCCGCTGAAGATGGCTCTGCGTATCACCTTACCGTTGATGCTAGGCAATGCGATACCCGGCCTGTCCAATCTGTGGCTAGCCGCGACCAAGGATACGGCGTTGCTGGCGGTCATCGGCTTCAGCGAACTGACACTGATGACCAAACAGGCAGCCGGATCCACGAAATCCTATTTCCTGTTCTATGTCGCTGCCGGCATCCTCTATCTGATCGTCTCCTTTGCCTCAGGCCGTGTCTTCGGGTGGATCGAACGCTGGGCTCGCAAGGGTCAGCCGCCCGTTACCAGCGGAGGTACATTGTGATGAGTGTCGTCCGTCAAATGTTTCGGCCGCACCGCCTGATCATGTTTGCCATCGGGATTGCCCTGGTCATCTGGTGCGGCCTCTCAATGCGTTGGGACTGGCTCTCAACTTACTGGAACAACGGCCTGCTCGTTCAGGGTCTGAGGAATACGCTTTGGATTCTCGGCGTGTCGTGGCTGCTTGGCTTGTTCCTCGCGCTTTGGTTGGGTCTCGCCCAGGCCGCTGGTCCCTGGTATCTGGCAACTCCGGCCAAGGGATTCTGCTCGGTCATCCGAGGAACGCCACTCCTCCTGCAGCTCTGGATGTTGTACTACGGCCTCGGTTCTCTCTTCCCGACTTACCCATGGCTGCGGAGCTCCGCTCTCTGGCCCTACCTTCGCGAGGCCTGGCCCTATGCACTGCTATCGCTGACGCTCAGCGCCGCAGGCTATGGAGGCGAGGTGATGCGGGGAGCCTTTCGCGGCGTTGATCGCGGTCAACTCGAGGCCGCCCGCGCCTTTGGAATGCCGCGCTTGACCATCCTGCGCCGCATCTGGTTGCCACTCGCAGTACGGCGGGTGCTGCCGACGCTTGGTGGGGAAGCCGTGCTGCTGCTCAAGAGCACGCCGCTCGTCGCGACCGTGACGGTGATCGATATCTACGCCGTCTCCAGCCAGGTGCGACAGGACACGTACCTGACCTACGAACCGCTGCTGCTGTTGGCACTCGCCTATATGGCCATGGCCGGGATCATAGCGTTCCTGTTCAGTCGCTTGGAAAGGCGCATTCCTGCCCGGCTCGCGTGAACAGCAAGCGATGCGTTCGTTGTTTCACTGTGCATCCTGCGCCGTTGGTTGCTCGCAGGAAACTCCGCCGGTGTGCGGCGGGCATTTTTCAGACCGAAGTTCCCAGATGTGCGGGCGGCCGCCGGTCGCCGGTGCGTTGCGGAGAGAGTGCGTTGCGAGCTCACGGGAATTTCCAACCATTACTAGGGAGAACAACTAATGAAGAAATCGATCGAACGTATTGCGGGCGACACCGAAGGGGTCACCTACGAATTTCCCGTCTACCGCATCGAAGGCTCATCGCCCGATGCGCCGACGGCTTATCTTCAGGCTGCGCTCCACTCGTGCGAACTGCCAGGAACCGTCGCCATCCATGCCCTTATGAAGCGGCTGCGCAAAGCTGAGGTGGAGGGCCGCATCCGCGGCTCCATGACAATCGTCCCGTCGGCCAATCCCATCGGCAGCACGCAAATGCTTTTCGGCGAATTGCATGGCCGCTTTCATTTTGACACCCGCAGAAATTTCAATCGCGGTTTTCCGCTGCTGGACCAGCCGGATGCCTCGTCTCTTCGTAGAGACGCAGAGGTCGCTACGGCTGACCAGAACCTCAAGGCACGATTATTGCAGCTGTCGATGGGGCACGACATCGTGCTGGACCTTCATTGTGCTTATGAGGGCGTCCCCTATCTCTACGCTCCATCCATGCTTTGGCCCGCAATAGCAGATTGCGCATCGGCCTTGCGCCTGGAAGCGGTTTTGTTCGCGTCCGACCTGGGCGACGGCGAATTCGAGGTGGCCGCGATACACCCGTATCTGAAGGCCTCGCCCGAGGTGGCCAGGATCGACCGGCGCGTCGTTGCCACCGTGGAGTTCCGCGGCATGCGTGATGTCGACCCTCGCCTTGCTGAATCTGACGCCGAAGGCCTTTACCGACTTTTGGTCTGGCGTGGCGTGGTGTCCGATGAAGCAATCGGACCCAAAGAACCCTATGCGGGCATCGCGGCACCTCTCGAAAACTTAGAAATGATGCGCGCTCCGTGCTCCGGAGCCGTCCTCTACCATGTCGATCCAGGCGATCGCGTCGAGAAAGGGCACCTGCTCGCAACAATCGTCCATTCTCCGGGCGAGCTGGAGGGTGAGACTGCCATCCCTGCACCGCAGAGCGGCTACGTTCTCACGAGGCACATGCATCGATTCGCCCGCAGGGGCAGCGATCTGATGAAGATCATCGGGGACAAGCGCAGCGCTACCGAGGTGGTGGTCGAGGAGTGAAAAACATTCGCATGCACACGACTGGTTTCCCGGTTTAAACCGCGACCGCCCCGCAAGGAGCTACTAAAGCCATGCAAGAAAAACTGAATGTCGTCCCGTTCGTCAGCGTCGATCATATGATGAAGCTGGTGTTGGCGACGGGCGTCGAGCGTTTCCTCATTGAGCTTGTCGCCTATATCGAAGAGGACTTCCGGCGCTGGGAGTGCTTCGACAAGACGCCGCGTGTCGCCTCCCACAGCGCCGAAGGCGTCATTGAGTTGATGCCGACCAGCGACGGCGAGACCTACGGCTTCAAATACGTCAACGGTCATCCGAAGAACACGCGCTCCGGACGGCAGACGGTGACGGCTTTCGGGGTGCTCGCCGATGTCGGCAACGGTTATCCGATGCTGCTGACCGAGATGACCATCCTCACAGCACTCAGGACTGCCGCGATGTCGGCCGTCGCCGCGAAATACCTGGCGCCGAAGGGCGCGCGGACCATGGCGATGATCGGCAATGGGGCGCAATCGGAGTTCCAGGCGATCGCCTTCAAGGCGATCCTCGGCGTCGACAAGCTCCGTCTCTACGACATCGATCCATCCGCCACGGCCCGCTGCCAGAAGAACCTGGCCGGCATGGGCTTCGAGATCGTGGCCTGCTCCTCCTCGCAGGAAGCGGTCGAAGGGGCCGAGATCGTCACCACCGTCACCGCTGACAAGCAGAATGCGACGATCCTGACTGATAACATGGTCGGCCCCGGCATTCACATCAACGCCGTCGGCGGCGATTGCCCCGGCAAGACCGAGCTTCACGGCGACATCCTGCTGCGCTCCGACATCTTCGTCGAATACCCACCGCAGACGCGCATCGAAGGCGAGATCCAGCAGCTCGATCCGGACCACCCGGTTATCGAACTCTGGCAGGTGATCGCTGGAAACGTACCCGGCCGCTCCGACGAGCGTCAGATCACCCTGTTCGACTCCGTCGGCTTTGCCATCGAGGATTTCTCCGCACTGCGCTATGTTCGCGATCGACTCAAGGAGACCGGACTGTATGAGGAACTCGATCTGCTCGCCGATCCCGACGAACCGCGCGACCTTTTCGGCATGATCCTGCGCGCTGCAAAAGCGGCTCCCGTACCTCAGAAGATCGGAGCGCTCTGATGAACAAACAGTCCGTACAGGCGCCCAAGGGCGTCGTGATGATCCGGCCGCATCATTTCACGCCGAACCCGATGACCGCGGCCGACAACGCGTTTCAGTCCAATGACAAGAAGCGTGCCGCCGCGGCTATCGCCAGCGCGGCATTCGACGAGGTGACGCGCATGGCGGAAGGCCTCGGAGAGGCCGGTGTCACCGTGCATGTCTTCGAGGACAGGACGGTGACAACGCCCGACTCCGTCTTCCCCAACAACTGGTTCTCGACACACTCGGGCGGCCACGTTGCGATCTATCCGATGTACTCGCCCAACCGGCAAAGGGAGCGTCGCGGTGACGTGATCGAGATGCTGAAGGCTGAGTACCGGGTCCAGGACGTCATCGACTACTCGGGCCTTGAGAGAGACCATGTCTTTCTCGAGGGCACCGGCGCCATGGTCCTCGATCACATCGGCCGGGTTGCCTATGCGGTGCGCTCCAACCGCACCAACGAGGTGGCCCTCGAACGGTTCTGCACCCACTTCAACTTCGAGCCGATGGTCTTCGATGCAGTCGATCGCAGCGGCAAGCCTGTTTATCACACCAATGTGCTGATGTGCATCGGAACCGACTTCGCGCTGCTCGGGACGCAAATGATCCCCGATCTTCGACGCCAGCAGGAGGTCGTTGCGCGGCTCAAGGAAACCGGCCGCGAGGTCCTCGAGCTTTCAATCGACCAGATCGAGAACTTCGCCGGCAATGCCATCGAGCTGGAGGGGAGCGAAGGTCGCGTCCTTGCGCTTTCGGCGCGTGCCCACGCGGCCCTGGATCGTGAGCAGATCGCGGTGATTGAGCGCTCCGCAAAGCTGCTGCCATTCGACGTTTCGACGATCGAGCTCGCTGGCGGCTCGGTGCGCTGCATGCTCGCGGGCATTCACCTGTCGCGGCGCACTCCGCAGACCGAACATCTCCGATTCGCGGCCGAATGAGCGCGGCGCAGTCAAACATTGCAACTATGGGACAGCCAACAATGTCGCAGACCAGATCAGTCTATGAGTTCAACTCTGCAATCGTCCGTGAGCCTTCCACCTCAGTCGTCAATGGTCTACGCGCCGACGATCGCGGCGGCCCGACTTACGACGGCGTGAAGGCCGAGCACGACGCCTATATTGCGGCGCTGCGCAATGCCGGTGTCGAGGTTACCGTGCTTCCGCCGCTTGAGGGGTTCCCGGACTCCATTTTCGTCGAGGACCCGGCGCTTGTGTTCACCAACGGCGCCATCCTGCTCCGGCCGGGCACCCCAAGCCGCGTCAAGGAAACTGCCGAACTTGCGCCGGTCCTGCGCGAGATGTTCGAAACCGTGCTTGAACTTGCTTTTCCCGGCCAGGCGGATGGCGGTGACATTATGTTCACCCCGAAGGGATTGCTGATCGGCCTCTCCGACCGCACCGACAAGGCTGGTGCCGAGGCGCTGATTTCCTGTATCGACAAACTCGGCGGAAAGGCCGAGATCGCCGAAACGCCGAAAGGGGTACTGCATTTCAAGACGGCGTCCTCGCTGCTCGACAATGAGACGGTGATCGCGACGGCGGCACTTGCCGACGCGGCAGTGTTCGAGGGATTGCGTAAGATCGTCGTGCCGGAAGGCGAAGAGCCGGCGGCGAATGTGCTCCGCGTCAACGATGTCGTATTCGCTAGTGCCTATTACGTGCGCACTCTCGAGATGCTTGACACAGAAGGCTACAAGGTCGTGCCGCTGAAGACGGCCGAAATCGAGAAGATCGACGCGGGGCTCTCATGCATGTCACTGCGGTGGTATGGGGATGGCAAATAATTATCCGGGATGACCTCCGGCCAAGTAGGCTGCGCTCCTCCCCTGCTTATGTAGCGAGGAAAAGCCGCAGTTCGTCCATGCGCGATGGCAGACTGCAATCACTGATTGTGCTGCTCACTAAAGATGACAGTCTCGGCAGCGCCAGTTCCCTCGATCGGTTCAAGTCCTCCTCCCAGCAAGTGGTTCCGCGGTCGGTACGAAACATGCGCCACGCAATCCATATCGCCGTCCGAATGCGGCTGCCGAAAAGTGGAGCAGCAGTTGCGAAGTGCGGCCCAATTCTTGATTCGCGATTTATTCTTCGCGACACCTCGCTTTCGGCATGATCTCATTGTCGGACTTGACGCACGCGACTTGATCAACCCCGCAACAGATCCTTCAAATAAAACTCAAAGAATCTTTACAACCGCACATCGCTGGAAATGGTACGTTCATCACGAGGGTCTGAGGTCCGGCGCGGATGAAAAGCTGATGCCGATTTTACGCCTTGGACCGCACAGCCCGCAACGGAGGTCAACGCCAATGACGAGAAGAGCGCTCATCATGGTTGAAGGCCATAGGCGTAGTGGTCTGCTATACGTCCAAGCGGCCCGGCGTCTTGGTCTCCATCCAATTACCCTGTCGGCCGATCCAACTTGCTACGACTATCTTGCAGCGGAAGGGATTGAGGCAATCTGTGTCGATACGGACAATCTCGATGCGCTGATCCACGCATGTTGCCGGCTACGCCCGACCTATGACATTGTCGGCATTACTGGCTTTTCGGGGGTCGACGAGTCGGTCTCTGCTACAGTCGGAAAGCTCTGCCAGCATTTCGGTCTATCGGGACCGAACCCCACATCAATTGAACGATGCTGCGACAAATTCACTCAACGTCAGCTCCTGGCGGACGCCGGCGTTCCCATACCTTCTTATCGCTTGGCAACGAATGAAATGGAGGTAGAAAGCTGTGCGACGGAAGTCGGCCTGCCGGTGGTTCTTAAGCCAGCCCTAGGCATCCGCAGCATCGGTGTTCGATTGTGCCGCAGTATCGCCGAGGTAGCCGAGCATACAACCTATCTGTTGGGCGGGAAGCACATATGGCGGTCTTCGCCGAGAATCCTGGTCGAAGAATTCGCACAAGGCCCCGAGTATGCCGCTCACATAATGGGGAATGAGGTCATTGGGATTGAAGCTGGTGACTCAGGCCCTGGACCGCATTTCGCCTTTCGTGAATTCACCTTTCCGGCCCCGCTGACTGATGATGAGCATAAGCGTATTGCCGATGTCTCGCTGACTTGCTTGGGAGCTCTCGGCCTTGGCTGGGGGCCAGCGTGCATAGAATTCCGGTGGACGAAACGTGGCCCAATCGTCATTGAAGTTAATCCGCGTCTTGCCGGTGGGACCTGTCCTCAACTGGTTCACCTGGCTTACGGTGTCGATCTCATCACCGAGCACATCAAGCTTGTCATCGGTGACAAATGCGATTTGCGCAGAAGCCATTCGCACACTGCGGCCGCGCGGTTCCTTCTTCCTGATCGCGATGGCACCCTCGATTGGATCGAGGGCGACAGGCAAGCGGCTGCCGTATCAGGTGTCGCCGAGGTCAAGTTGTATGTTGAACCTAAGACACCGATCGTCAGGAAAGGCGATAATCGAGACTCTTTGGGAGAGGTCGTCGCGGTGTCACCCAGCCTTGTGCAGACCGAGGCGATACTTCAGCGTGCCGTCGACTTCATCGCTTGGTCGATCACGCCATTTCCGACATCTGGCGAACAGGATCAGTAGGGGACTATTTGCATCGCCACACTAGCGCGGTGCGAGGACGGGCCAAACGGTCCAGTCCCTTCTCATGGGGGCCCGGCGCCTCGAGGTCCTTCGCCCGTTCGCGAGGTATCTGGCCGGGCTCGATCCCGACACCGAGTTCCCGAGAACCGCGACCTTTGGTCGTTCACACCGCCGCCTCGCACCCCACATCTATTCAGAGCAAGAGATCTGCGACCTTGTGGCCGCCGCTCGCACCTCGCGCCCGAAGGCGGATTACGGCCGGCATCCTACGGGACGATCTTCGGGCTGATCGCCGCTACGAGTCTGCGCCGATCAGAAGCGCTCCACCTGCGCTGCAGCGATGTGGATCTGGACGGAGCATTCTTTCGGAACACCAAGTTCCCGCAAATCCAGGGATGTGCCCCTACACGCCACCGTCGTAGCCGAACTACGGCGTAAATTTTGACCGGGGACGCGGGACAGTTCCGTAACGCTACTTCTGTGTGCGCGGTCTGGAACGGATTCGATCGGATGAGCCCGTTTCTCGAGTCGCTTCGAAACTTAAAGAACTGAAATGGCACAGCTTAAAGGTTAGGGGCAAGAACCTTCATTTTGCGTGACTCGAACCCTCGTACGTAAGGCGCAGAGAACAGGGGAAACCATAATCATTGACTAGATGAGCTTCCCATCGCCATCGGTGTCACTTCCTTCCCCCTTCACTGCGGAGATTTGTCCTGCGGCGGTGCGGTGACCAGAACTCCAGCATCTGGCGAACACAATCCGGTCGACGGCAGTGAAATCTAGAAGAGCTCCCAGAAACGCTCGCGCATCAACTGACAGGTCATCGAAGGGCGGCAAAAGGATTGAATATGCTGCCTGTTCCAGGTCACGCGCGGCACGGAACAAGCGATCCGAGTTCGCCATTTTAACTACGATCTCCGCCAGGCTCTCGGCCGGAATAGACTGCAAGGCCAGATGGAAACGGTCACGAACGACGTCTGCGATCCCTGATCCGTTCGGCGCAAAGTCCCGAATGGCAGCTTGTGCCCACCGTAACTTGTCCTCGGTGCCTTTTATGTCCTCTCCAAACCGGATGGCGTTGGCAAGGCTCGTCTGCCGCTCGAGGGTAGGCCGGAGCGCAGTCTCACCGGAGGCAAAATCCAATGCAGCTGCTGCGATCGCTGCGCTAAAGTAGACCATGCGAGTGAGCACCTGGGCAGCCGTTGAACCCGGATGGGCTTCTGTAGCGAGCTTTGCGAAGAGTTGGGCGCCGTCTGTCGCAGTGTTGGCACAAGAAGGGCCGAACCGGTCAGCGACGGACGACTTCACCGATACGAATACGTCTCGCAAATTTCGCGATGCGCGTGAGTTGTCGACCTGGAATATGAGCCGCTCTAGCATCTCGTCGGTTATGCGCGTTGACGCCGCTAGCTTCTGGCTTGATTTCAGGCGCTGGAGATCTCCATTGTCAATCCAAAGGACGTTGTGCTTGCGCGCAAGTTCCCGTAACGCGGGCCGAGTATCGCTTGTTGCTACTCCGGTGGCTTCCACCTTAATGATTTCGGCGAGCCCTTTCACGAAAAACAGCCGTTCAGCCGCTCTCGGTTGCGCGTTATCCTTAATATCGATAATGATACGGCGTCGCGCCAAGGTCGCAGACCGCTCGTAGAGCCAAAGATCGATGTCCGTAAGATCATCACCGCTATTACGCAGCTTCACTCCGCGCACAACAAAGAAACCCGCGCCCAGAAAATACGACCGAACAATCTCCTCGGTCTCAAAACCCTTTTTCCCGGTCTTTTTTCCTCCGCTCATAGGCCACCCCCGCCGCGAACCGCGCTCAAAAGCGAGCGTGTTTGAGCCTTACTTGCACTGGATTGATTCTTGCGCAATCCGACACGCGCGACCTCCGGCGGTGTATAGCTGCGCATCCCGGCGCTCGGCAGCGTTTCGAGGGCAGAAGCTGCCGCATTACGCCCCTTTAATACCTCGAGCGCGATCACGCCCACTTCGCGCTTCAGAAGCCTCATGGTGAAGCCGTTGCCCGCCCGCTCAGTTTTAACCACTCGTTCCAGTTCGAGGGCGCGGTAGTCGTTTCCGATCGCTGGAGCCGGCCCGACCGTCCCGCCTCGGATGAGCTTTCCTAACAGCAAATCGATCCCCCAGATCCTGCCACGCGTTGCTGAGCTCTGTGACATACCGTAACTGAGAGCAGCAACAAGAGCCTTGGCGTGATCGAAAGCGTCCTCGGTCAGCGGGTTGCTGAACTTGTGGAACGCACCCGGAGATGTGATGAAGACGTGATCCCCAGCTTCGTTGGACACGATGTTCATGTCATAGAGCGCAGCGGCCCTCACTTTGGAGAACAAGGCCTCGCCCAGCAACAAACCTGCCTCGGAAGCAACAATCGCGCCAGTCGCCTGAAGCTTTGCATCGAACTCGTTGAGTTTGGCTTGCTCCGCCGAACTCAAGGAACCGAGAACCTTCATCACCTTTTTCGCCGTGTCGCGCCGGAAGAGGTTGCCATTGAAAAGCAGACGGTCAGCGCCCTCCCCTTCAACATCAACGAATCCTATCTGTGACGCCTGTTGAACGAAATCGGCAGAGTCGGCTTTGGTCATCTTGTGCGTGTCACTTATCAGCTCAATCGCTCCGGCCGCAGACACCGGGGCCTGCGACGAGAGTTCCGCAAGACTGATGGCAGCCCGTTCCGTTGCCTGTGGATCGTTGTCGTCAAAGAGGTCAGCGGCGTGCATCAATGCGGATGCGCCATTGACGCCCAGAACAGATACCCCTCCATTCGAGGCGCGATCGATAAGCTTGCGCTTCTGGAGATGATCAAGGCAGGCCCCTAGCTCCGTTTTTGGATTGAGATTGCCGATCTTGGCTGCTGCTGTCACCTGTTGGGCAGACAGGGTACTTTGATCGCTTTCTCCGAGTCTGGCCAACAGGCTGGCAGCTTTCGCAGCCAGGTCGATTGCACTGAACTCTGCAGCGCCACGAAGGTCGGCAGCAATCTTGCGCCCATGGTGTACGACCCATGCGCCGGTTGTTTGCTTATCCAAAACGATACCTCTTCCCATGTCGCGATTCCTGCAACATTCCTAATCTAGAAGTTGAATTATTTAAAGAGGTTCACGGTAACGGCCTGCATTTCCGGGGTGACACAAGCCAGATTCGCCGTTTTGGGTCTTCTAGCCGTGGTAGACGAATGTCGCCCGCTTGCGCCAGAAAATCCCGTCGCGGCGTCAGAGCCATTGGCGAAAATTCCGGCAGGTGATCACCATTCGGTCATTGCCGTCGCCCGCCGAGATTGAGTCTTTGCCTGAACGACCGTCGATCCAGTCATTGCCTCTTGGATCGATGATCACATCGTCACCATTGCTGTCGACGACACTATTGCTAGCCGGGCGGCATCGGAATTGCCTTTCCATCGCTACTACTCCCTATGAGACAGCCCCACGACGGCGTCTAATCTAAAGACATATTCGCTGTCGTATAACTAGCGCAATCGATCGTTCTAATGGAACCCATCAAAATGGTGGATGCGCGCTTCGGCGCCCGGCGGTGAGCCCCCTTAGAAATGGCGGCCACCGAAGTCCCACGAGACCAAGCTGCTCGCCCGCCGCCTCTTGCATTGTCGGGCAGATCGCGTCTTCTCCGATCTGCGCGCGTCATCGAAATGGTTCGCAATCCCGCGACAGGGTCGATATCGTGAGCAACCGTCTTCTCTGCGCTCCGCCGGGGTGGCGGCGCTCTTTCGACGCAAAGCTGCCGCTCGACGGTACCGCGACACCTGGCCGTATGTCACCGTCCCCACGAGACCGCGTACCGGCGTTGCCCCGCGCTTCTGGCGGCACATGAAAGAGGCTGCGTCCGCTGAGACGCCGGACCACCGAGATGCTTTCGCTTCAACAAGCTGAGCCGAAGGGTGTCGAAGATCTTAATAGAGGACATGGAAGCATGACGGCATCTGCTACAGCCATGGTTCAGGACGGTAACAGCCGAGCCAGCACTGACCTTCTGCAGGCCAGCATGCCTTGCGTTTCAACCGAGGGATGGGCCACAACATCAAGCGATTTGAGCATGCCAGCGGCGCTGGTCCTTATCCTTAGCCAGCCGGGAAGATTTGCGCCCTACTAGGATGTTGAACGTCGCTTCCGAATCAATGAACTTGTCCGCAGGGTACGTGACTCTCGTGCATCAAGTGTGCGGAAGCACCGATCCGGACGTAACGAAGCAGTATCAACGTTGGATTGACTGCACGGAAAGGATGCTACATGCGTGCGCCATCAGGTGCTGTTGCGGGACTTTGCTCGGCCTCCGCCACCATGTTCTCAGTGGGAATGGCGTTCCTTGGCTACTGGGGGCTGTATGAACCCGGCGGTTGGCGGAGCGCTGATCTTGCCATTGTGATTTTGGCGCTCGTCGGATTTGCAGCCCTTGGCTCGGTGCCCTGGATTGTGACGACCCCCGTTGCAGACGATGGCGAGGAGAGGGTTGTAGCCGCCAGACGAGCATTGGCGTTGGGAGTGGTCTTGATCTGGTTGTCCGTTTTTGTCTCGGTATTCACCTAGAGTATCTTTGTTGAATGCGAAATCGGAATGTGGACGGCTTCAACGGTGCCCCGATCGAAGGTGATGGAGCGTCGAGCGGCATGGTGTATCGCCGTTGAAATCCCAGTTCCTAATCGTGTAGCCGCCGATCGAGCTGGCATCCCACCTTCCGATGCAGCCAGAATAGCTGCTTTTTGTGTTGAGTAGTGAAGCCCGACGGCGGCCTGCGTAAGTCTGCCGCACGCCCCTCCCCCGAGCCTTCAGGATTTCCCGTCGAGCTTCCCTCCAAGGGTGGCCGCAAGAGCCTCCCACAACGCAGCGAACCAAGCGTCGAGACTGGCCAAAACGTTGCCCCCGGCGTCCGCCTCTCCACGTTTGGCGACAGGAACTGCCCCTGCCCTGGCAAAGGCGGCTTCGAGGCGCTTCAGAACCGCCTGCCAAGTTTGCCTCTAATGACGGTTGCCGCACCCGAACACCGCAAAAGGCCGTCCCGCAAGCGTGTCCGGCGGAAGGCTCTCAGCTCAGGAGAGGAACCGTCGGGCGTTGTTCGGCGGCAGCCCTTCGTAGGAAGCCGAAACAACGACGAAGGGGATGTCAACTGGAACTCCGGGGGAGTAGTCGTCCGCCGGCGCGACGCCCGGCACGTAACGCGTCGCAGCCTCGATTCCGATCCGTTTTGCGAACGATTCTGACATGCCTGTATTGCTGCCATAGAGTATGAGCAGAGGCCTTCGGTAGGCGATCGAAGGAGGCACCCTTCTCAATATTGGCTCTTTGCAGGCGGCTGGAGCGCGGCGACGCGGCCCCTGCAGCGCGACAAACAAGGTGATCTCATCCAGATTGTCGCCTCGCCGACCAGTATCGCCGTTCCGCCCTTATGCGAAGAACAACCGGCTTCATCGTCAGTGTCTCGCCGACAACGAGCTCATAGCTATCGTCGAGCAATGAGATGTATAAACGGAGATCATCGCCATGACCAGTACCGCCTCTTGCATGGCGAAGCCTCGGCCGAGGCAGGCTCGCTGACCGTTGCCAAGGGGCTTCCAGGCGTGTTGAAGCACGTCTTTGGCATGATCGAAGTTGAAGCGTGCCGGCCTGAATACGTCAGGCTCGTCCCAAACCTTGGAATCGCGGTGAAGCACAGGCAAAAGGATGAGCAGGATGTCATCCGGGGTCAGCCGGTATCTGCCTGCGAGGGTCGTATTCTCAATCGGATGTACCGCAAAACCTGGAGCCGTGGGCCAAAGCCGCAAGGTCTCCATCAGCACCTGTTCGACGATTTTATTCCGGATCTGATTTATGTCGCTTCGCATGGCAAGAAACTGCGGATCATTAGGCTCCATGTATGAGCCATCTTTTGGCCTCGTCGCTGTACCGGCCGAGTACGGCCTCGAAGCCGCAAAGATTTCGACCCCTCGAAACGGTTTTTGTTTAGTTTCAATATGCTTACGGGCGCAAGTGAATCTGCTATGTCAAGCATTGCTGGGAGCATATCAAGGATGCAAGCAACCCCACCCTTCCATAAGTCCTCGCCCCGGCCATACCGACGTCGAGTGAAGACTGAATCTCGAGGGCTTGCACTAGCCCAAAGTTCCCGTGCTGGCAGCAGATCACTCTAGCTGATCGACCAATGCGTGGCCACGCCCTGATCTTTGTTGTCCGACAGCGTGGGACGGACGTCGACGAAGTCGGTCTCGAACAATCGCGATCTCTCAGCGGTTTTATGAGCAAGGCTCTGCCATGCATTATGAATGGTGTGCGCAGCCGCGAGGAAGACCTGATCGACTCCGGCATTCTCCATTTCGGCAAGCAACGTCCCGAGCCTGTCGATGCAGTCATCGATATGGCCTCGAAGTCGCGAGATCTGGTCGAGAGTGACCCTTGGATGCGCTAGCATCCTCGGCACTATTACCGCCGCGCGCCTTGCGAGGTCCTCCTCGCGCAAGAGAGTGTCCTGCCACTCGTAAGTCATCATGGCTGCTCCTCGTCGGGATGGAACATCGCCGCTTCGTGCGTACTCGTCAAGAAGGATCCAGCATGGCCTGAGCATGGGAATGCCTATCGAAGTCCCGTGGTGTTGAATCGCTTGTTCCGGATTTCAATGCTTCCATGAGCCCTGCATCGGCCGCGTGTTGCGGGCACACTAGAGGGCGCTCAAACGCGGGCGCAGAGCGCATATCTCGAGCCGCTGTCGACCAATTGTGCTCTTGCCGCTTGTGATCAATGTCGCCACGGACCTTGTCGTTCTCGCCAAGGAGAAAACGTCCTGCGGGCTGCGGCTGAAGACCTGCGGACCGGTACAGTTCGCTACTGACGGCTACTGACAGATACAGACACGGCTTAACAAGGGTGAAATTGCCGATGAAGAAGGGCTCGAAACGGCTCTCATGCTTGCGAATCAGGTGTATGGCTTGGCAGACGCCTGAAGCGGCGTGCAGTCGAATTACAGGCCCCATTTTCATCGAAGTTACCGCCGGCAACACGGTCGAGACCACTCTCTTTTTTTGATGGAGCTGGCCGAATGCGCCGAATCGCGTCCTGCGGAACCGCACGGCGGAAGGCATGGGCGGCGGAACCGCGCGAGCCGGGTTCTCACCTGGAGAGGGCGACGAGATTGGGCGCACGCAGGCACGTCGACGGGTTCGCCAATTAGGCGGGCAATCCGCCGGGTTTGTCCGTGAGGCTTCCCCGCATAGATTGGCATCGCATTGACGGGGTGCAGCAGAGAGCATATGGGGCACGCCCCACTTGAGAACCATGCGCACTAGATTGCACGGAGAGTTTTGTGAAACTGCTCTGACGCCCTCGCCGAACTACTCCCGATGCATCCAGGCGCGCAACTGAATCAGGGATAGACAACTAAAGGGGAAAGAGCCTCAGGCGCGGCATGCTTCTTGAGCCGCTGCTGCCGCGTCTGCAACGCGAATCGGCAGGAATCGCCACTAACGCTAAAGTCTGACCAGCTCGAGAGTTGCTATAGCGGTTGTTTTGGAACCCGTTGTGGTCATTCGTCTTTCCCCGCCGTTCGCTCATCAGCCGGCCGGCTCGTGAACTCGACGCGAAGCTGTGTCATACCTGGCCTGCGAGTTGAAATCCAACGTCGACCTTAGGTCGCTGACACAGGAATGATCGATGAAAGTACTGATTGCCGGGGCGGGAATAGCCGGACTTTCTGCGGCACGAGCACTGAAAATGAAGGGCGTCGAGTGCGAGGTTGTCGAACGCCGGGAACGGCCACCGACCGAGGGAGCAGGTATCTTTCTCCTGGGAAACGCCGCAAGAGCGCTTGGCGACCTGGGACTGCTCGAACAAGTAAGGGCTGTTGCCTATCCGATTGCTAGACAGAGAATCCTCTCGCCTTCAGGCTTCGTTCTGAACGACGTGAGGACGGCAGACATCTGGAAGGATTGTGGGCCCTGTCTTGCCTTATCACGCCAAGCTCTAACGGACATCCTCCATGCTTCGCTGAAGCCAGGCACTGTGACCTATGGCCTGGAAGTGGTCTCGACGGCGTCGCGAGGTGACAAGAGCACGGCTCGCTTCTCCAATGGACAAGAAAAAGAGTACGATCTCGTCGTAGGCGCGGCAGGCGTCAATACGCCGCTGCGGACCGCAGTATTCGGTCCGAGCGCGGCTCGCCAGATCGACATCTCATGCTGGCGGCTGGTCGTCCGCAACAACGGAGAGATCGATGGCTGGACGGCAATGCTCGGGAACGGCCGCACCCTCCTCGGCATCCCCATCAGCGAAACGGAAACGTACATATACGCCGACTGCCGCTCGAACGAATTCGGCGACGGCTCCGTCAACGTTATGAAGCGGCTGTTCAACAGCTTCGCAGGTCCGCTCGGACCGATTGTCGCCGCACTGGATCCCGCCACCGCAGTCCATCGAGCCGTTTTGCAGGAAGTTCCTGCAAAACGATGGATAGCCGACCGGCATGTCCTGATCGGCGATGCCGCGCACGCCTCATCGCCCAGCATGGCGCAGGGCGCGGGCATGGCGATCGAGGACGCAGTCGTTCTTGCAGAGCTTGTCGCCAAGGACGATCCGATGGAAGGCATCCTCCAACAATTTCACGAGGCGCGCATCGGTCGGGTCGCGTGGGTACAGAAGAAGTTGCGTGCCCGCGACAAGCTGAGAACGGGTTCGAGTACGATACGGAACGCTGTCCTGCGGCTGTTCGGCGACGCCTTGTACCGGCGCACCTACGAGCCCCTGACACGCCCGCTCCTGCCTTGACGGTCGGAGGCCACCGCTGGCTGGCCTCCGACGCCTTCCCTACGCCTTGCGCTTTGGCACGGAAGCGAGATCGCCGTCAGCATGCTTTTGACGATTGAGGGGTGAAATTGAAATTCGAGAAAGTTGGGTTAGCGCTTTTGGACCACGGCAACGGGATGTGAGCACGCGCGAACAGGTTGCCGTGCGCCTCATCAATTTCAATCCAGCTCAAACGCCCGCTCGATCCCCCCGCTTGAGGTCATCGACCTATTTGGCCCGGCGGATTGTGGTGCTCGTGCTCCAAGTTAGCCATATTCGCAGCTCGCGATCGACACTTGCGTTTCGCAGAAGTGGATAATCCGCGTTTCCTGCCGATCGGGGACGTCGGTGTCATCGCGATTGAACGGCGGTCCATTTTGGGAACCCAAGAGCAACAGGTCAATGTCGCTTGGCATTGTTCGATGTAGGACAATGTTGGACATGCGACCCAGGCGGTTCGTTCTAGTGGCTCATGTCAGAAGGTTTCTGATGGCACGCACATTGCTATGAGGCGTCGGAAGGCGCGTCACGGACTAAAGATATCGTGCGGAGATGTCGAAATGCTAAGACTTTGCTTTGTGCCGCGGGAGACGCCCGGGTCATTCAGAACGTTCCAGATGCATAGGAAGGCTAGACAGGCGCGTTTGCCGCGGTTGTCTTTCGGCGGATGCCAGTTTGGCAACCGCATCGTGGGGGGAATCTTGGCTGCACCCGCGTGCGGGGGCCCTTCGGGAGAGACGTTCAACGCTGCTGCAACAAGGTCGGTGCTTTACCCCCGCTCTGTTCGTCACGCGAGATCGGAACCGCGAACAGCCCAGGCATTGACGAACAAAGCATCCGTTCCCCGCACCACACGCCTTCGCCGGCGGCGCCTGCGGAGCTGCGCTTGTGATGCGTTCGGTGCTCCGCGCCGATTACATTCAATTCATGAACGTCGATCATAGGAAGATACCATTTAGCAGCGCTAGTCGCCGTCGGGGGTTCAGCTCTCGGATCAACACCCAACGGCGCCACGAAAACTCTGCCCTCCGATAGACCGGCAATGAGAGGCAGGACGCGCCCCGTCGGAGCATTCTCGAGGCAAACAACCATGTTGGTGCAACTCTCTGCTCAAAGCTGCGTAGTCGAGGAGCGGCCCGCCGCATGGGGCGCGGTATTCGCGATGTCGTTCTGCGTTTTCGCGCTCATCGCGGCGGAAATCATGCCCCTCAGCCTGCTGACCCCAATCGCCTCGGATCTGGCTATAACCGAAGGCCAGGCCGGTCAGGCGATATCCGTATCCGGCGCCTTTGCGGTGATGACAAGCCTCTTCATCTCGTCCGTGGTCGGCAGACTCGACCGCAAGATCCTGCTACTGGCGCTGACCGCCGTGAT
>NZ_NWTB01000027.1:0-38120 GCF_002531875.1 Sinorhizobium sp. FG01
CAGACCGTGGATCCGCGAACAAAGGAGGCTTTGTGATGCCATCAAAATGAACCATTGACAAAAAACCTGATGTGAGGAGAATCGAACCGCGGACCCAATGCCGTGCCTCAGGAAGCACGGCCACGCTCAATGCTTAAAGCAGTTTTCCCGGTGCCATCGCAGGAAGTGTGGATGCGGCCTTTCGAAAGCCCGCTGCGGCACGATCGCGCGTCCCGTTCTGTTGATAAGCGATTGGATGCTCTCCGGATCGTTCACCTGCCGTGAAACAAGGATTTTCAGATCGTCGGAAAGGCTGATCAGACCTCGGTCGAACATCCAGTGGGCGGTCCCGGAAAGCGCTATACCATTGCCCAAGATATCAGGGCCGCTGGCTTCCACTGGTCGAATATGCGCGGCATCGACTTCGGCCCGGCCGCCGCCGTTGATCAACTTCAGTCCGGTGACCGCGCACCGCTTGTCGTAGGCTTTGAGGACGAGGTGCCGAAACAGGCTGTTTCGCACGATTCGCGACGTGAGCTGCGTGACGCGATCGCGCTCCTGCTCAAGAACCAAGGGTTTCTGCAGTTGCTCGCCAAATCCGGGCGCCGAATTAACGGTCTCTGGCTCACCGACACGCGGCAACTCCGGCTCCTGCGCATCGAATCCTAGTGACAGAATGCGATTGAAATCACTTGGAGAGATCGGCCTCACGGCGGACTGCGCCCGTCCGGAGATACGGCCGTCGTCATTCAGCACGCCGCGTTCGATCACCCCTTCGGGATTGCTGAAGGGAACCGGGTTGATGAAATCGAGGTAGGTCCCAGGCTCAATCAATGCGAGATACATGCTTGGCGCTTTGCGATCCGGGATGACCTCCCCCACCTTGGCAATAGCGAAATAGCCGCGCGTCGCTGCAACCTTCCTCGGCTCGTAGTAGATGATCCAATTGCCAATGCAGGCTTGGGCACGGCCCAGATACTGGCTGGGAAACTGATACCGTTCCGCCGGGCTGTCGTCGTAGATCGAATCTGAGCGATGAATGAAAACCCCGAATCCCATGTTGCCGCTATAGCAGATTCTCGCACCTGCTCGACAGAGTCGTGGGCAGAGCTCCACGAATTCAGCTTTTGTTAACCACGACGGCTTAGCAGGCCACGCCCGGCACCAACCGGCCAAGGATCATGTGAACTGCTTCTCGCCATGAGAACACAGTCTACTTGGTCCCTTCATTTCCAGCGGAGAATCTGCGAATTCTGCAGCATCCGCATCGCTCCGGTCGCGTCGAGGCGCGCACTCGAAAACATCAGGCCTTATCTCACCAGTCTGATTACCTGTCGAAAGACGCCACCCATGCGGAACGGGCGCATCGATTGGCAGGCAGTCGCTCAAGCCTGCAGCATCGAAGACGAGATGACGACGGAGCTGAAGAAGAACCTTCGATCTGGCCTTGAAGCCATCATTCGGTGGCTGGATAAGGAGCGACCGGAGGAAGATGATCGCCCGACAGTTGAGGTGCCCAGTAAGAAGACCAAGCCTGCGGCCGGTTCGGCCAAGACAATGGCGGCTCGGCGGAGTTTCTCGGCCGCCGCGAGTACCATCGAACGAGAGCAGGCAAGAACGAAGCCGGGCGTTCAACCAAGGCCCATCGAGGAATTTCCAAAACCGCTGTTCGACTGGACCGAGGAGTCTGAAGGATTTCAGCAGGCGCTCATCTATCACATGCGCCGGCACGGCGACCGCTACTGGCATCTGCATCGCGCCATTATGCGCGAAGAAGATGCCTTCGATCACAAGACGCTGCTGAGCTGGACGATAGGCACCAAGGTACCGCGGCCTCTCGCCAGCGTCGAACGAAGGTACCGGCTGCCCGACGCCTACTTCAAAGCCAAGCTGCCGCACCAGGCGCGATCGGTGTCGGGCCACGAGGTTGGAAGCGATATCGGTGCTGCGGAGCGGCGCCGGCTCGCTTGGCATCTGCCGGACAACTTCAACAGCCTGCCGTTCGCCAAGCGCGAGGAAATCCTGGAATGGGTTCGCCGGGTGATCATTTCCGGTTCCACTGACTACCGCCATTTTCAGCTATGGCGACGAGACAGCGCTACGCCATCCGCTTCCCGGCGATTTCCTACGGCGGGTCTGCTCCACCGCGAACGTCGACTGATGCCATGAATTGTGAGGATGACGACGCGGCGATCGAGGATCCCGACCTTCTCTCCGGTGTGGTCGACGCCCCTCCCCGGCTCGCGATGGAAATGGCCAATCTCATCCGTTTCAAGACGGCGACGCTGACGGCTCTCGGATTTCAGCGAAACGACGTTTGGGGAGAGGAAACGGCCGCGCAGAAGATCGAACATCTCGGGCTGATGTTCGGTGCCCTGGCTGCATCTCCGAAGAGCGCCGTCAAAGGCTGGCGTTCCGCTCAGCCAGCTGACCTTTGGTCTCCTGGTCTTTCCCGGTGTCTGGGACTGGTATCTGCAGTGGCGTGAGCGCCGACGCGGCTTCTACACCACTTGGGAAGAGGACATGCTGAGCGTTCTCCTCAACCTGGCGCGCGCCGAAACGGACTGGCTTTGGCAACATCCGGAACTCGTGCGAAACGTCAAGCCGATCTCCGGATTGATCTCCGCGGCGGAAATTGCGGCGGCCGAACGAGATTGGCATGCGGCCTGCGACACGTGCTTCAAGCACGCTTCGCATTGCTCAAAGGAAATCCAGCGGGTGATGCGGGTCCACCGGGATCCGTTCGAGCCGATTATGTGCGTGCTCGAGGCGGACAGCCCGCTTGCCGAATACCGCAAGATGACCGACGAGATCCTCAAGCGCATGCCGGATGAGGATCGCTATCCTCGGGCCGCCGCCGAGGCTGTCAGGTCGTTCCTGATGTTGCGGCTCGGCCTGCACCTCGGACTTCGCCAGAAGAACCTGCGGCAATTGCTTGTCTGCCCGCGCGGGCATTTCCCGACATCGGAGCGCCGGCTTGAGGATATGAAGCGTGGCGAAATCCGCTGGAGCGATCGCGACCGCGGCTGGGAGGTGCTGGTCGCGGCGAACGCGTTCAAGAATGCCAACTCCTCCTTCTTCGGCTCGAAACCCTTTCCGCCTGATCCTGCCGGACCTTCTCGACCTCTACAAATACCTCAACGCCTACATCGAGCGGCATCGCGGCGTGCTCCTCGCTGGCGCCGACGATCCCGGCACTCTGTTCGTGAAGACGGTGAAGGCCAACAGCCGGGACGCGGCCTACAACCAGACGACCTTCTATGAAGCCTGGCGGCTAACGATCCAGCGCTATGGCATTTACAACCCCTACACCGGCCGCGGCGCGATAAAGGGTTTGCTGCCGCATGGACCGCATAATGTCCGGTGACGTGCTCGCCACGCATATTCTTAAGCAGACGGGCTCCTACGAGCAGGCGAGCTATGCCATTCAGGACACTGCCGAAATGGTAGCCAGCCATTATGGCCGCTTCCTGCCACAGGATAAGGCAGCGCTTGCCGCCAAAATCCTGAACCAGGTTTGGGAGGCGGCATAGTGATGCGAATGTCCAAGCGGCCATGAGGAGACGTGCCGCAGTGCCTCGTCCATTCCTCCGCACAACGGCGGGGTTTGACCGTCAGGCGCGGCGCTGAAGGTCGGTGCTGCTCCCGGCACCTGCACTTCTCAGAAGCACTCTCCTACTCGATACGACTTAGACGCTGCAGCGGTCGGAATAGTCGGCACGCCCCTTGACCACATTGCATACTGGTTGGATGCTCTCTTCAAGGTTGGGGCGTTTCAGTATGTTCAGACTACTTGCGGCGATACTCGTTCTCACGGGACTGGCTTCGGCGGTGCATGCCGATCTTCTTCAGACCGGAGGTAGCCGATGGGTTGTGCTCGCAAGTACGCGAGATCTCGACAACGCCATTGGCATCGCGAATCTTTACCAGCATCGCTTTGATGATGTTCGCGTGGCGGAGTCCTCGAACGGTTGGCTCGCAGTGATCGCGGGACCAGTATCAATCGCCCGAGGAGCGAAGGCGGCGCGCGAAGAATTGTGGAGTGCTGGCGGGTTTCCCCCTGACTTGTTCCTTAGCAACGGGCAAAACTTGAGACGCACCGTGTGGGAGCCGCCGAAGGATCGGCCCCTTCCCACCTGGTCGTACAAAGGCGGCCAGCCACTAATCTTTACAGCTAGTTGAGGCTTCCCGCAAATATTGTGGCAGTGGACCCCACGAACGATCTTGCTCTACTACGTGTGGAAACCGATACGGGCGCATATGCGTCTGTCCGGGTAGAGACACGGCTGGGCGAGTCAGTCGCTGTATTTGGCTATCCGCTTTCCCACGTCTTGGCCAGCGGAGGTAACTTCACCCTCGGCAATGTCACGGCGCTGGCCGGCCTTGGCAACGATACGCGCTTCATCCAGATATCTGCTCCCGTTCAACCGGGCAACAGTGGCGGCCCGCTACTTGATGGCTATGGCAATGTCATTGGTGTGGTAACGTCGAAGCTCGACGCACTCGCTGCACTTGCTGTGACCGGTGACATCCCCCAGAACGTTAATTTCGCGCTCCGCGGAGCAAGCCTTTATGCTTTTCTGCTCTCCTATGGGATCTCGCCTGTGGCCGGGTCGAGTGAAAAAAAATTAGAGGCACCAGATCTCGCGGAACGTGCTTCATCATTCAGTGTGGCAGTCACCTGTGAATGACATGGTGTTGGGTCCGCTGCGGAGGTGATTCGCGCATCTCTCACGCTGGATCTCTACACCACTCGGGGCGCATGCGTGTGGATGCAATCGAGCTCTGGAAGGGATATGGACCGTTGCGGAGCTCACGATCAAAAGAAACAAGCGCTTAGGCGTGTGCAGTTGTGCAGCGACGCAAGGCCTATAAACTCAAGCTCGTTCCGTTTAACGCGATGAAATTCTCATTTTATTGCCGGTCTGATGACGGTCCAGACGCTGCTTTATGATTGACATGGAGGGAGCCTCGGCCTTAACCAAAAACGATGATGCTTCTCAACCATGTGATGAAGTTGAGGGCCAAGGGGAGCAAAGTGGCAGTGTCTAGCGAAAACGCGGATCCGCCCCGCAACGTTGCAGCCAGACTGGCCGTCTGGTTCAATCTCGACAAGTTCCTGTCGCTAGCGATCCTCGCCGGCATGACCTTTTTGTTTTGCAACATCTGGCATTTGACGGCACGGCTTCTGAGCCCCACGATTACGCCGCTTGCCAGTGTTTCCGGATCGCTGTTTCAGCCCTTGCAATTCACCGGCGTGATCATCGTCTCAGTCGCAGCCCTGGCGAAAGCTACTCGCGCCGGGAAAATTCTCATGAGAACCGACGCCGAGGCGAAATCGGCCTATTTCAGATCTTACTCAAGCCTGACCGCGCCGGAACGTCAAATACGC
Source organism: Sinorhizobium sp. FG01 (assembly GCF_002531875.1). NCBI lineage: Bacteria > Pseudomonadati > Pseudomonadota > Alphaproteobacteria > Hyphomicrobiales > Rhizobiaceae > Sinorhizobium > Sinorhizobium sp. FG01. The sequence goes on from NZ_NWTB01000027.1 coordinate 5,372, forward strand.
TTCGCGTCGCTCTACCGAGCTCAACCGCCGGCGGATACGATCGACACTCTCGTCCATCATCCGACGGATCCGCTTGGAATGGTCGAAATGTATTCGCTTGCAGGCAAGCACCTGAAGCGAGAGGGACAATGGTTTGCTCTGGCGAGTGAATGGCACTCAACTAAGATCTGGGCATGGACCATCCTCTCGCTTATCGGCGGTCTGCTCACCCTAGCCGCTTTGACCGCGGGACTGTGGATGACGCTCTCTAGCCAGCCCCCTTTTTCCGATCTCATCTCAGGACCGACGGCGCTCTTCGAAGCGCTTATCCTGGCCTTGGCGACAAATGCTCTCGTCCAGGATCTGCGAGGGTACGGGCAGGCCTATCGTTTGATCGCAGCAAAACCGCCCTCCGCTTGAGCGAGGTCGGCAGTCAGTTTCCGATCTTGCTCCGGATATAATTCAAGAGCGCCTCGCCGGCCGCATGGAGAGATGGCCAAGCTGCCGTCAGAAAGGCAAGGATGAGTGCGGCCAGAATTGCCAGTTGCACAGCGCGCCAGATGAAGGTCAGGTTGTCGATGACGGGCTTTTGTTCGGCGAGCTTCTGGTTCATGTTGGCTTCTAGCTCGCGCATCTTCACGGCGAGCGCTTGAAGTGAGAAAATCTCTTGACTCATGCCGCGGACAAGATCGTTGCCAATGTCGGCATTGCCTTCGCCCTTGAATACGTAGGGGGCCGCTGACGTCTGATCAAGCTCGGCGAACCAGATTTTAAAGAGGTTGTCGCCTTCGCATATCTGGATAGGCGAGGGGCTCGCGTTATAGACCGAATAGACCAGCTTGCCCTTGTAGCCGGGGTCGACGTGAAATCCCGAAACGTTGATCAACCCTTCAAACTTGATCCTGGTCCGCATCGAAATGAACGCCATCGCGTTGGGCGGCACGCTGATGGATTCCTTTGAGACGAGGAAGGCGAATTGACCCGGCGGGATGGTAAATGCCTCTCCCTCTTTGAGCTTGAGCTTCTTCGCTTCCTTGACGACAGAGCCATCCGCCGTGCGGAAGTAAGAATCGCCCATCCGGAGATTATAGGCATTCACATCAATCTGTTTTTCGTCGAACTCCTCGACGACCGAAGGGTTTGCCCTCAGTGTTTCCCCACTCCAAAAGCTCATCAATCAGTCCGCAATGTAAAATTGCCGAGCTGCGAGCTCTTTTCGCCGGTGCTTAATGCCCCCTTCAAGATCGAACTGCCGCTCGCTGGCCGATGTCACGACCCAGGAAAGAACGTCTTCGTTGGCCATGCGGGCGATCGTCAGAAATTCCTCGAGGTGATCGATTTTTTCGCAGGCGTCAGCAAAGCGTCCGGCCGCGTCGGCAAAATTACGCAACGGATCGATCTGACTGCTAAGAGCTTGGGCATCCTTCGGCTGCAAGTGCTGGTGCAACACGTTAGCGGCGCTTAGGCACACTAGCGCCGCATCGACAATAGTGCGCTCGACAGTCTTAGTCTCGTTCGCACCGCGCGCAATGCGGCCAACGTATTTTGCAAAGTGCAATCCGTAATGCTTCAACCTATCGGCTTTCGGCAAGCACCAGATGTCCGAGTGATTCCGCTGGTCGTGGCGGAATTGCTCTTGCTGCAAGCGAAGCAGGTCCTCTGAGGATAGCGTGGTCACGAGCGTCTCAATCCTTCGCTGTTGGTAGAAGATCTATAACCTTGCGTCGGTGGGCAGACAACAATAGCACTTTCACCATTTCGGCTGGCCCGCAATCTTCCACTGGAAATGTGCATTTCTTGACCTACCGAAAGCAAAAAAGGGCCATTCTTCGCTGCTCTGTCTCAAGACGGAGTTGCGGGTCGCCGAGAAAAATGGTGTCACACCCTCACGAGCTCCTCCGCTAGGCGATTCGTGATGGATACGACGATCAAAAGCAGCGACGATTTCATCGAGAAATTGAGCGATCTGAACTTCGAGGCAGTTTTCAATCCCTACCGTGACCGGTGTGGGGAATTTGATATCGACGACGCGCCTGCAATCCGACGCGCGAATTTGAGGCATGTCCTGGAAGCCGCGCAGACGAAAGGCGTCGCCTCGCTCTGGATTGCCCGTGACCTTGGCTACCGCGGCGGCCGCAGGACAGGTTTGGCGCTGACCGACGAAATGCATCTTGAAGCGCACGGCGAGCTCTATGGATCCTTGCCGCTTGCCCGGGCGACGAACGGTCCGGCGCTTGCGGAGCGTACAGCCACCGTCATCTGGGACGTTCTGACCGCCGTCAGTCAGCCGATCTTTCTTTGGAACGTGTTTCCGCTTCATCCGCATGAACGCGGCCACTCGATGTCGAACCGATGCCATACCCGCGCCGAGCGGCAGGCCTGCCGCCCGTTCCTCGCGTGGTTGCTCGAGACGCTGCGGCCACGCAGCGTTATTGCGATCGGGCGGGATGCCCAGTCCGCCCTGTCGGAACTCGACATCGTCTCGCAACAGGTTCGGCATCCGAGCTATGGCGGGCAGACTGAGTTTATGACTGGGATGTATCATCATTATGGTCTTCCAAGCCCAGTTCCACGACAAGCCAGTCTTCCCTTCTAGTCGGCAACGGGTTGGTGATTCGGTTCCAGAAGTGCTGCACATGCTTGATGGAGTTGGCGCAGGTCGGACTGAAGGCCGCGTCCCTTATCCACCTCTGCATGGGTCGAAAGCACTGTAAGCGGTCCACATGTCAGCCCTGTTTCATCGGCGACAAAGGACATTAGGTTTCCCAGGCCGATGAGGTTGCCGAGAAGCTTTTCAGTATAGTAGTGGTTCCGGTAGATCGCCGACAAATGCAGGCGGCGATGTCTGTCGATCTTGAAACTCAGGAAGCTCAGGCACTGGCCGCCGCGTGGAGACCCTCCGGCGTCCTTTGCGGCATTGTAAATCGGCAGTTCGTAAATGTTCCTATAGACCGTTCCACTCCCGACATGCCGCTTCATCTTGGCGACCAGGTTGCCCAAAAGATTGGTGGCGCCTTCAGGCCCCGGATATGCGATCATCCGCTCAAAATAGCGGCCCCAATCACGGGACGATCGTTTCAGTCTGGGAAAAACCTGATCACGATAAACGTCGTAGAATTCGGGCGAGCCATGATCCTCGTAAAGCGCCTGTGGGAAGATAGTGTTAGCGACGGTGCGAACGAGGAATTCGTTCTCGGTAAACATTCCGAGATACTGATCCAGAAGATCGATTGCTGCCCTGTCAGAAGGGGTTTCGGCAAGGGGATCATCGACGTCGATGACAACGTTGTGGGATTCGTGATGCGGTAGGTCGTAAACTGCGCGCGACGCGGCAAGCCAGGCGGTTGCGCACGTGGGCCTTTGAATTCTAGGCAGAAACATGAACTTCCTCCTTCAAGATGACCGCGTGGTTCAACCTTGGCTGCAGAAACTGAGCGGTTAGCCAGGCATAGCCATCAACACCCCACTCTTTGCCCCAACTGTTGCGGGCGAGAAAAAGCATTTCGCCGTTCAATTCTGCCATCCCCGTCAGGATCAAAGCATGGCGACGGCTCGGATCTGGTGGGTCACCTTGGACCGGAAGGATAACGGCGTCCGGGCGGGGGGCGTAAAAAGCGTCCGAAAGCATAATCACGACAAGGACGGGAATGCCCGCTAGCAGTGCGTCCTCTATCTTTACAAGATCGACGGCATGCCGATCCGACTGTCGCCGATACACTGTGCCAGCAGTGGGTGGGCCGTAAAGGTCAATGTCTTTGGGCAATTGAACCAGATATGGCCAATTCTCTTCGAGCGGCTGACCTTCCTCTTCAAGCGTTGCCCGCATCTCTGACAGGGAAGCTCCTGTATGGAAAGACCGATTGAAGCGTCGTTGGGTATGGTAGAAAAGGTACTCGCACGAGAGCGGCTCCCATCGGTCACGGTGAAAAGCATGCAAGTCGCTCATTCCGAACGCCAGGCATGTGGGGCGCGGCCCCTGATCGCGCGCCGCACCAAACCTGCTGCGGAGATCCACTGTGACGCTGATCATCTAGGCCGCCGCTAGGTTGTCACGGTACCGGTCGCGCTGATCCTTGTACCATCCCTGCAGATGCGCGCCTTGAAAATCATAGTGAATGTAAAGACGGTTAAGGGCTTCAGCCGGCTGCCACGGTCGGGCCTGCGCAAGCGCCAGAACCCCTTGGTGGCGTCCGCGCGCCGACGCCGTCAACACCCGCAAGGTTGGACTACCGACCGCCGCATCATGAGCCGTTTCCCTGTCGTCGGCGACAATCGCCAAACCCCGGTCCTCGATCGTCTGGACACGCCAGAGATAGCCACCGCCGCTCTGCTCGCGAAGTTTGACGACAAGCAAGTCGAGAGGCCCGCCGTGGACCGGAAGGGAATTATCGCGCTCGGTTACGAGCCAGACATCCCCGCGGTAGTTTGTCGGCTTGTAGCCACGCAGCAATCTTTTCTTCAGCTCTTTCACTTCAAGCTTGGCGGCAGCCAAAGCAAAATTCCGGTCGAAGACGCCGTAACGCTGAAGCGTCCATACCGTCGCCGCGTAGCTGACGCCGACACGAAGGGCGAGCTGGTAAATCATGATCGGATCAGAGAACGTATCGTCCGTCCAGTCCTGACGCTCGCAGTGCCAATCCAGCAACCACCGCGGCAGCAAAAACGATGCAGCAAAAGTCTCGGCGCCGATCTCCTGAATGCTATCGCCTTGTCCCTGCTGGAATGGCATGCGCCGAAGCGCGCTTTCCGTGTCATCAATGCTTGGGGCGTGCCCCAGCCAATGATGCCCAAGCTCATGCGCGGCAGTGAACCTTTGCTGATTTAGTGGTCGTTCGGTCGTCACCAGAATGCCCGGGGAAGGATGTCGGTAGTAGGCACCAAGCAACCCGTCGAGCTTAGTGAAGAACAACGGAACGTCGAGCCGGGAGATCGCATCGTAGATGTCGATCCGGCCGCTGCCCCGGATCACCTTTGCCTGTAGCGCTAGGTCACGGTGAAGCCGGTTGGCTTCCAGCACTGCAGTGCGTACGACCCCGGCATAATCGTTCATTTTTTTTTCCCGTCGAAGGAACGCGATTTCAAGAATTCGGCAAACCTACCCAATTCTTCGCGATCCTTGACGGACAGTTTTGCTGCTTGTCGTGCCAGATGAGCGACATCCGGCGGCAAGGTGTCGCCAGCGGTATCATTTTCCATGAAGTAGCCAACTGTCTTGCGGTAGAGTTCGGCGAGTTTAGAGAGCTCAAGCGCTTCGACCTTGCGCGTGCCGCTCTCCATATTCGTCACAGCTGTGCGCGGCACGCGGAGAAAGGCAGCGACTTCGTCCTGCGAATAGCCGATATACTCGCGAGCCTTCCGCAAGCGTTCGCCCAAACGGCGACGCTGGGCGTCCTCGCCCCCCGTAGTGGCATGTTCAGTCATTTACTACGTCCCTGAAACTTGTCCCATTTCTTTTCGATCCGTGAGGCGAGATGGTCGAGAGCGCCAGCGATCGATCTGTACCCCCCGGCCTTCACAACACATTCGGTAACCTTGAACGGCAGGATATCGTCCAGACCGGCGAGGATTTCGACTACAGTCAAGGAATCGATCTCGATTGTCAGGAGGACTACCTCAGCATCACCTTTGGGAAGCGGCAGCCCTTTGCGCCGATATCGCCGCCTAACGGCTCGAAGCAAATCCTCGCGGAGAACAGCGATCACGTCTTCGCGCGGGAAGATAGGGATTGTCTTGAGCAGGATGGATGACGTCGCGCTCACGGGAACCTCCTTTACACGTGTTCCAGTAATAGCGTACTAATGTCCGAAAATCAAACATTCCATGTCCGAAAGACGAATTTTCGATGATAGTTGGAATTGGTGCGGACTTGATTGAGGTCGAACGCATCGCAGATGCACTGGCGCACCGCGGCGATCGATTTGTCGCCAGGTTTTGTACGGACGCCGAGCAGCTGGCGACCCCAGCGCTCGCTCCGGCGTCCTATTACGCTACCGTCTTTGCGGTCAAAGAGGCAGTACTAAAGGCACTTGGGACGGGTATCAGCCGCTGGGTGAGTTGGCACGACATCAATATCTCTGTCGGCCCAATCAAGATCTGTATTGAGCTTGAAGGCGGCGCAAAACGGCGGCTCTCAAAGCTTGGGGGCGGGGAAATACACTGCTGTATTGGCGGCTCAAAGGCATATGTTCAAGCCTTCGTGCTCATAGAGCAAGCGCCATTCTCTCGCATTGTGCAAGCGCGTTAAGAACAGTCGTTAGGGAAAGATCGTGACTGAGATCGGGCTCCGCCCGAATGCTCTCGGTGCAAATCGATTGGCACCAGTAAGCCCGACCTACTCGGAAGGCCAGCATTGAGGCCAAGTGCTGCTCGATTTCCTCGCCGAAACTTTGATGCGCAAGCGCGCTCCGGACTGAAATTGAGCCGACGCCGTCGCAATCTCGTGGGTCGGCGTGCGGATGTCGTTGCCGGCGTCATGCAGCACCAAGTGTTCGAGGTGGACGAGCTCGCCGTCGATCCACAGCGAGACGCAGCGTCGGCAAAATGCGGTCACTCGATCCCACTTCCACCAAGCGGCGAACTGCGATCAACTCGGCGAGACGCGGCAGCGCCGTGGGCCTCAAACACCGGCTACAGCAGTAGTGGACGGCCAGCTTAATGAACGATTAACCATATGAATCGACGACAACAAAGTTCACATACGGAAGCTAAATACGTCGATCTTTCTGTTAGACGGACGCTGATTCTCCGCACACCTCACTATCGATAGGTGTATCGATAGTTGAGCGACGTCCGTGTATATATTCCGAATACTGGAATAATTATACATATTATATTATATTATAGCAAGCGCCGACTTTATCGAAACGAGGCGAAAATCGTACTTTTGATTTTGCCGCGTCTACTACTCGCCAATGATCCTAACAAGCCCATCGACAGCGGCCCCGACGTACAGTGCAGAACTTCTTGGTGGATAGTGCTAAGGATGATGAGGAAGACGAAGTACGCCGTTTGTGTCGTCTGATTCCCGCCGACGGGTGATCCCCGCGCTTGGATCGAGCTGCTCTGCGAACGATCTAGGGAGGAGAAAGAGGACGGCAGGGTGCCACAAACGGCCGCAAGCCGGCCATGAAGCTTCCAGATCTGCTCACAGCCTATGCGAGAATGAGTCCCGGTCGCCCGTCGCATGAGAGATGGGGACGTAAAGAAGGCGGCAAGGACGAAGAAACTCAGTCCTCCAGAACGTCGCCGTCAGGCTCAGTGGTCGTGTCCTGCGCAAGCGCCTGCCGGCTGAGCAGCCCCGCATCCTCCAGCCGCTCGAGATCCGGCAGGTCCCGCAGCGTCTCGAGGCCGAACACCGACAAAAATTGCTTGGTCGTCACATACGTGTAGGGCGCCCCAGGTGTGGGGCTACGTGGCCCGGAGCTGAGGAATCCGGCGTCGCGAAGCGACCCGATCGTGTCGCGGCTTACGTCCTTGCCGAAGACTTTCGACAACTCCCCGCGTGTCACCGGCTGCAGATAGGCAATTGCCATCAGCACGGCCGCCTCGTGTTCGGAAAGGCTCGCCGCTCCTGAACGGGTCGGGGCGGCGGAAGCTCGGATCACCGGCCCATAAGCCGCGCGGGTGCGATGCTGCCAACCGCCGGCGACCGCGACGATATCATAGGGTCGTGTGCGTAGTTCCTCACGCAGGTCGTCAATCAAGAGATCGATGCTGCAGGCTCGGCCGACCACACGCACCAAGGTCTCACGGGTGACAGGTTCCGCCGAGGCGAAGATAACAGCCTCGACCCGCAGCATCCATTCGCGCCAGCGAAGCTCCGCCGGCAGGTCCTCCAGCTCCCGATCAATCATACGTTCATCCGCGGCCTTCGTCCTTTCGCTGCGGGAGGTGTTTGCGGTCCTGGTTCCGGCCATGCTCACAATCCATAAATCCGGAAGGAGGAGCGCCCGGACAGTTCGTGGACCGCGTCGAAACCTTCCAGCCGCTCGAACAGCCGTGTGCTGGCCCAACGGGAAAGATTGGCGCCGGGCGCGGCGCCCGGCACGGCATCCTCGTCGAGCAGTTTGAGGATCACGGTCTCGGCCCCCTTGGTGCGGACCTTCGGCGCGGCGGCGAGAAGTTTTTCCGCGCGTCGGGCAATTTCGCCGGCCGAGCGCAGCGCAGCACCTGTACCTTCGACCAATGCCAGGCAAACGGCGCGGGGGAAGGCCGTCTCGCCCGGTCGCACGCGCCCCCTGCCCCCAAGCGTTCGGAAGGCCGATCCATAGCGTTCGCCCATCAGCAGCGGTACGGGCAACGGCCATTTCAGCATGGAGGCTACCAGCGCATCGGCGAGTGCCCAGGCGAGCGGCTCGGCATCCGGACGGGCGGCGTGAATGGCGCTCACCAGGTCCGCCGCGGCAAACGGCCCGGCGCGGCCGGACTGCAGGGCATTGTCTACATGATCGACGGCCGCCGTCAGCCGGTCGTCCCAGGCGAGAGCGAGCAGATCAGCCAGTTCGGCCACGGCCTTCGAGGAAAAGGCGGCCTTGCGTGTGGACAACCTTTCGAAGGCCAATAGCACCCTTCCGGCAGGGCCGGGATCGCCTCCCGGCGCGGTGAGAAGCACGGCGTCGCGAAGCGCCGCCTCGTCCTCGTTTCGACCCATCAGCCGAACGGCGGCCGCGGCGCATTTCAGCGCCTGCCGGGCGCGCCAGCAGCCGGCCCAGACGGGTTCGCTTCGGACGAGATCGTCGAGCAATTTCAGGCCGATGCCGGCGGTGAAGGCGGCGTCGAGCTCGTTCGGCTCTCGGCCGCGTGGCATTGCCCAGAACGGTAGCTGAGCGGGTGGAAGGGACGACGATATCGGCTGTAGCGCGAGCGAATCCATGCCAGCAACCTTACCGCAAGCGTGCGGTTTATGCCATAGAATGCGCCAATAACCGCACGGTCCGTCAGCAAACGATAATGTCCGATAATGTTGCATTATCGGACCTTTTGCTCTTTATATGAGAAATGAGCAAAATCATTGAGCAAACCAGCGAAAAACACGTCGAGAACAGTTCTGCTCCATCTGACAGCACGGCCGGCGACAACGATATTTCCGCGGCGCAGCGGTCGGTCGAGACCAGCTCTTCACTCCCCTCCCCTGCGGAGGCGACCGCCGCGCTCCCGGCGCATCTCGAGCGCCTTGCCGATCGCGCCCGCGGGTATGTCGAGGCGGCGAGCTCGGCCAACACCCGCAAGGCCTATGCCTCCGACTGGAAGCATTTCAGCGGCTGGTGCCGGCGCCAGGGCCTCGCGCACCTGCCGCCCAACCCGCACACCGTCGGCCTCTACATTACCGCTTGCGCGTCAGGGGCCGCGACCGCCCACCGCAAGCCCCATTCGGTAATGACGATCGAACGGCGCCTCTCCGCAATCACATGGAACTATGCCCAGCGCGGGCTCCCGCTCGACCGCAAGGACCGCCACATCGCCACCGTTATGGCTGGCATCCGCAATACCCACGCCGCCCCTCCCCGCCAGAAGGAAGCCGTGCTTCCCGAGCATCTGATCGCCATGCTCGAAACACTCGATCGCGGGTCATTACGGGGCATCCGCGACCGCGCCATGCTGCTGATCGGTTTTGCCGGCGGCCTGCGCCGCTCCGAGATCGTCGGGCTCGATTGCGGCCGCGACCAGACCGAGGACGGCCGCGGTTGGGTCGAGGCGTTCGACAAGGGCCTGCTCGTCACCCTGCGCGGCAAGACCGGCTGGCGCGAAGTCGAGATCGGCCGCGGCTCGTCGGATGCGACCTGCCCGGCCGTGGCTGTCGAGACCTGGATCAAGTTCGCCCGGATTGCAAAGGGTCCCCTCTTCCGCCGTGTCCGCGGCCAGGGCAAGGATGTCGGACCGGACCGATTGAACGACAGGGAGGTGGCGCGTCTCGTCAAGAAGGCTGCCCTCGCCGCCGGTATTCGCGGCGACCTGAGCGAGGGTGAGCGGGCCGAAAAATTCTCGGGCCATTCGCTGCGGGCCGGCCTTGCCTCCTCGGCCGAGGTTGACGAACGCTACGTGCAGAAGCAGCTAGGCCATGCCAGTGCAGAAATGACTCGCAAATATCAGCGCGTCCGCGATCGCTTCCGCGTCAATCTCACCAAGGCATCCGGGCTTTAAAAGGCCCGTTCCCCGGCTCGACCTGAAACCGTTCGGCAAAAATTCGGCATTGGATTTTTCGCTCCGCGCCCAAGGGAAATCGGGAAGCAGGAGCTACAGCGTCAAAGGAGCTGGCTTCGCTGCATTTCGGCCATAAGCGGCCACTGGCGCGATTCCTCCGCCTCCGGTACCTCTGGTCCCGTTTGGGACCGAATTTAGCGCTGTACGGCCTTCCATTTTTCTCCTAAAACACGCTAACAAAGGAGTGTTTTCTGATGCATTCTTGTCTGTAGCCGATAAAATCCGATGACGAAAGCTTCGCATCTCAATCCCCCTCCCCCGCCAAAAAGACTCATCGGTTACGCCCGCGTTTCGACGGCCGATCAGCTCAACGACGCCCAGGTCGACGAGCTGCGCGCCGCCGGCTGCGCTCGGATTTACCAGGAGCACGGGTCGGGCGCTTCGCGGGCAAGGCCGGTTCTTGCGAAGCTGCTGAAGGATCTTGCCGCCGGCGACGTGCTCGTCGTCGTTCGTCTGGACCGCCTGGCGCATTCGGTCAGCCACTTGCTCGATGTCATCGAGGACCTCGTGACACGCGGCGTGCATTTCCGCTCGCTGCGCGATCCGATTGATACCTCGACACCGCAAGGCATGTTTTCTCTGCAGGTGCTCGGCGCTGTCGCCCAGCTTGAACGTGCGCTGATTGCGGAGAGAACGAAGTCCGGCATGCAGGCCGCCAAGGCGCGCGGCAGGCTTGCCGGAAATCCGGGGCTTCGGGAACGGCGACCGGAGGCAATCCGTGCGGTTTCCGCAGCGCGCGAGCGCGCCTACCTCGATGAACTGATTGCGTCGGCGCAGACATGGTTGCCGATCGTACGGGAGCTGCGGCCGCGGCACAGCTGGGACGATGTCGTGCGTATTCTCAATCGTGGAGGTCACGACTGGACGGTCGAGCGCTTGCGTCGCGCGGTTCATCGGATGGTGCGCGAAAAGCTCGCGGACCCGGAACTGCTCAGCCGATCCCCGCGTCGGCCACCCGAGCATCATCTGATGCGGCTGGTTGCTGGCATCGCGATCGCCGATCCCGATCTGTCGCTGCGCGACATTGCCGCCCAATTGGACCAGATGCAGGAGCGGCCGCCACGCGGCGGCAGGAAATGGCAGCCGTCTTCCGTCAGGGCGCTATTGGACGAGGCGCGCCGCTTCGGGCTGGTTCGGTCCGGAGCGCCTGGTTCATGAGGCGACCAAGCTTCCTGTCGTCCGAGTGTGCCTCGCCCGGCCAAACGGTGGTCCTCCGCTTCCGGCAGAAGCCTGCGCTTGGAAACGGGCAGCTCGCCTCTTCCGGAATTCGACGGGAGGCACCTAGACTAGCGGAAATGAATCGCTTTCTGAACGCGGCAATCTCGCGTTGATGAAAGTAGGGTGACGAGCAAACCGCTATTTCCCCTGATCAGATCCGGAGTTGCGCGGCAGCCGTAGACGTGCCGATGCGTCAGGAAGGCACAGGCTGGCGAGAGGGTCGTCGCAGCGAACGGTGAAAACCGGACGGCGCCCACAAGGCTCGGACCGCAGTGGTTATCTCATTCCAGCGCTTAGCCTGTCGGCCCTCTGCCGGTAGGGGGGCTGTTCTTCGTCGTCCGCGTTCTTCGTTCTCCGAGGAAACTGCGGCGCTTGACCTCGGCAAACACCGTGGGCGGCAACCGCCCGAAATAGTCGCTGTCGCTGTCGCTGGACCGGATATCCGGTCCGGGCCAGGGGAAAGCGATTGCTTTCGGAAAGCACAATCCAGGAGCGCTCGTCATCGAGGCCGCGGCGGCACTTGGTCGCCGGCGGAATCTCGATCGCCTCGTGGGTTCGGCCGGGCGGCGAAGGCGTGATCGGCAGCACGCGCACGATCGGCGTGCCGTCCTCGAGGGTCGTGACCAGCGCCAGCACAGGGCAGGGCCGATCTTTGTCTCCTCGCGGCCTTCGAGATGTTGCCATTTCGGACTTCTCGACCGCGGCAAGTTCGGCTTGGCTCAGCTTCGTGGTCGCTTCGACTCGACGGTCGCGCCGCGACAGCCGCAGATAGTTCTCGTAGGCAAGCAGCACGGTCCGTGGCCAACCGTTCTTGGTGATAATCCCGGGTCGCGCACGGCGGCGTCCTGATAGACCCCGAAATTCTTGGAAACCGCAGCAGTGCTCACGGTCGACGTTGTCAACATCTCCTTTTGTCCAGTATGCGAATTTTCCGTTATTTCCCCAAGAACAAAGGAAACTGGACGAGATAATCAATAACCTTAGAGCGGTGGATCCGAACAGCCAAGCGGTGCATCGCCGCGCCGAAGAGCTCGGCGGCTCGACGCCATCCTGCCGTTCGAAAAGCGCGACCAACTGGCCGCGCTGCTAGCCGGCAGTGACGTCGCGACGCTCAACACCTAGGGGGCGGCATCGGGGAAAACACGCTGCGGGCGCTCGCCTCGGACCTCAGCTATCTCGAGGCCTCGTGCTGCGACTGGCGGTGCCCTCCTCCTGGCCTGCGCCGAAGGCGCTGCTGCTCACTTCGTCGCCCATCCGGGATCCGCGCCGGTGGCAACTGGTCAACGCTGACGAAGTGGCGCGATCTCGACGGCGCCTACGCCTTGCCTGCCGTCAGAGCCGGCGATCAGGCTGGTAAAGCGCGTGATCGGCCGTCACTACTACCAGTACGGTGGTGACCCACCTGTTCGTCACCTGCTCGATACAGTCGCGACCTGCAGGACCGCGCTAAACCAATGGTGGCCCTAGCCTCCGGCAGCCGGCGCCGCCGCGAGGTCGCCGGCCTGCGAAAGGAGCAGCTGAAAAGCCTCAGGCCCGGCCGAAGACGAGCACAGCGCCTCCCTGCCCTCGCTTTGGACCCCTCTCGGCCCCGCACCAAGACCAGGGGAGCTGATCACGAGGAATTCGTCTATCTTACCGGCTGCCCTGTGGCCAAGGTGCGGGGATCCAGGCCCGGGAGTTTTCTGCACACGGGCTGCTCCGGATATCTCACGAAGCCACCAATCGCGGCATTCCCCTCCCCGAGGGAATGTAGCAATCACGTAATTTCGTTAACAGCGCTACGCGTCGAACCAGGCGTCCTGCACATGTCGTAATCGCCATTGGAGCGATGGATCCAATTGTCAGAGCTAGTGCGATCCGCCGGTGCGGTACGCAAAGAAGGACTTTAGCAGCTTTGGCGTCAGACCTTTGCTGGCGAACTGGACTCGAAGATCGTCTCCCCTGTCGGGGTCTGCACGAAACGTCATATAGCCGCTGCTGAAGTGTCTCTTCGTTCCTTACCGCGAGCCTCACCCAGGTTCTGGCGCAGTTGTCGACGGGCTATTCGCGACGCCAGACGTTTTGTAGGTTCGGACGAAGTGTCCTCGACACTCTGCCTTCGCTGTTCCTGGCTCCGCTGAGCGGAGACGCGCGCGCAAGCCCATAATGGCTGGGTATGCGGTCGACGTTTTCAAGGCTAGGGGCAGGGTACTTGACCTGTTTTAGCCAGAGGAGACTAGGCTTTCGAGTTACAGCTGTAACTCCTGCGACTTCCTTGGCGCGGCCTCGTCACCATCGCCGTACGCGAAAGTGATCTCGATCGAGATATCGTTGAGCAATTCGGCATGCCCTCGCGCGAAACCTCGTCCATTTCGTCCAACCCGGACCATGTGAAAGAGACACGAACTTGTTGTATCCGGGGTCGAGGGTCGCTTGCAGCCGAAGCAATTTCGCCATGACCTTGGGCCTGATCGTGATTGTGCAAGGCTCAATCAGTTAGAGATAACCCCGATCCCAAAGGTCGGCCTCGATGATCCGCCAGCCGAATCAGGCGGGTTTGAAGCCGCGCTCATGACGCACCGCCATCAGTTTCGGTAACCACAACATAAGCGGGAGTCGCCAAGGATGAAGGCCCATGCGGCATAGTTGCGGACGCAGAACTTCGATTTGTCCTACCCCCGACTGTAATGATCCAATCGAACGCCTCGCCGATGCGCTTACGGACGCGCAAGACGAATCCGTAGCCAGCATGGCGCGTCGTGCGCCTGTCAATGGCCGGGCGGCGACCATGGACGTTCTGCGTCACCTGGGGCGGCACCTTCATCGACCGCAAATCTTTAACGAAGTCCTTTGTGTCAGGGGCCTTGTCGTCACCCAGCGTCCGCTTGTGACCGGTCAGTAAAGGATTCGATCATCTGCAGCGCCGCAACCGCTCGGCATCCGCTAGGCTCCGTCAGGCACGCATCGACCAGCAACCCTTGGCCCATGAAGACCAGCTTGGCCTCCTTGCCCGTGCCCTTCCGATGAAGTCTTGCATCTGGGTCAGTCGTTGGAATGCCCTTCGCATGGAGTTTGCTTCCGCATTCCGACCGCCGCTCTCCGATGGGATTTCGGCCGACCCGCCTTCATCTTGAAGCTCTTCATCGATGCGCAGGCTTTGATCAGCGTGCCATCGACAGAGAAGTGGTCCGTTGACAGCAGTGCTTTACCTTGGGCTGCGCCAGGATCGCACCTTGAATCTTTGCAGCGATGTCGCCTTCCAGCCACGGGTCGCGGTTCTTCGAAAAAACAAAACGGTCTGAAGGTAGATAGTCAACGCCGGTGTCGACAAACCAGCCAAACAGAAGTTCATTTTCCAGCCGTTTTATCAAAGGGCGTTCAGAACGGATCGAATAGAAGGCTTGCAAAAGCGTGGCGCGGATAAGCTTCTCAGGCGCTATAGACGACCACCCGATCGGTGAAAAAATGCTGCAAACTCCAGTTCCTGCGAGTGCGTCGTTGACGACCTGCGGCATTGCTCGCGTCGAACACGATGCTCCAGTTCGACACAGCTCAAGAGTGACCGGTCTTCCCGTCGCCGCGCATCGACGACTCCTTCACACGATGGCCTTCTTCAACAGCATGCTAGGGCCCAAGTTACAGCTGTAACTCTTGCCACGCGAAGTGAGGCAGGCTTACCGCTCGCGCCTAAACCGCATATTTACCCTCCACCAATCCAAACAGGCTGCGTTCAAGATTGAGCTTTCCTTCGGCGGCACGATCAACCATTGCTCTGAAGTAGCCTCCCGGCTTCGAAATCTGTTCCGGATCCCGCAAGGATTTTTCCAGAACAGTCGCCAGTATTGCCGCAGCGGCATATGCACCCACGCGCCGCCGCCCGTCCATCCATCCGCCTTCAGAAAGCCCGATCATTCGCCGCAACATTTCACCGCTCCGATCCAGCGCGGACCAAGTGTCGAAGCGGGCGCCGATCATCGATTGGGCTTCAGGGCAGGCGCTCTGCAAAAGTCCGATCGAGACTGAACCCAACACTTGTGTCTGGATATTCTCATTCGAGGGGCGAGGGGATCTGTTTTGAAGCCCTAAAGCGTTCGCCCCGGAGGTTGCTTCAGCAGCCATGGGGGCGGCTGCGTTACCGTCTAAAAAATATGTTCGCTCGTTAGAGCGTGGACGTTTATCCTTACATCCAAAGGAAGATTCAGAGTTTATATATGTATTAGCCCTGACATTGATGTCACCCTCGGCTGACATCTTGCTCTCTCCCTCGCGCGCCTGGATCCTCTCCAGGGCGTCTGCATAAAGAGAACGATACGAATTGGCTCTGTCTAAGATTCCGTTCGCGGTCAATTCAGTTCCTTGAACTCGGCTTCTCAAATCTTCGGCATCCTCCGGAAAGGCATTGCAAAGATCTTCTATTGCCCGGGCTAAGCGCGATACGTCTCGTCGCGCTTGGCTCTCCGCCGCGAGCCGAGCGCGATATGCCGCTACCTTCTCTTTAATCTCCGCAAACCGTACCCGGGCTGGAGTGAAGTCGATCCCAAATCCAGCGATGATGCCACCCTCTGTGTCACGATAGACAAACCGTCGGCCAGTCGAACTGTCTCGGTAAGCGGCGATGCCAGCCTCGACGAGCCGGCGGATGCACCGAATGACCGTGCGCTCCGAGCGCATCGTGTACTCGGCCAGCTTCGCGTTCGAGACGGCGACAATGGGCCGCCCGGTCCCTTTCCAGTCCTCTGGACGCGATAGCCCCAAGAGAATGTCCATAACGTGATACGTCGTGCCGTCTATCCCGAGGATTGGAGCTGCCTGCTTCAGTAACACGGCAACGTCTCCTTTCGCGGTATCTGGCACATCATTCGTCATTGCCAAGCGACTGCTTGCAACGATTGCTGGCGTGACACGTCTAAAAGACGCGACGGGTGTAATTTCGGGCATAGGATTCCCACTGCGACGTATGCCACAGCTCCCATTTTTGGGTTATTTGGGAAGCCAGCAGGAGGGCGCAAAAAATCGGCCTCTGGAGTTACAGAGACTTGATTGTTTGGCCGGGCCGTCCTAGAATCAGATTGCTAAAGTGATGTCGCGGATCGGTTTCGGTCTGCTGGCTAATGGATCAAGGGTCTACCGATTGGCGTCGGTAGGCCCTTTTTCGTCTCGGTTGTCACCTCATCTAAGAGCCCTCTTTCTGTGTGGCGCGATATTCCTGCACGAGATCTGGAAGGCGTTCCAGAAGCCATGCGGATAGACCTGGGATACGCTTCTCAGGGATTGAGATAGTCATTGCATTCCCAGATCGTTTGGCGACGACTACGCTGCCATCTGCTATCGCTATCTCGGTGACGGCACTCTCCGACTTCCCTCGATTGTCCAATGCCCCCAAAACCAACGAGAAGCGCTGATCGCTGTCGGCCGACGCCCAGTCTTCGTTCGAGGTGAGGGCTTCGACAGCACGGCGCTGCGTCGTATTGAGCGACCGGTTCTGAATGAGAGAGCCAAGTTTTTCCCACTTGGGTCTGCCGATTGAAGGCGCCGAGCCTATCAGCCGGATGAGATCTTCGGGGAGCGCCGCCGCGGCGTTTGTCAGAAAGGAAATATAGGCGACGTTTTTCTGTTCCTTTCGGCCGAGCGCTTCGGAGATCGTCTCGCGGCTGTAACCCTTCTCCTTGAGAGTGAGCGCGAAAAGAGCCTGCTCGATGAAGGAGAGGTTCAGGCGCTCAGAGTTCTCGACACCCTGAGAGATGATCAGTTCTTCATCGGAAAGATCTCGTACAATCGCTTTCACCGGACGCTTGAGGATCCGGCACGCCCGAAGCCGTCTATGGCCATACGCCGCCTGATAGTGGCCCGGTCGGCCGGGGAGGGGGCGGACGAGGATGGGAAGCTTTTGCCCAGCCTCCCTTATTCCCTCGACAAACGCTTCAAACGTCCGGTCTCCCTCAATATCGAGCCGATCGCTGACGAACGAGGGAACTACTTTGTCGGGATCGATTTCGATTATCGACTCGGCCGACAGCAGCTGCTCATGGAGCCGTTTGTTTTCTTCCTCGATGGAGACAAATGCCCTGTCCATTGATTTGACAGCGGCCGAGCCCACACGCCGCTTCTCCGCGTCAGCGGACATGGTAGCCGACGGTCTGACCAAATCGTCAGGATTGACGTTGGCGAACAGGCTTTTCATTCGCTGATTGCGGTCGCGCGGATTGGTCATGACCTGCCCCACACCTCTTTGATGTGCCGAAGAATCTCTTTGTTGACAGAATCGACTGACTCCAACGCGCGATTGAGAGTATCGCGGCCGACGCTTCCTCGGCTCATCTCATAGAGGCTTTTCTTCTCAAGGCCGGCGCTCGCGATCGCGGTGGTCTCGACAACTGCTGGCGCAAGAACATCCTCTTTGAACAGAGAGCGAAGCAAAGTTACGACATTGACCTGCGGACCGTCGTTTGGATTGTGGCGAGTTATGACATATCGAATGAAGTCGTGCTTCAGCACGCCACCGCGTTCCTCGATGACATACATAAGGTCGCTCATCATCGCCAAGAACTGGTTCATGCTCGCGACGTCTATCATCGCCGGATGAATGGTAATCAGAAGCCCGGTCGCGGCGCATAATGCCCCGAGCGTCAGGTAGCCGAGCTGCGGTGGCGCGTCGATCAAGACCACGTCGTAGTCAGCTTCCACTTCGCGAATGACAGAAGACAGACGCCGAAAAAAAATCTCATCTCCACGACCGTGACCATCGGCAATTGCCTGTGGGGTCTCGTGCTCATACTCCATGAGTTCCAGGTTAGCGGGGATCAGATCGATACCAGAGAAGTAGGTTTTCCGGATGACATCTCGTATCGGGCGCCGCCGGTCATCGTATCTGATTGCCGCATAGACTGTCTCATTCTCATCGACATCGAATTCTGGTTGATAGCCGAACATGGCCGACAGCGAGGCCTGTGGGTCGAGGTCGAGGGCCAGAACACGTAACCCGGCTATGGCCAGATAGTGAGCGAGATGAACAGTCGTTGTCGTCTTGGCCGAGCCTCCCTTGAAGTTCGCGACCGCAATTACCTGCAGCTTGTCCGAGCCTCTTCGACGGGGCAGAAATTCCAGCGCGTCGTGAGGTCGCTTTCGCGCCAAGTGTTCACGTGTCTCATTGATCTGCTCAAGTGTGTAGGCGCGACGGCCGTTATCGTGGCGGTCAGGGATGACGCCCTCGCCATCCAACGACATTTGCCGCAGAGTCGATTCGGCTATTCCGAGCAGTCCCGCCACCTCGCGTGAGGTGTAGGTTTTCAACGTTTTGATCGCATTCGGCTCGTATATCCGCTCCCGCAGCGATTGCAGCTGTGCGGATAGCAATTGAGACTGCCTGCTAATCTTCTCGGCGGACGATTCGATCATGTTTTCTGGCCGCATATTCATGGTTGTCATCACTCGCGACGCTTTTTTCATGATCGTCGCCCAATTTCCGTCGCGCTACAGTTAACCGATTCCCGAGTGGCGTCAAACGCTGCTTGGTTAACGAACGGTTAACAGACACCATGCCGGCTGCCCGAGGCACATGAAGATTCTCGTGCAAAATCCGATGTTTAGCGGAAACACAGGCCTTCTACGTTCCCCTTCTGTTTTAGTGTGAATCCTACATAGGTTTGCCTCCTCGAAAAATTCGCGAAGTCCCCCCGACGCGGAGCAAAACCGCGTTGCCAAGCGAATCGGTCTGAAAAAACCTTGTAGGATTCTACAACTGCCGCCTGATTGAGATTCGTGCTGATTTCCCCGTCGTCCAACAACGACGGAGAGATTCATGCAGGTTCTCGCGATCTCAAGACCGAGGAATATCCGAGAAGCCGAGCTTCTCCTCAGTCATCACGAGCTGCGCGCCAAGGTCTTTTCGGGCCGTCTGAACTGGAGCGTCGACGTTGCGGCAGGCCGTGAGGCCGACGCATTCGACCATCTGCAACCGACCTATATCCTGGCCGTCTCGACGGCCGGCCGATTGGCGGGATGTGCACGGCTACTTCCTGCCACAGGCCCGACCATGCTGGCAGATGTGTTTCCCTCATTACTTCCGCAAGGACGCCTGACCGCCCATTCGTCGATGATCGAGAGCTCCCGGTTCTGCGTCGACACTACTCTCGAAGAGGGGAGGGGAGACGGCTCCGTGCATGAGGCCACGCTGACCATGTTCGCGGGCATCATCGAATGGTGCATGGGGAATAACTACACCGAGATCGTCACCGTGACCGATCTCCGGTTCGAGCGAATCCTCGCTCGCGTCGGCTGGCCGCTGCAGCGAATGGGTGCTCCCGAGAAGATCGGTGTAACGATGGCCGTAGCGGGCACATTGCCCGCGGATGCGGACACATTCCAGAAGCTGCGGCCACCGAACTACCGATCCGAACTCACCATCAGCCAGGTAGCGTAAAGGAGATCGCCTTGAACCAGCTTCGTTCCCATTCGCGACTCGTGCGCAAACTTCAGGACGCGCTCGGCGATCACCTGTGCGCCGCCCTGGACGATACGACTGTGGTCGAGATCATGCTCAATCCCGATGGTAGGCTGTTCATCGAGCGGCTAGGTCACGGTGTTGCGCCAGCCGGCGAAATGTCTACCGCCGCCGCGGAGATGGTGATCGGAACCGTCGCTCATGCCCTTCAGACGGAGGTGGATGATGAGCAACCAATCATCTCCGGCGAACTGCCCATCGGCGGCCACCGTTTTGAAGGACTGCTGCCTCCGGTGGTGGCGAAGCCGGCTTTTACCATTCGCCGTCGGGCCTCACGGTTGATCCCGCTCGACGACTTTGAGCGTTCTGGCGTGATGACCGCTCATCAGGCGTCGACGATCCGCAGCGCCATTGCCGCCAGGCTCAATATCATCATTTCCGGAGGAACGGGGTCTGGCAAGACAACGCTGGCTAATACGATCATCGACGAAATCGTCAAGTCAGCGCCCCAGGACCGCCTCGTCATCCTCGAGGACACCGCTGAAATCCAATGCGCGGCGGAGAACGCCGTGCTCCTGCACACGAGCGATACTGTCGACATGGCGCGGCTCCTAAAGAGCACGATGCGGCTTCGGCCGGACAGGATCGTCGTCGGCGAGGTCCGCGACGGTGCTGCCCTCACACTGCTCAAGGCGTGGAACACCGGCCATCCCGGTGGCGTGGCGACAATCCACTCGAATACCGCCGTGTCGGCGCTACGCAGGCTCGAACAGCTGACCGCTGAAGCAAGCCAGCAGCCGATGCAAGCGGTCATCGGCGAGGCGGTCGACCTTATCGTCTCCATCGAACGAACTTCGCGCGGACGGCGCATACGCGACGTCATTCAGGTCGAGCGGTTCGCGGGCGGCGAGTACGCGATCGAAACAGACCAGCCGACCGAAGAGCAGGAGGTGCGTCATGTCGCGTAAAGTCGCCATTGTCGCGCTCCTTTCCGCATCCATCGTTCCCGCGTCGTTTGCTTCCGCGCTCGCCAGCTCTGGCGGCGGGGGGCTGCCGTGGGAAGCGCCGCTGGAGCAAATTCAGGAGTCGATCACCGGCCCTGTCGCGGGCGCCATTGCACTTGCAGCGATGGCAATCGCCGGAGGCATGCTTATTTTCGGCGGCGAGCTCAACGATTTTGCGCGGCGGCTCGTCTATGTCGTCCTCGTCGCCGGCATCCTGCTCGGCGCCACCCAAATCGTCGGTCTGTTCGGCGCGACCGGCGCGTCGATCGGACTGACGGATGAGCAGGGGCAGTCGTTCGGCTTTAGCGGAGAAGGGGAGGGGGCCCATGGCTGATTCCCTGTCCGGCCTGCAGCGCAATCGCATTCATCGCGCACTGTCCCGCCCGAACCTGCTGATTGGCGCCGACCGGGAGCTGGTGCTGCTCACCGGGCTCGCCGCCGTCATCCTGATCTTCGTCGTCCTGACGGTGTATTCGGTGCTCCTCGGTATCGCCGTCTGGGTCGTAATCGTCGGGCTGCTCAGGATGATGGCGAAATTCGATCCACTGATGCGGCAAATCTACATCAGGCACATTGGCTACTGCTCCTACTACAAGGCGACCAGTTCGCCGTGGCGGCGGCATTGAGGAGGCGGTGGTGGTCGCTTTGAAACGCTTCCGGGCCACAGGCCCTTCCTTCGCCGATCTCGTTCCTTACGCCGGCCTCGTGGACAATGGCGTTCTCCTGCTCAAGGACGGGAGTCTAATGGCCGGCTGGTATTTTGCCGGCCCGGATTCTGAAAGTGCGACCGCACTCGAACGCAACGAGCTGTCGCGGCAGATCAACGCGATCCTATCGCGGCTTGGGAGCGGCTGGATGATTCAGGTCGAAGCCATCCGCATTCCTACGATCGATTACCCATCAGAGAATCGCTGCCATTTCCCCGATCCGGTCACACGTGCGATCGACGCCGAGCGCCGGACGCATTTTGCGCGTGAACAGGGGCATTTTGAGAGCAAACACGCGCTGATACTGACCTACCGGCCGCTGAATTCCACGAAGACCGCGCTCAGCAAATACATCTACTCCGACGAGGAAAGCCGCAAGAAATCCTACGCGGACACCGTGCTCTTCATGTTCAAGAACGCCGTTCGCGAGATCGAGCAGTATTTGGCGAACACACTCTCGATCCGACGGATGGAAACGCGCGAGGTCAGCGAAAGGGGAGGGACGCGGCTTGCCCGGTATGATGAGCTGCTGCAGTTTATTCGCTTCTGCGTGACCGGCGAGAACCATCCGATCCGGCTGCCGGACGTCCCCATGTATCTGGATTGGATCGCGACAGCCGAGTTCGAGCACGGCCTGACGCCGAAGAACGAGAACCGGTTTCTCGGCGTCGTCGCGATTGACGGTTTGCCGGCAGAAAGCTGGCCCGGGATCCTCAACAGTCTCGACCTGATGCCGCACACCTATCGGTGGTCATCGCGATTCATCTTTCTCGACGCGGAAGAAGCCCGCCAGACGCTTGAACGCACACGCAAGAAGTGGCAGCAGAAGGTTCGGCCGTTTTTCGACCAGTTGTTCCAGACAGAGAGCCGGTCGGTCGACCAGGACGCCGTGACCATGGTGGCCGAGACCGAGGACGCGATCGCACAGGCCTCGTCGCAGCTGGTCGCTTACGGCTACTACACGCCAGTCATCGTGCTCTTCGATGAAGATAGCGAGGCGCTTCAGGAAAAGGCGGAGTCGATACGCCGGCTGATCCAGGCGGAAGGTTTTGGAGCACGGATCGAGACGCTCAATGCCACCGACGCCTACCTCGGCAGCCTGCCCGGCAATTGGTACTGCAATATCCGCGAACCGCTGATCAACACCAGCAATCTTGCCGATCTTATTCCGCTGAACTCGGTCTGGTCTGGCAATCCGGTCGCGCCATGCCCCTACTATCCGGCGAATTCACCCCCATTGATCCAGGTTTCGAGCGGTTCAACACCGTTCCGCCTCAACCTGCATGTTGGCGACGTCGGCCACACCCTTGTTTTCGGTCCAACCGGGTCGGGTAAGTCGACGCTACTGGCGCTGATCGCAGCGCAGTTTCGGCGTTACGATGGGGCCCAGATCTTCGCCTTCGACAAGGGAAATTCACTTCTGCCGTTGACGCTGGCTGTCGATGGTGACCACTACGAGATCGGCGGCGACAACGATGGTGAGGGGAGGGTGCTCGCCTTTTGCCCGCTCTCCGATTTGGACAGCGACGCAGACCGCGCTTGGGCGGCGGAATGGATCGAGATGCTGGTCGCGCTGCAAGGCGTGCGCGTTACGCCCGATCACCGCAATGCCATCTCCCGGCAAATCGGATTGATGGCAAGCGCTCCGGGACGATCGCTATCAGATTTCCTCAGCGGCGTTCAGATGCGCGAGATCAAGGATGCGCTGCACCACTACACAGTCGACGGGCCAATGGGTCAGTTGCTCGACGCCGAGCGGGACCGCCTCTCGCTCGGTTTGTTTCAGACTTTCGAGATCGAGCGTCTCATGAACATGGGTGAGCGCAATCTTGTGCCGGTGCTCACCTGCCTCTTCCATCGCATCGAAAAGCGCCTCGACGGCTCGCCAAGCCTGATCATCCTCGACGAAGCCTGGCTGATGCTCGGTCATCCCGTGTTTCGAGCCAAGATCCGCGAGTGGCTGAAGGTGTTGCGCAAGGCGAACTGCGCTGTGGTCCTTGCGACCCAATCCATTTCGGATGCGGAGCGCTCCGGCATCATCGACGTGCTGAAGGAATCGTGCCCCACGAAGATCTGCCTCCCGAACGGCGCTGCCCGCGAGCCGGGAACGCGGGAGTTCTATGAGCGGTTGGGTTTCAACGATCGTCAGATCGAGATCGTCGCCGGCGCGACCCCCAAACGCGAATACTACGTTGCCACGCCGGAAGGTCGGCGGCTCTTCGACATGGCGCTGGGTCCAGTGGCGCTGAGCTTTGTCGGCGCTTCCGGAAAGGACGACCTGAAACGCGTCCGCGCGCTGAAATCCGAACATGGCCGCGAATGGCCGATCCATTGGCTGAAGACGCGAGGAGTTCACGATGCCGCATGGCTACTCAACTTCGACTAACCTGCTCGCCGGGCTGCTCGCCGCCGGGGCGTCCATCACCGCA
Organism: Sinorhizobium sp. FG01; assembly: GCF_002531875.1. Taxonomy (NCBI): domain Bacteria; kingdom Pseudomonadati; phylum Pseudomonadota; class Alphaproteobacteria; order Hyphomicrobiales; family Rhizobiaceae; genus Sinorhizobium; species Sinorhizobium sp. FG01. The sequence continues at coordinate 29,328 of NZ_NWTB01000027.1, forward strand.
ACAATTCCAGTGCAAGCCGGCACGGCGACAGGTGTCGCCACCGAATGGACCCAGGTGCTCAACAACGGCGAACTGGTTTCGCTCGTCGGGCAATCCGGCGAGCAAATCCAGAACCAGCTCACGCAGATCAGCCAACTTGCCCAGCAGATCGAAACTCAGCTGAACATCTATCAAAACCTGCTCCAAAACACGGCCACGCTGCCGTACCATATCTGGGGTGATGTCGAGAGCGATCTCAATCAGCTCCGCAGCATCGTCGACCAGGGTCAGAGCATTTCGTTTTCGATGGCAAATGCCGACGACCTGCTTCAGCGACGGTTCCAGAGCTATGCCAAGCTCAAGACCAATCTGCCGAATGCAGCGAGCTTCTCGTCCACCTACGAAACATGGTCGGATACCAACCGCGACACCATCGGCAGCACGCTAAAGGCGGCAAGCCTCACGGCGGATCAATTCGACAGCGAGGAAAGCACGATGTCGTCGTTGCGATCGATGTCCGAAACGGCGGACGGCCAAATGAGGGCCTTGCAGGTCGGGCACCAGATCGCTGCTCAACAAGTCGCGCAGATCCAGAAGCTTCGTGGCCTCGTTTCCCAGCAGATGACCATGATGGGCACCTGGCTGCAAGCTGAACAGACCGACAAGGATCTGGCCCAAGCTCGGCGTGAAGAGTTCTTCAACGCCGAGGTCAAGAGCATTCCCGAAGGTCAAAAGATGGAGCCCCGCTGGTGAACCGCGCTATCCTCATCGCCCTTTTGCTCGTGATCCTGTCTCTTGCGATGGCGGCGATCGCGCGGATTGTCAATTCCAGAGACAGCAGCAAACTTGGCCTCACGGACGAGCAGCGCTCTGCCGGGCAGACGATCTTCGGTTCCGGCAGCGGGTCGCCTCCCATTAAAGATGGTCAGGAGCTGCGTCCGAGATGGTGAATGTAACTTTCACGCGTCTGCACCTGATTACGGGGCTCTTTTGCGTCGCATGTGCCGTTCCGGCTTTCGCACAGGAGGGACAGGTTCTCACTGAGCTGGAAAATCAGGTGTCGTCCGCAGCGAAGGGGTGGGAAAGCACCATCATGGATGCGGCGAGATCGCTTTTCTGGATTCTCGCCGCAATCGAGATCGGTATTGCGGCGGTCTGGCTCGCAATCCAGGCTGCTGCGCTTGATAGCTGGTTTGCCGAGCTGGTCAGGCGGATCATGTTCGTCGGCTTCTTCGCCTTTGTTCTCGATAAGGGTCCGACATTCGCCCGAGCCGTAGTCGATAGCCTTTTCCAGATCGGAGCCGGCGGCGGTTCAGCCTCGCCCGCGGAAGTGTTTGATGCCGGAATACGGGTTGCCTCGCAAATGTCGCAACAGGCGCAGTTCGGTGTGTTCGAAGACAATGCGCTGGCGATCGCTGCAGTGTTGGCGATGGGCGTCGTCGTCATCTGCTTCTCGCTTGTGGCGGCGATTTTCGTGTCGGTGATGGTCGAGATGTATGTCGGCCTGCTCGCGGGCATGATCATGCTCGGATTGGGCGGTACGTCATTCACGAAAGACTTTGCCGTTCGCTATCTCGTCTATGCCTTTGGCGTCGGCATGAAGCTCATGGCCCTGGTGATGATTGCCAGGATCGGATCGAACGTCCTGCTTGGCTTAGCCCAGGCTCCCACGGCGACGTCGGATCAGTTCGTCACGACCCTGGCCATCGCCGGTATTTCCGTCGTGGTCTTCATCATCGCCATGTACGTTCCAGGGATCATCCAGGGCGTCGTCCAGGGCGCGTCCGTCTCCGGGGGGATGGAAGCGATCCGCCATGGTGGCCAGGCGACGTCCTTTGTTGCTGGGGCCGGATTCCTCGCAGCGGGTGCGGCAGGGGCGGGGTTGGCGGCGGCGCAAGCCGCCAGAGCCGCGGGTTCCTCAGCCATGGGGTCCGCCTTCAGAGGCGTCGGCGCGGGCATCGGTTCGGCCGGCAAGGCTGCGGGATCGGCGGCGAAGGAGAAGGCGATCGGCTCGCCGGGTGCCTATGCTGGCTCGCTCCTCGGGCTCGCGAATGCAAAGCTCGACGAGAGTCGCAGCGGGCACAGCGCTCCAAAGCGACCTCCCGAACGCAACGACTAACAGCATAAGGAAAGGATGGATCGATGGCAGCGAACCGCGCCCCCGAGAACCCGTATCTCGCCGCGCGCCAGGAATGGTCGGAACGATACGGCTCTTATGTCAAAGCGGCCGCAGCCTGGCGTCTTGTCGGGATCCTTGGCCTCTCAATGGCCGTGATCGGCTTCAGCTACGCGATGTACCTGAGCACGCAGGTCACACTCGTGCCCTATATCGTCGAGGTCGACAAGCTCGGGACGTCGGTAACAGCCGGCTTCCCGGAGCAGATCGAGTATGCCGATGCTCGAGTGGTGCGCGCGACGCTCGGCAACTTCGTAAGCAGCTTCCGCTCGATCACGCCGGACGCCGTGGTGCAAAAGCAACACATCGACCGCACCTATGCGCTTCTCAGGACTGCAGATCCGTCCACGGAGAAGATCAGCGCGTGGTTCCGCGGCAACTCGCCATTCGAGAAGGCGAAAACGTCCACAGTCGCCATCGAGGTCAACAACATCGTGGCTCTCTCAAACCAGACCTATCAGATCGACTGGACCGAATACGAGCGCGACCGCAAGGGAAAGGAAACCGGCACACGCCGGTTTCGGGGCATCGCAACGGTTACGCTGACAACGCCGCAGGACGAGGCAACGATCCGCCTCAATCCGATCGGTCTTTATGTCCGGGACTTCGACTGGACGGCACAGCTTTAAGGGCGGGGATTTTTTCGATGCACAGAACAGGATTGATCGCAGCCGCCGGCTGCGTGGCCGGGTTCGTTTTCGTAGATTGCGCCCAGGCGCAGAGCATGACCACGAATGAGATGAAGGGAACGAATATTTCCAGGACGTGGCGGGGAAAGCCAGGCCTCGTTACCACCGGCCCCGATGGAAAGGTCATCTTCCTCTTCGGCCAAACCCAGCCCTCCGTCGTCTGCTCGCCGCTGCAGGTCTGCGACATCGAACTGCAGGGCGGCGAAATCGTTCGCGACGTCCTCGTCGGCGACACGGTTCGCTGGAAGGTCGAGCCGGCGACCTCCGGCGCGACCGGCGGACAGGCGATCCACCTGATCGTGAAACCCTCCGAACCGGGCCTGGTGACCTCGATGGTCGTCACGACATCCCGGCGCACCTATCACATTCAGCTGAAGTCCCATCCGAGCCAGTATATGGCCCGGATCGGTTTCGAATATCCCGAGGATGTCTCCACCAGGCTCGCGGACATCAATGCCCGTCTGGAGGCAGGCGGCATTCCAGGGCCGGCGCCCGACAAGCTCAACTTCTCTTATTCGGTGAGCGGCGTCGCATCCTGGAAGCCGAAGCGGGTCTATTCGGATGGCGTCAAAACCTACATCCAGTTCCCGAAGTCGATTTCCGGCCACGATGCACCGGTTCTTTTCGTCGTTTCCGGCGGGCAGAACCGCATCGTCAACTATCGGATGAAGAACGACATGATGATCGTCGACTACGCGGTCGACAAGGCGATCCTCGTTTCCGGCGTTGGCTGGCGGCAGCAGAAGATCACGATTCGGCGGGGAGGATGATCGTGCGAAAACTGCAGCTCACCCTCATCGCTGCCACACTTCTTTCCGGCTGCCAGACGGTCGACAAGGCACTGACCTCCGGTACCGCTCCGGTCTCTCTTCCCGGACCAACTGCAAGCGCCATTGCCGGCGACATGGCAAGTCGGTTTGCCGAACAAATCGGCCCTGCCGGCACGACTATCAGGATGGAGAATGACAGTTCGGAATTCGCGACTGCGCTCGAGGCTGCCCTGAAGGGCTGGGGATACACGGTCATCATCGACGGGAAGACCGCAAAGGACGTCCAGCCGGTAGACCTTGCCTATGCGATCGACGGGATCGACGGCCAGGTTCTTGCTCGACTGACGACACCCTCCATCGTACTCGGCCGCGCCTATACGCCGACAGCGGCCGGCGCCACGCCGGCTAGCCCGCTCTCGATCATGCAGCCCAACTGAGGGGAGGAGATCATCGTGCAATCGCTCCAGCTCGGCGCGTCCAATCCGGCGGATAATCAGAAGGGTATCCGCCGCCTCAATCGCCTGCCAATCGTTTTCGCCATCGTCCTCGTGGTGCTGTTCTGCGGCACCGTCGTGATCGGCCTGTCCTGGCGCGGTCTTTCCCTCAACCGTGGCGACGATATCGACAGCGCCTCTAACACGCCGGCGACAACCTTCGGCGACCAGCTCAAACGCGGGGTCACCGACGGCATCATCGGCGAGCCGGTTGAACGCGAAGCGTTTCAGCCAACGCCCGTTGTCGAGCAGAAAGTTGAGACGGAGGAGCCAGTCGCAGAGCGCCGCCGAGTTGAGCGCGAGCCACGCATGGAGTCCGAGGAGGACTGGAAGGCGCGCCTCAAACGAGAGCAGGACGAACAATATATGCGTGAAGCTCAGCGCCAGAGAATGGCTCGCCTCCAGGCGCGTGCAACCGCTCTCGACTCGCCGCTGAAGGTGGATATCTCCGAGGCTGAGAAGGCGTCGGAAGATGCCACCGACAGCGGCCGCCACAACACGGCCACAACGGCGACCAACGCCTCCGACCTTTATGCCGCAGCCATGAAATCTGGTTTGATGGGACAGAACGACGATCCGAACGCCCAGAGCTCGAAGGAGGACTTCTTCAACCAGGATATCAAGGAACTCGGTTATTTGCCGGACCAGGTCGTGCCGCAGATGTCGCCTTATGAGCTGAAGCGCGGCTCAGTCATTCCGGCGACATTGATCACAGGCCTCAATTCTGATCTGCCGGGCCGGATTACCGCGCAGGTCAGCCAGAACGTCTACGACAGCGGCACAGGCTATCGGCTGCTTATCCCGCAGGGTGCGAGACTCTTCGGGCGCTACGATTCGAAGATCTCCTTCGGCCAGGAGCGGGTACTTGTCGTCTGGACCGACCTTATCTTTCCGAACGGGTCGACGCTGCAGCTCGGCGGCATGGCCGGCACCGACGTGGAAGGCTACGGCGGATTCAAGGACAAGGTGGATCGCCATCTCTGGCGGGCATTTGGTTCGGCCGCATTGATCGCACTGATCGGGACCGGAATCGATATGTCCATGCCCGAAAGCTCGACATTGGCGTCTCAGGATACGGCATCGGACGCGGCACGGCGGAATTTTGCGCAGAGCTTCGGTCGCGTGGCTGAAGAGACGATCTCGAAAAACTTGAGTATTCAGCCGACGATCCGCATACGCCCCGGCTACAAGTTCAATGTTCTAGTGGATCAAGATATTGTTTTTCTTTCAGCCTACAACGGCCGCTAGACGGGTAGAGGGCGGCTCATTGTTCATTCGTTAGCATCGCGTCGAGCCACACCGCGACAAAAGTATTACATTGCTTTCTCGTGTTTTAGATCGACATTGGGTTGAATGTGCGTCGGCTCTGGACCACCGGTCTGATCAACGCTTTGCAACAGACACGACGAGGTGGAAGGCTCGTCGAACAACAAGAGGGTAGGAGAACATCAGTGGACGAAGACTTTCGCTCCCTAATCGACATGGCGGAAGCCGCGCACGATGAACGTATGATCAAGAACGCGGTCAAAAACTTCGCGCAGGCATGCGGATTCGAGCGATTCGCTTATCTGCAAACTGAAGGCCTCGAAGTCCGGACCTTCAATTCCTATCCAAAGCCATGGCAGGACGTTTATCTCAACAGTCAGTACGTTCGCATCGACCCCGTCGTCACAGAGGCCAAGCGCCGTATGGATGTGTTTGCCTGGACCGCGGACGACTGGCCGGATCGCGGCTCTTCCGAGCTCCGACGGTTTCGCGACCAAGCTGTCGAACATGGCATTTATAGCGGGGTGACAATTCCGGTCGAGGGTAGCTTCGGCTCGAAGATGATGCTGACCCTGGCATCATCGGAGCGGAAGGCTGACATTTCGAAACTGCAAGACGGTCGAAAGGCGCTTCAGGCGGTCATGACCATTCATTACCGCCTGAAGATCATCGGCGCCACGATGCTCGTCGCGCCTAAGCGGATACTTTCCCCAAGGGAAGCCATGTGCCTGATGTGGGCGATAAAGGGGAGGAGCGCGGGGGACACCGCCAAGCTGACGGGCATCAAAGAGAGGACGGTGCAGCACTATCTGGACAGCGCGCGGCGAAAGTTCGACGCCAAGACGGTTGCCCAGCTTGTTGCGATTGTCAAAGACCGCGGACTGATCTGAGCATCAATCCTCATCCTCCGGGGGAACATCAGGGACATACCCGAGAGCCTCAACGATTTCAGAGAGTTCTTCCTGCTGGGCTTGCGACTTTTTCTGCCGAGCCAAATGTTCGTCCTGCAGGCTCTCAAGAACGGCGCTCGAGACGGAGGGATCAGCGCTGGCGCGGAGCCATTCTTGATAGACAGCTTCATCAGCGTTGAGAAGACGCCGGTGCTGGAGGATTGCAGAAACCGCCAAGTCCGCCAGTTCTTCTTTCTTCAGTGAGCTGTAGCGAGATCCTCCCTCTGTGGTTTCCTCGGCTTTCCCGGAGGCGTTACACTCGGCCATCCGCTTGTCCTCAACTTTCATTTCGCCACCCACTCACAGGAACACTACCGTGCGCAATATATCGTTTGCGCCGTGACTGCACGGCCTGAATCGCCAGCTCATCGAACTTAAAAGTAATGCGCGGCGGCTCAACCAATAACACGTGCGGAAACGAATCGGAACTATCGTTCCTGGAACGATTCTTCCTATTTCAGTTCCGCTCACGTCATGGATCTCAAGGAGGTCATGGCGATCAACCTGCGTCGGATACGTCATGGCAAACACCTCACGCAGGAAGAACTGGCAGACCTCACGGGGCTGAGCGCGCGCTATATCGGAAAAATTGAGCGCGCTGATGCTTCAGCAAGCGTCACCGTTCTCGGTCAGATCGCTGACGCTTTGGGTGTTGACCCAGCCGCGCTCGTGACGAAATCCGGCTGACTTGGGCGAGGCGAGTAGATCTTTTTTGCAATCGGCGGACATTCCCCTCGAATCGGCCATCGTCAGTTGCAGGTCTATCCGCCGATATTGCCGATGTCGGTCGTGGCATCCCCTGGGAGGGCGTCGCAGTTTTGGTCTATTTGGGAGGGCAAGATTGCTTAATGTCGCCGTCCATCTAAACCCAAGAGTGATGCCGTTTGCTGCGGAACCGCGTAGATTTGCAGAAGCACGGTGTTCGGGTGTATCCCGATTAAGTCGCCACCTTTGGGAATATTGTTCGCCTGGAGCCGAAGATATACACGGCCTAACCCTGATATCGATACTTGAGACTTATCGGTGGTGAGCCACGGTCTCGCTGACATCGACCTGTGACGAACATGAACTATAAAATAGCGTCCATTTAACAAATCATTTACCATGAATTCAATGTCTTATGATCTGTCGAACTTGCCTCTCCAGACCCTGCTGCGGCCGATCTCGGCCGCCGGCGTCGCGCTCGTGCGTCTCGACGAGCGCATCGCCCGCTCCTCCGTCGATTAGGGCTGGATCGAACGCATGCACTTCGCCGATGCCTGCGCCTCGCTGTCGATCGATGGTGAGCTCGTCCAGCTCGGGGACCTCGTTCTCCACGACGCCGGCCACGATATCCGGACGCCTACCCATGAATTGACCATCGCCGCGACGAGCTCCGCAGCCGCCGGTGCAAACGCCGGACTGGGCGCTAAGCAATGAAGGCCTCCGTACCCTCCGCAGCGCTGGCGCCGAGAGCGCCAGCGCTGACGACACGGCTCATGGAAACGCAGTGCATGCACCGGCGCCGGCCATAACCTTTGCAGAAGCGATCATGGAAGGGGAGGGGGCGGAGCCGGATGCATCGGGGCCGTTGGCGGCGGAACTGGCGGCGATCGACGCCGTGTTCGCCCGTTCCGAAGCCGCTATTGCCGCGGCCAAGGCGCCCGGACGCGGCGGTGGAAGAGAGAAGAATCCACTGGTCTACGAGATCGACTGGGACGAGGACGAGCGGCTCGTGCGCGCCGTGCTGACCGAGATCGAAGGCCTGCCGCCGGTGTCGCGCGCCGTGCTGTTGCTCGACGCCTGGAACGAGTTGCAGGTTCTACAACATGCACCCTGGCTCGGCCGGCTGCTGGCGCCCGCGGCGCTGCGGCAAGCGGGTTTGACGACCGCTTCGCATCTGGCCGTGGTCAATCTCGGCCTCAAATCGACCGCCGTCGAGCGCCGCTGGCATCGCGCGCGCGACATCCGCCTGCTGGGGATCGTCAACAGCGTTATTGCGGCGGTCGAATTCGGCTTGAGGGAGCACGACCGGCTGGCGTTGGCGCGGACGATGATGGAGCGGCGCCTGGTCGGCCGGCGATCGTCGTCAAATCTGCCGGGCTTGATCCAGCTCGTCATGGCGCGGCCGCTCGTCTCGGCCGGCATGATCGCCGAGACGCTTGACGTGACGCCGCGGGCGGCGCTCAGGATCGTCGAGGAGCTGGGCTTGTGGGAAATGACGGGCAGGGGGATGTTTCGGGCGTGGGGGGGGTATCTGACGCTGAGATCTTCCTCCAGCGACCATTGCCACGGGCGAACGGGCAAAGAATCCGACCGCACGTTAAAGAATAATTGTGCACGGGGTGGGACGTTACTTGTGCGGTAGTGCCAATTTATCGAATACAAGTACAAGCTTATGCGAAAGCTGGTGCACCTTGTGAACCACAAGAAGCTCTTCCGGCTCTATCGGGAGGAGAAGCTGACGGTGCGCAAGCGCGGCGGTCGCAA
>NZ_NWTB01000028.1:0-38018 GCF_002531875.1 Sinorhizobium sp. FG01
GGTCGGCGCCCATGGCGAGCGCGGTGCGCAGCGTCTCCTCGGCCTTGGCCGGGCCGATCGAGACGACGACGACTTCGGAAGCCTTGCCGGCCTCCTTGAGCCGCAGCGCCTCTTCGACCGAGATCTCGTCGAACGGGTTCATCGACATCTTCACATTGGCAAGCTCGACGCCCGAACCGTCCGCCTTCACCCGGATCTTGACGTTGAAGTCGACGACCCGTTTCACCGTTACCAGGATTTTCATGGATTCTTTCCCTCCAGCAGCGTTCGCAGGAAAATGCGCCTTAACAAAGCGGCCTGATTGTCGATTGGCGACATCGATACGCGTTTTTTCTCCAATTACAATCGCCAACCGCAACGCTAAACCGATATTAGCCCGCGAACTTTATTAACGTTTACGTACACGTAAGACAAGCTTCCGGCAAGCGGGCGGGAGGGGCCTGAGGCGGAAACCTTTCCCTGCGCCTGAAGACCGCGTAATCTGTTGAAATCGCAGCGTATAATCGTCAGATCGGGACCGCCCGCTCCGTTCCTTAGGTCGGACGGCCCCAGGGGGTCGGCGGTTTCCGCTTGCCCGGCAGGGGCGTCTCCGTTCCCTCGACAGGCCCAGACTCGTGTTCGACGGCGCGGGGGCTGACAATGGTGCGATCGAAAAGCGGCACGCCGCGGCGTCGCAAAACGATCACGAGAACGAGGCCGGCAAGGATGCCGCCGATATGGGCGGTCCAGGAGACGCTGCCGCCCGGATCGACAGCGAACATGTAGAACTGCTGGCCGATCCAGAAGGCGAGCGGGATGGCGGCGGGCAGCGGCAAGGGAATGCGGAAAAGCACGAGCACCCAGACCCGGACCTTCGGGTGCAGCAGAAAATAGGCGGCGACCACGCCGGAGACGGCACCGGAGGCGCCGATCAGCGGCGCTTCAGAGGCGGGATCGATGAGCCCGTGCGCCAGCGCGCCGGCGGCGGCGCACAGCAGATAGAACAGGAGAAAGCGGACGTGCCCGAGCGCGTCCTCGACATTGTCGCCGAAGACCCAGAGAAACAGCATGTTCATCGACAGATGGGTGAAGTCGCCATGCAGGAAGGAATAGGTGACAAAGGTGAACTCGTCCGGGACGAGCGCAAGGGCGGGGTCGAGAATGGCGTAGTCGAACACAATCGCCGGGATGTAGCCGAAACCGAGCACGGCGGCATTGGCGAACTCCTCGGTGGCGATCGGTACGGTGAAGAGCCAGACGGTGAAATTGACGAGGATCAGCGTCACCGTCACATATTGCATGTCGATATGCTTCAGGGCGTTCCTGTCGTGCAGCGGTATGAACATGCGATCCCCGAAGCGTGATTTTGCGCGAGCCTATCTGTTCTTGCCCGGAACCCAAAGGACGTCGGCGCGTCCCATGTCGTTCGCCCAACGGGCGGCGACGAACAGGAAGTCGGAGAGCCGGTTGATATAGGCAACCGCCTCGCGGCTGACGATCTCGCCTTCGGCCTCGGCAAGCGCCACCATCTGCCGTTCGGCGCGGCGGGCGACGGTGCGAGCGGCATGGAGCGCTGCGGAGGCGGCGCTGCCGGCAGGCAGCACGAAGGAGCGCAGCGGCTCGAGATCGGCATTCAGCCGGTCGATCTCGGCCTCGAGGCGAGCCACCTGGGCGGCGACGATCCTTAGCGGCTCATAGTCCTGCTTCTCGCCGGTCTCGGGTGTGGCGAGATCCGCGCCGAGATCGAAGAGATCGTTCTGGATACGCATCAGCATCTGATCGAGATCCGGCCTGTCGCCGGTATGCTGGCGCGCCAAGCCGACGAAGGCATTCGCCTCGTCGACGCTTCCATAGGCATCGACGCGGAGATCGCTCTTCGAGCGGCGCGGGCCGGCAACGAGGCCGGTCGTGCCGTTGTCGCCGGTCCGGGTGTAGATCTTGTTGAGCTTGACCATCGTGACTTCGCTTGGTCCTCAGCTCGGCCGGCCACCGCCGGTGACCCACAGTGTCAGCATGATCAGCACGAGTGCCAGCGCCTGCAACGCTATGCGCGTCTGCATCAGCTTGTTGGACGTATTGCCGCTGCCCTTGCGGGCCATGTTCAACAGGCCGCGGATGAGCACGATCGCAACCAGGCCCATGACGAACAATGTCACGGCGGTCAGGAAACTGGGCATGTCATCGCTCCTTCTATTCAATCAGCCGAGTCGGCCGATGATACTGTAGAACAGCGCCGCCGGCAGGAGTTTCTTGAGCAGCACACCCTGTTTGGCGGGCCTGGTCACGACATAATGCGGCCTCGGCCGGCGCGACGTCAAAGCGTGTTTCAGAACGTGATAAACGGCCTCCGGTCCGAGCCTTCCGCGGACCGGCTTGCTTTCGCCGCGCAGGCGTTTCAGCTGTTTCTCGTACTCCGCCCGGTGGACGGAATTCTTGAGGTCGATGAAGCGCTCGACATAGGCAAGCGCATTGGCGGTGAACTTCGACGTGATCGGCCCCGGCTCGATCAGGCTGACCTCGATGCCGCTGCCGGCAAGCTCCATCCGCAATGTCAGCGACAGGGCCTCGAGCGCGGATTTCGAGGCGTTGTAGGCGCCGCGCCAGCGATAGGGGACGAGACCGAGGATCGACGAGCATTGCACGATGCGGCCGCCGCCCCGAGCCCGCATCGCCGGAATGACGCGGCGCGTCAGATCGTGCCAGCCGATCACGTTGGTTTCGAGCTGCAGCCGCAGCGCTTCCGTCGGCAGGTCCTCGACCGCGCCCGCCTGGCCATAGGCACCGTTGTTGAAGAGCGCATCGATCCGCCCGCCGCTCAGCGCCATCACGGCTTCCACCAGGACGGCGATCGTCTCCGGCCTGGTATAATCCATGAGGAAGGTTTCGATGCCTTCCTGTTCGAGCTCCGCCTGGTCCTCCGGCCGCCGGACGGTCGCGAAGACGCGCCAGCCGTCGCTTTTCAGAGCGCGCGCGCAATAGGCGCCGATGCCGGATGAGCAGCCGGTGACGATAATGGTGGGGCGTTCAGACATCCGGTCGATTCCTGTAGAAATACCTGTCCCGTTTCCCATATTCACGATTGGGAAACAATTGAATTGCGCGCACTTGCGTCCTGGCGGCGCGCCGACACAGGCATGGCGCGTAGCCGGTCACGCGGAAGGTCGGGCACCACAGGAGACGGAATGCCGGCATCGCTTCGCATCATCTGGAAGGTCGTGTTCGATGCGCTCTGGCATTTCAGCGAGGACGACGGCTGGGCGATGGCGAGCCATGTGGCCCTGTCGTCGCTGATGGCGGTCTTCCCCTTCCTGATCTTCGGCACCGCGCTCGGCAGTTTCCTCGGGGCCGACCAATTCGCGGTGACGGCCGTCCACCTGATCTTCGATGCCTGGCCCGAATCGATCGCCAAGCCCGTCGCCGATGAGATAGTCGAGGTGCTGACCATCCAGCGCGGCGGAGTCTTGACGCTTTCCGTCGTCGCGGCCGCCTATTTCGCCTCGAACGGCGTCGAAGCGCTGCGAATTGCGCTGAACAGGGCCTATCGCGTGGCGGAAAGCCGCCCGTGGTACATAACCCGGCTCGCCAGCCTCGGCTTCGTGCTTGCCGGCGTCCTGATCCTCGCCGTCATCAGCATTCTGCTGGTCGCCGTCCCGCTGGCCGTCCGCAATGCCGACCAATGGCTGCCCTGGCTCGACGCCGTGCTGGCGACCGTCGATAATTGGGGCCTGGCGCTGGCGCTCGCGATGCTGACGATGGGGCTGTTGGTGTCGCATCTGTGGCTGCCGGACGGGCACCGCAAGATCGTCGACGTGTTGCCCGGCATCCTGCTGACGCTGCTTCTGTGGTCGATCGGCGCCTATGCCTTCGCATCCTATCTGGCGGCCTTCTCCAACTATGTGGCAACCTATGCCGGCCTCGCCTCGATCGTGATCGTGCTGGTTTTCCTCTACATGGTCGGGGCGATCTTCATCATCGGCGCCGAGATCAATGCCGCCATCCTGAAGTTCAAGGTCAAGCGCATGGTGTCACGCAGCTTCCAAGGGCGCGGCGAGGGACCGCCCTCCCAGTAGGACGGCTTTATGCCGCCTCCAGGACCATGGCGCGCAGTTCCGCCGGCGAGCGACCGGCGGTGCGGAAGGCGGCGATACCTGTGTCCCCGTTGCTCTTCGACAGTTTCCTGCCGTCCGCCCCGAGGATCAGGCGATGATGATGATAGACCGGCTCCGGCAGGTCGAGAAGCCGCTGGAGCAGGCGGTGGATGGAGGTTGCGTGGTAGAGGTCGCGGCCGCGCACGACATGGGTGATGCCCTGCAGGGCGTCGTCGACGACCACCGAAAGATGATAGCTCGAGGGCGCGTCCGAGCGCGACAGGACGACGTCGCCCCAGACACCCGGATCCGCCGCGATCAGGCCGGTTTCCCCGGCCGGACCTTCCCCGGTCTCGCGCCACAGGAGCGGTTCGGCAAGGCGGCCGACCGCCTTCGCCACGTCGAGCCGCCAGGTGTGGGGACGGCCGCCCGCGACGAGGTCCGCCTGCTCGCTTGCCGTCAGCGCACGCTCGCGGCCCGGATAAAGCGGCGTCCCGTCCGGATCGCGGGGCCATGCCCTTCCGCTCGCCTCATGCGCCGCCACCGCCGTTTTGATCTCGCCGCGGGTCATGACGGAAGGATAGACCAGCCCCATGGTTCTCAAGCGTTCGAGCGCTGCCGCATAAAGATCGAGCTGATCTGATTGGCGCCGCACCGGTTCTTCCCAGATGAGACCCAACCAGGCGAGGTCCTCGAAAATCGCCGCCTCGAACTCCGGACGGCAGCGCGCCCGGTCGATGTCCTCTATCCTCAGCAGGAAACGGCCGCCCATCGCGCTCGCCATGTCGTGGTTGATAATGGCTGACAATGCGTGGCCGAGATGCAGCAAGCCGTTTGGGCTTGGGGCGAAGCGGAAAACCGGTTGTGCTGGCGGCGGAACGGGCATTGTGCTCCTTTGCCATGGAAGCTGTATAAAGGTCATCCGCTATTTTGGAGGGTGCATGCGGATCATTCGCACAAGCGACGATATCGAGGCTGGCCTCGCGGGTCTCGTGATGCTCGACGCCCGCCTGGAGCACGTCCTCGACAAGGCCGGGCCGGTGCCGCTCAGGCGCACCGATCCGGGCTATCGCGGCCTTGCCAATATCATCGTCTCGCAAATGGTCTCCAAGGCGAGTGCGGCGGCGATCTGGAGCCGCATGGAGGCGTCGCTCGGCGAGATCAGCGCCGACGCCGTGCTTTCGCTTGACGACGATGCCTGCCGGCAATTCGGTCTTTCCCGCGCCAAGGCAGATACGCTGCGGCGGGTGGCGACCGCGGCGGTTACGGACGAGATCGATCTCGACGGCATCTGCAACATCGAGGCGGCCGCAGCGATCCACGAGCTGACGGCGATCAAGGGTGTGGGGCGCTGGACGGCGGAGGTCTATCTGCTCTTCTGCGCCGGCCATCCGGACGTCTTTCCCTCCGGCGACGTGGCGCTGCAGAACGCCGTCGGTCACGCGCTCGGTTTCGAGTTGCGGCCGACGGCAAGCGAAATCGATTCGCTCGCCGCCTCTTGGTCCCCCTGGCGGAGCGTCGCGGCCCGGCTTTTCTGGGCTTACTATGCGCGTGAGATGCGGCGTGATGCGCTGCCCGTGACGCCTTGAAGAGAAAAGCGAATCCTTTGTTTGGTTTTTCTTTCCGGCTTCACAATCCTGTCGCAACAGGCCTAATATAGAAGATGCAGATGCCGAATCGCTCAGGAGAATACGCTTGACGATTGCAGTCTCACCTCAGGCCCTGCCGGCGCTTGTGTTGAACGCCGATTACCGGCCGCTGAGCTATTACCCCTTGTCGCTCTGGTCCTGGCAGGACGCGATCAAGGCGGTCTTTCTCGACCGCGTGATAATCCTTGCCGAATACGAACACTCCGTCTCCTCTCCCAGCTTCTCGATGCGGCTGCCGAGCGTCGTCTGCCTGAAAAGCTATGTCCAGCCGTCGCGCTTTCCGGCCTTCACCCGGTTCAACGTCTTCCTGCGCGACAAGTTCGAATGCCAGTATTGCGGATCCCCGGACGATCTGACCTTCGACCACGTGATCCCGCGCGCGCATGGCGGCCAGACGACCTGGGAAAATGTCGTCGCAGCCTGTTCGCCCTGCAACCTGCGCAAGGGCAGCAAGCTGCCGAAGCAGGCCCACATGTTCCCGCATCAAAGGCCGTACCAGCCGACCGTGCAGGACCTGCACAACAATGGACGGCTCTTCCCGCCGAACCATCTGCACGAAAGCTGGATGGACTATCTCTACTGGGATGTCGAGCTGCAGCCGTAAGGCCGTGCCTTTTTTCAGGTCAATGCGAATATCTTGGCGTGAGCGGTTGCGACCTTACGCCTTGGCGGCGCCCCGCAGCGCGATCGCCGCGAGGATCAGGCTGGCGATGACGTTCCAGCCGGCGAAGGACAGGCCAAGGACGCGCAGCGCCGCGTCGGTGCAGGACGGAGCGTGCTTCGCGTCAAGATCGCCGAGCAGGTCGCCGACATTTGAGGAGATGCCCTGGGCGGTCGTCGCGCAGGTCGACGGACCCTCCCAGAAATGCCATTCAGCACCGGCGTGATAGACGCCGATCCCGGCGCCGACGAGCATCAGGACGCCGACGATTCCGAGCAGCGCGCGCGTCGTCCAGGCCGGCAGTTTCAGCACGCTGGCGGCAATGGCGACGAGGCCGAGCGGAATGCCGTAGTAATAAGGGTCGCGCTGCATGAGGCAGAGGGCGCAGGGGATGTAGCCGCCGATATGCTCGAAACCGAGCGCGCCACCGACGGTCGCCGCCATGCCGAGCGTTACGACGAGGGCGAGAAGCAGTTGCTGGCGCGTGGCGGCGGAAGCCTCGATCATGAATACCTCGCAAGGGCGGCGAAACGGCGCCCGTCTTCTTATGTAGGTTCGGTTCCGCTGTAAATCGCCGTCACCGGCCCCCGGCCGCACGCTTTTGTGATCGCCGCTGCGAAAATCGCAATTTCTCGATTGACCGGCGCGAAAACGATCGTGTAAATCCCAAACCGCTGATATCGCTTGAGCCTTGCCCCATTGGCGGAATTGGTAGACGCGCTCGACTCAAAATCGAGTTCCCAAAAGGAGTGCTGGTTCGACCCCGGCATGGGGCACCACTCGATCCCGTCTTTCGACACCGAAAAAGATACCCCGGCGGACTTCCGCTCCGGGTCAGCGTCCGAGGTTTTCGGCGGCGGCAAGGATCTGCGCCGCGGTTGGGAAGGTGCAGAGGTCGTTCGGCCCGTCGCGCGCCTCGATTTGCGCCCAGCCGACGATGCCGGTGGCGTCGACCAGATAATGCCCGACGAGCTGGGTGCCATGGTCCGCCAGGATCGCTTTGTCCGCTTCGTCGAGCTCGAAGCCGTCGCTGGCGTTGAGGACAACGTTGGCTTCCATGGGCTGCAAAGGCTCCGGGAACACGCCGGCAGGATTGATGCGAGCCGCCTCGAACTGCGCCATCGATGCGCGATGGGGCCATTCGGGCCGCTCGCTGCTGCCATCGGGCAGGAATTCGCCCCGCGGCACGCCGAAGGCCCGGTGCGTGTGGCAATCCGGGTCGCACAGGAGCGTTACCGGCGTCGGCCGATGGCGGAAATAGAGGCGAGCGCGTTCGACCGGCGTGTTGATCACCGCCAGGGTCTCTATCCCGGCAGCGCGTAGCGCTGGCTGGAGGCCGGCAAGCTGTTCCACCTGACGTCGACAGAACGGGCAGTGCAAACCGCGAAAGAAGCCGATCAGAAACGGGCGACCGCGCAAATCGGCAAGAGAGACCATTCCTTCAGGGTTGGCCGCGGCGAGCGCGAACGAGGGGGCGGGTTCTCCCGGCTGCAGCGGCCGGATCTGGTTTGCCATGGAATACTCCTCCCTACCGCGTCATGTGGAGGTCATGCAGCATGGGTTGGCACGACTTTGACTCCGACCGCCGTCGGGCTGAGGTCGCTTGAGCTCCGCACTATACCGGAAACGGCGCTTTCGCTCTATCAGGCAAGATGCCAGCGGACCTCGTCCCTGTTCCGAGTTCCTTCACCCGGCCCGCACCCATTGAATTCCACGGGGCGAAAGTGTTAGCTGCTGCGCTGCAGCAAACTCCAGCGCGGCCCATGCTACCGAAGATCGACACATACGACGACCTCTATCGCGAATTCCGCTGGCGGATTTCGGAGAGGTTCAATATCGGCGTCGCCGTCAGCGACGCATGGGCGGCGCGTGACCCTGAACGTATCTGCCTGCAGCATTTCAGCCCGGACACCGCGCCTCATTCACTGACATACGGCGCCTTCGCGGCTCGCTCCTCGGCCTTTGCCGGCGGGCTTGCCGCGCACGGCATCAAGCCGGGCGATCGGGTCGCCATTCTGCTGCCGCAGGGCTTCGAAGCGGCAATCGCCCATGCGGCGATCTACAAGCTCGGCGCGATCGCCCTGCCGCTGGCGCTGCTTTTCGGCGTCGAGGCGCTCAGCTACCGGCTGCAGGACGCCGGGGCGACGGCGGTCGTCACCAATCGCTTCGGCTACGAGCGGCTTGCGGCGTTCCGAAGCGAACTGCCGGAGCTTCGGCTGGTGGTGCTGGCGGAAGAGGAGGAACTGCCCGATACGGTGCTCTTCGACCGGCTGGCGGCGGGCGAGGGCCGTTTTGCCGCCGCCGATACCGGGCCGGACAATCCGGCGCTGATGATCTATACGTCCGGGACGACCGGCCCGCCGAAGGGGGCGCTGCACGGCCACCGCGTGCTGCTCGGCCATCTGCCGGGTTTCCAGTTTCACCATCACTTCCTGCCTCAGCCGGGCGACCGGATGTGGACGCCGGCCGATTGGGCCTGGGCGGGCGGGCTCTTGAACGCGTTGCTGCCGTCGCTGTTCTTCGGCGTGCCGGTGGTTTCCTCGCCGGCGCAGAAGTTCGATCCGCATATGGCCTTCCGCATCATGGAAGAGATGAATGTGCGCAACGCCTTCATTCCGCCGACGGCGCTGAGGCTGCTCAAATCCGTCGATCGGCCCCGCGACCGCTACAGGCTCGATCTGAGAACGATCGGCTCGGCCGGCGAAGCGCTCGGGCGCGAGACCTTCGACTGGGCGAAGGAGGCGCTCGGCGTCGAGGTCAGCGAATTCTACGGCCAGACGGAATGCAACATCGTCATTTCGTCGGCCGCCGACCTCGGAGTATTGAAACCGGGCTCGATGGGCAAGGCCGCACCCGGCCATGAGGTGGCGATCATCGACGGCGAGGGGCGTGTGCTGCCGCCGGGCACGACCGGCCAAGTCGCGATCAAGCGCCCCGATCCGGTGATGTTCCTGGGCTATTGGCGAAACGTCAAGGCGACCGAGGCGAAGTTCATCGGCGACTGGATGACCACCGGCGACCAGGGCGTCATGGATCAGGAGGGTTACTTCACCTTTTTCGGCCGCGACGACGACGTCATCACCTCGTCCGGCTACCGGATCGGCCCCGGCGAGATCGAGGACTGTCTCGTCGGCCACCCGGACGTTCAGATGGCCGCGGCGATCGGCAAGCCGGACCCGATCCGCACCGAGATCGTCAAGGCCTATGTGGTGCTGAAGCCCGGTGTCGCCGCAGCCGAAGAGACCGCGGCTGCGATCCGCGACTGGGTGAAGAACAGGCTCTCCATGCACGAATATCCGCGCGAGATCGAGTTCGTCGACAGCCTGCCGCTGACCACTTCGGGCAAGGTGATCCGGCGGCTGTTGCGGGAGAGGGCTGCTGCCGAGGTGGAGGCAGCGCGCGACCGCTGATTCCGCCCCATCAGCGCCCGGCCAGCGCGCGGATCTTCTCGCGCAGTAGCCGCGCCATGTTGCGGGTGTTGCGGTAGAGGTGAAGCTGAGCCGCCACCTGGCGCACGTCGCGGTCGCGGTTCTGCTGCAGGCCGATCACCAGCGTCCCCATCTCCTCGCGCTCCTGCCAGAAGCGGGCGATCATCGGATGGTCGGGCACGGCGCAGGAATCGGAGCGGGCGATATTGGCGTCGTCGAGATGCCATTCGGTGAGTTCGGCCAAGAGCAGCTTGCCCGGCGAATATTTCGCGTAGTCCTCGTTATAGGCGGTCTTCCAGGTATAGGCCTCGCCGGCCATCATGAGCACGACCATCGCGGCGATCGCCTTGCCGTCGAGATCGAGCGTGTGGATGCGGACGCTGTCGGCTTCGGCGAGATTGGTGATTGCTTCCCGCGCGAAGGCGGCGCGGAAGCGGTCCATGATCATGGCGCTGCGTTCGCGGCCTTTCCAGCCGGAGGCCTCGAGCGCCAGGAACTCCTCCAGCCGCCAGCGGATCTCCTCCGGTTGACGCGCGACGCTGTAGGCGAGGTTGCCGTGTTTTTCGAGATTGTTCCACTGGCGTCGCAGTTCCTTGAAATGCGCCCGGCTGATCGCCTGGCGCAGATAGGTTGGACCGTCGAGCAGGCTTTCGAGCATCGGCCGTTCGAAGGTATCGGTCACCGTCAGCGGGAGGTTCTCGCCGATCGCCACGGCCCGGGCGAGCTGCGCGAATTTGCCCTTGAGGCGCACGTCCGGCAGCACCAGCACCTGCGGCATGCCGGAGGAGGGCGAGGCGAGCGCCGTATAAAGGTTGCTGATCGTCTCGGCGGCGTCTTCCGCGTCAAGCAGCGGCACGCCCAAGGGGCCGAAAGGATTGGACCAGCCGCGAATGATCGGCGCGCCGATCGAGAAGCCCGGCTTTTCGATCGAGAAAGGCATCAGGAAGCGCAGGCGGCTGCTGCGCTCGTTGCTGTCGCGGATGACGGCGAGGCGAATCACCCGATCCTCCAGCCGTGGCATGGCGGGCGCCAGGAAGCGGCCAGTGAAGAAGACGTTCGGCTCGATCGCCCGGTTGGACAGGAAGTCGAGCTCCCGCTGCAGTTCGTAGCCGGAGCGGGCCTGGTAGATGGCCAGATGCCGGCCGGACCTGCCCACCATTAAGGTCCGTTCGGCCTGCGTCGGATCGGCGGCCGGTTGCGCCAGGCCGCCAAGCAGGCGGTTCGCGCTTCCGTTCGCTTCCCCGGGGAACTGGATGTTGCCGTTCATGGCTTGATTGCCTCGTTTTCGTCATGACCGCTCCTTGCGCCGGCAAGTGCCAGGAGCGTGAAACCAAAGGTGTGCCTCACCGCCACATGCAGGATCGCCGCCTCCACGAACATCGCGCCCGCGGTCGCTGAGGCCGCTCCGGTCAAGCCGAAGAGCGGAATGAGCGTGACGTTCAGCGCGACATTGGCACCGAGCGCGGCCACATAGAGGATGACGCAGAGCTTTTGCCGTCCGGCCATCGTCAACAGGGTCTCGGCGGGGCCGACAAAGGCCTTGGCGAGGATACCGGTGAGCAGTATCGCCATCAGCGGAGCACCGGCGGGGAAGGCCGGGCCGAACAGCGACAGCAGCAGCGGACCCGCCAGCACGACGGTGCAGCCGATAGCAAGTGACGGCCAGAACGACCAGCGGGCGCTTTCGATGGCGATCTCCGCCAATTGATGCCGGTCGCGCGCTGCCATGGCCGCCGAAAAGCGCGGGCCGGCGGCCGCCCTGACCGCGAACATGACGAAATGGACGAGCGCCATGGTCTTCGCGGCGGCAAAGTAGATCGCCACGTCGTCCGGCTTCACATAGAGGCCGACGATCACGACGTCGGAATTGGTCAAGAGGAAGCCGAAACCGTCGACGAGGAATATCGGGATCGAGACGCGCAGCCAGCGGCTGAGTTCGATTTTCATCGGGCCGGGAAGGTAGTGCCGGTCGAGCCGCCAGACCATTATTGCGAACTGCCCGAGCGTCGTCACATAGGTCGCGGCAAGCGCTGCGGCCATCGCCGTCGTTGCAGCGGACGGCAGGCCCGCGACCGTTGCCAGGACCATGAAGGCGAGGATCAGCAAGGGCCGCACGAGGAAGGTCGGGCTCATTGCCGCAACCGGCCAGCTATGGGCGCGCGCCGTGCCGTCCATCACGTCGCCAAGCGCAATCATCGGCAGGGTAATGAGGCCGAGATAGAGGGGCACGAAGTAGTAGCTCTCGATTGCCGTGCCGAAGAGCCACAGACCCGCTGCGCCGATCGCGGCAAGGGCGGTTGCGGAAAGGAGGGCGAAGATGCGCGCCGTCGTCGTCAGGCCGCGGATTTCCGCAAGCTCCGAAGTGGTGCTGTATTCCGGCAGGAACCGGATAACCGCGGTGGGGAGCCCGAGGCAGGAGAGATTGCCGAACAGGACCGTCATCACCCAGACGAAGATGAAGATGCCGTATTCGAACTCG
Source organism: Sinorhizobium sp. FG01 (assembly GCF_002531875.1). Lineage (NCBI taxonomy): Bacteria > Pseudomonadati > Pseudomonadota > Alphaproteobacteria > Hyphomicrobiales > Rhizobiaceae > Sinorhizobium > Sinorhizobium sp. FG01. Next base: position 12,285 of record NZ_NWTB01000028.1, read on the forward strand.
CCCATCAGGCGCGCGAGAAAGATCTGCGAGGCGAAGGCGATTGCCGCGCTTAGGATGCGGATCGCAAAGGCGATCAGCGCCATGCGCTGGGCGCGACTGCGGGTATCGGAGCCGGTGAGCACGGGCAGGAGCCGCTGCACGGAATCGGACAGGCGGTGCCTCAGCGCCGACGGCAGCATTCGTCCGGCCGTTTGACATACCGCCATCAACACGAAGACACCCTGAGATTACGCAATACAGGGCATCACTTCTGCCAGAACAGCGTTAACAAACGGTTCAGCAGGCCGCTCTGCGGCGCGGTCTCGGACGCGAAAATGCCGCCCGGAGGCGGCATCTCGTCAGGCTTCGTAGCTTCCGTGGCAATGCTTGTATTTCTTGCCCGAACCGCAGGGGCAGGGCTCGTTGCGCCCGACATTGCCCCAAGTGGAGGGGTCTGCGGCGTTGCGCTTTGCCGGGGAGGCGGCGCCAAGCGCCGCCTGCGCGAAGTCGTCCTCGCCGGTAATCGGGTCGAAATGATGGGCTTCCATAGGCGGCAGCGGCTGCGGCTCCTGGGGCGCCTCGCGCACCAGTTCGACGCGCATCAGCTGCGCCGATACCGCCTGGCGGAGATTGACGAGCAGGGCCTGAAAGAGCTCGAAGGCTTCGGACTTGTATTCCTGCAGCGGGTCGCGCTGGGCGTAGCCGCGGAAGCCGATGACCGAGCGGAGATGGTCGAGGTTGACGATGTGCTCGCGCCAGAGGTGATCGAGCGTCTGCAGCACGACCGAGCGCTCGACATATTGCATGATCTCCGGCCCGAAGCGCTCGGCGCGTTCGGCGGCGGCCTTGTCGGCGGCGGCGGTGATGCGCTCCAGAATGTCGTCCTCGGCGATCCCTTCCTCGGCGACCCATTCGGTAATCGGGAGGTCGAGGTTGAGGTATTGCTGGACGTCGGCCTTAAGTCCTTCCGCATCCCACTGCTCGGCATAGGCTCGCTCGGGAATGCGCTTGGCGACGATATCCCCGATCACTTCGTTGCGCATGTCGGTGACCGTCTCGGTGACGCTTTCCGCGTCCATGAGTTCGAGACGCTGCTCGAAGATGACCTTGCGCTGGTCGTTGAGCACGTCGTCATATTTCAAGAGGTTCTTGCGGATGTCGAAGTTGCGGGCCTCGACCTTCTTCTGGGCGCGTTCGAGCGCCTTGTTGATCCACGGATGGACAATCGCCTCGCCCTCCTTGAGGCCCAGTTTCTGCAGCATGCCGTCCATGCGGTCGGAGCCGAAGATGCGCATCAAATCGTCCTGCAGCGACAGGAAGAACTTCGAGCGGCCCGGGTCGCCCTGGCGGCCGGAGCGGCCGCGCAACTGGTTGTCGATGCGGCGGCTTTCGTGGCGTTCGGTGGCAAGGACATAAAGGCCGCCGGCGGCGAGCGCCTTGTCCTTGAGCTTCTGCACCTCCTCGCGGATCGCCTTTTCGCGCGCATCGCGCTCGGGGCCGGGCTCGACCTCGGCCAGTTCCTGCTGGATGCGCATGTCCGGGTTGCCGCCGAGCTGGATGTCGGTGCCGCGGCCGGCCATGTTGGTTGCGATGGTGACGGCGCCCGGCACGCCGGCCTGGGCGACGATATAGGCTTCCTGCTCGTGGTAACGGGCGTTCAGCACCTGGAATTTCGAGAAGCCGCTCTTCTTCAGCATATCGGCGAGCAGCTCGGACTTCTCGATCGAGGTGGTGCCGACGAGCATCGGCTGGCCGCGCTCGTGGGCCGCCTTGATCTCGTCGATGATCGCCTTGTACTTCTCGCCCGCGGTGCGATAGACCTCGTCGTCCTCGTCGAGGCGCTTGATCGGCAGATTGGTCGGCACTTCGACCACTTCCAGGCCGTAGATGTTGCCGAATTCCTCGGCTTCCGTCGCCGCGGTGCCGGTCATGCCGGCAAGCTTTTCGTACATGCGGAAGTAATTCTGGAAGGTGACCGAGGCGAGCGTCTGGTTCTCGGGCTGAATCTGCACCTTTTCTTTGGCTTCCAGCGCCTGATGCTGACCTTCGGAGTAGCGACGCCCCGGCATCATGCGGCCGGTGAACTCGTCGATGATGACGATCTCGCCGTTGCGCACGATATAGTCTTTGTCACGCGTGAACAGCTTGTGCGCCTTCAGCGCGTTGTTGACGTGGTGGACGATCGCCACGTTCTCGATGTCGTAGAGCGACTCGCCCTTCAGGAGCCCGGCTTGGCGCAAGAGGTTTTCGAGCTTCTCGGTGCCCTCCTCCGAGAAATTGGCCGAGCGCTGCTTTTCGTCGATCTCGTAGTCTTCCGGCGACAGCAGCGGAATGAAGTCATTGATCGTATTGTAGAGATCCGAGCGGTCGTCGAGCGGGCCGGAGATGATCAGTGGCGTGCGCGCCTCGTCGACCAGGATCGAGTCCACCTCGTCGACGATCGCGAAGAAGTGACCGCGCTGCACCATCTGGGCGCGCTCGTATTTCATGTTGTCGCGCAGATAGTCGAAGCCGAGCTCGTTGTTGGTCGCGTAGGTGACGTCGCAGGCATAGGCGTCGCGGCGCTGCTCGTCGGTGAGGCCGTGGACGATGACGCCCGTCGTCAGGCCGAGGAAGCCGTAGATCCGCCCCATCATGCTGGCGTCGCGCTGGGCGAGATAGTCGTTGACGGTGACGACATGCACGCCCTTGCCGGCGAGCGCGTTAAGGTAGACGGGCAGCGTCGCCACCAGCGTTTTGCCTTCGCCGGTCTTCATTTCGGAGATGGAGCGCTCGTGCAGGATCATGCCGCCGATGAGCTGGACGTCGAAGGGACGCAGGCCGAGAACGCGGCGGGCGGCCTCGCGCACCACGGCAAAGGCCGGCACAAGGAGGTCGTCGAGGGTCTTGCCTTCGCCGAGTTGACTCCGAAACTCCACCGTCTTTGCAGCGAGCGCTTCGTCGCTCAGCGTTTTCATGTCGGCTTCGAGAGCGTTGATTGCGTCCACCCGACCCTGGTAGCCGCGGACGCGGCGATCGTTGGCGGAACCGAACAACTTGCGGGCAAGGCCGCCGAGACTGACCATCCGAATGGTCCTTTCCTTATTTATCGCCCTGGGAGTTTCAGGTCCGGCTCGAAAAACCGTCTAATGCCGTGAAACGCCCGGAAACTGTTCTGGACGCGAGGTTGCGTGACAGATAAGAGGGGGGTCGGATTATGTCAACGCACTTGCGCGGCCGGACGGCTACAGAACCGCCACATTCTGGTGTTGTGCAGCCCCCTCGAAGGGCCGGAGGCAATCGCGCTGGCGGCCAATGGTGAAAGGTAAGAAACATGTCTAGATACAAGACCCTGGCGGCCGCGGCGCTGGTCGCGATGATGGCCGCAGGCGTCGCCCGCGCCGAAGGGACCGATCCGGTCGTCGCGAAGGTCGGCGGGCAGGAAATCCGTCAGTCGGAGCTTGATCTCGCGATCACCAGCCTCGATCCGCAGCTCCAGCGGATGCCCGACGAACAGAAGCGCGCCGCAGCCCTTTCCGCCGTCATCGACGTCAAGCTGCTCGTCAAGGATGCCGAGAAGGAAGGCCTGCAGAACGACGCGACCTTCAAGCAGCGTGTCGCCTTCCTAACCGAGCGCGAACTTCACAACGCCTTCTTCAAGAAGCACGTCGTCGATGCGGTGACGAAGGAAGAGGTCAAGGCACGCTACGACAAGGAAATCGCCGCCATCCCGGCGCAGGAAGAAGTCAAGGCCCGCCACATCCTCGTCAAGACCGAGGACGAGGCCAAGGCGATCATCAAGGAACTGGACGCCGGCAAGAGCTTCGTCGAACTCGCCAAGGCCAAGTCCACCGATCCGAACAAGGACGATGGCGGCGACCTCGGCTACTTCACCAAGGGCCGGATGGTGCCGGAATTCGAGACGGCTGCTTTCGCGCTCGAGAAGGGCAGCTATACAAAGATGCCGGTCAAGACCCAGTTCGGCTTCCACGTGATCCTGGTCGAGGACAAGCGTCCGCAGGCGCCGCCGACGCTCGAGCAGGTCGAGCCGCAGGTTCGTCAGCTCGTCATGCGCGACAAGTACCTTGCGCTGCTGGACACTGCCAAAAAGGCGACCGGCGTCGAGATTTCCGATCCGGCGCTGAAGAAGGCCTATGAAGACGCCGGCAAGGCGCGCCAAGGCCAGTAGCTTTTTCGGGGCCGCCACCCTCAAGGACGGTCCCGTGCCAGAGCGGAGAAGAGGCGTTCGTCGCGCCAGCCGCTCGTCAGACTAGGATCGGGATGCCCGGCGGCTGAATGTCGCTCGGGCATTTCTCGCACCATTTGGAGCGGGATGAGGAAAAGTGTGCGCGGCGTTCCGCGCGCATCCCGCTCTGAAACAATGGAAAAGATCACCATGGTTGCCCGTAACCATGGTGATCAGAGGCATTCAAACAGGGTTCGCCATGTCCGGTACCGTTTCTCCGCTCGCTCCGAAAACCTTTGCTGAAATGCCGCCCCTTCGCGGCGTGCGCATGGCGACCGCCGCCGCGGGGATCAAGTACAAGAACCGCACTGACGTGTTGATGATGGTCTTCGATCAGCCGGCGGCGGTGGCCGGTGTCTTCACGCGTTCGAAGTGCCCGTCCGCCCCCGTCGACTTCTGCCGTAGAAATCTCCCGGGCGGTCACGCACGTGCCGTGGTCGTCAATTCGGGCAATGCCAATGCCTTCACCGGCAAGAAGGGCAAAGAGGCGACCGAACTCACCGCGCAGTCCGCCGCCCGGGCGGTCGGCTGCAATGAGGGCGAGATTTTCCTGGCCTCGACGGGCGTGATCGGCGAGCCGCTCGACGCCACCAAGTTTGCCGGCGTGCTCGACGGGCTCGCGGCATCGGCCAAGGAGGACTTCTGGTTCGAGGCCGCCAAGGCGATCATGACCACGGACACCTATCCCAAGGTCGCGACCCGTAGCGCCGAGATCGGCGGCGTCACGGTCACCATCAACGGCATCGCCAAGGGTGCCGGCATGATCGCGCCGGACATGGCGACCATGCTTTCCTTCGTGGTGACCGATGCCGACATCGCACCCGCCGCACTGCAGGCGCTGCTTTCGGCCGGCGTCGGCCCCAGCTTCAATTCCGTGACGGTCGACAGCGATACGTCCACTTCCGACACCTTGATGCTGTTTGCCACCGGCGCTGCGGCCAAGGACGGGCAGGCGAGGGTGGAGGATGCGGGCGATGCGCGGCTCCAGTCCTTCGGGAGGGCGCTCAACGACCTGCTGCGTGACCTGGCGCTGCAGGTCGTGCGCGACGGCGAAGGCGCGCGCAAGATGGTGGAAGTGACCGTCGAGGGCGCTGAGAACGACGCTGCCGCCAAGCGCATCGCGCTTTCGATCGCCAACTCGCCGCTTGTCAAGACGGCGGTTGCCGGGGAGGACGCCAACTGGGGCCGGGTGGTCATGGCGGTCGGCAAGTCCGGCGAGATGGCCGAGCGCGACAGGCTGGCGATCTGGTTCGGCGACGTCCGCGTCGCCGTCGAGGGCGAGCGCGATCCGGCCTATTCGGAAGCGGAAGCGACCGCCGTGATGAAGGGCGAGGACATTCCGATCCGCGTCGATATCGGCCTCGGTCCGGGTCGCGCAACGGTCTATACCTGCGACCTCACCAAGGAATATGTCGAGATCAACGGCGATTACAGAAGCTGATGCGGTCGCTCGCTTGATCGGGACGGGATATGACATCGAACGACAGACGGCCGCCGGTCGAGAGCGGGGCGGTTGGAGCAAGCATGGTTGATCTTCCCAGTGTGCGGCGCCTCGAAGCGGTGGGCTTTCGCGCCTGGCCCGCCGCGACGGTCGTTTATGACGGCAGCTGGCTTATCCGACTGACCGCCGGGCATCCCTCCAAGCGCCTGAATTCGATCAATCCGCTCGATCCGTCCGATTATCGCGACATTGCCATCCGGCTCGAGAAGGCGGCGCGGCGCTTTGCCGAACATGGCCGGCCGCTTACGGTCCGGCAGACCCCGCTCACACCGCCGCAACTCATCGCCTACATGGACGGCGAAGCCTGGACATCCTTCAGCCGCAGCCTCGTCATGGAGCTCGATCTCGCGCAGGGTGAGCTCGGCGAGGGCATGGACCACCTGCCGATCAAGGATCTCGGCCGTTTTGTCGACGCGAGGCTCCAGATCGGCAAGGGCGATCCGGCGACCAAGCCGGTGCTGGCCGAGATCATCAACGCCATCAAACCCGAATGCGGCCTTTTTCTCTTCGAGGATCGCGACTTCGGCCCCACGGCCGTGTCGCTCGTCGTTCACGACAACGACCTGGCCGGCATCATGCAGTTCTCGGTGGCGGAGTCCGTCAGGCGCCGGGGCGTCGGCAGGGCGCTTCTCGACGCGTCACTGCGCTGGGCACGCCTGCGCGGCGCCAGAAAGGCCTGGCTGCAGGTGGAAGCCGCCAACACGGCAGCAATCGCGCTCTACCGGAAAGCCGGTTTCTCCGAGGTTTATGATTACCTTTATCGCACGCCGAGGATCTGACGCATGGAAGTAGCGGCAAAGAAGATCGTGCTCGTTGCAGCCTGTGCGCTAGTCGACTCGGACGGGCGCATTCTCCTGGCGCAACGGCCCGAAGGAAAGCCGCTTGCCGGCCTCTGGGAGTTCCCCGGCGGCAAGGTCGAGGCCGGCGAAACGCCGGAGGAGACGCTGATTCGCGAACTCGAAGAGGAACTCGGAATTCGCACCAAGGTCGCCTGCCTTGCACCTCTCACCTTCGCGAGCCACAGCTACGACGACTTTCACCTGCTGATGCCGCTCTACATCTGCCGGCGCTATGAGGGTTTTGCCGAGGGGCGGGAGGGCCAGCTGATCAAATGGGTGCGCCCGAAGGCCTTGCGTGATTACCCGATGCCGCCGGCGGACGAGCCGCTGATCCCGTTCCTGATGGATCTCCTTTAGGCGCAGGGCGGAAGGCGGCATTCCGGGTGCTGCCGCGTCTCATTAATAAATTTGTCTGTGATCGGAGGAAAACCGAGCGTCAACGCCGGTAAACTCCCCTAAATTCCAAGATTTATTAATCAAAAGTTTATCACCCTCCTTCACAATCGAGCCTATCAGTTTCGGCGCGCCCCGATCATTGGCCGCGCCGGTTTCGGGCAGCTGTGGTGAGGTCGAAGCTTGGGAAGGGTGCTTCGCCCCGCTCTCTGAGGTGTTTGTGAGGCTGGAATGGTGGACGAGGATTTCTGGAGGACAGTTCAGGACAAGGATCTGGTGGCGAGCCAGTCCCGCCGGACGGGCGTGCTCAATCTGTCGCTGCTGTTCGGCACGGCAGTGATCGCGCTGACGCTGATCCTGACGCCAATGCTTTCATCGAAGGGCGACAAGCGGATGCTCGCAAACACGCCGATCGACTACGACAATATCTCCACCGGCTCGATTCCCTCCGGCGGCACGGCGAAGCGCTACACCGTGCGCCGCAGCGTGCTTCAGGAAATGCCGGGCGCCGTCTGCATCATCGATGCAAACGGCAGCAGGAGCGGGTGCTGATTCGAGCGAATACGCGCAAGCCCCGCGTCTTTCGCTGCCATTGACCATAGGACGGTTGGGAGCTCCTCGAGGACCTCGCCGCCGTCATGGGGCCGGAGGACGCATGGACAAGCTGAGATCTCTCCTTCGCAGCCGAGACGGTGCGACCGTCGTGGAGTATGGTCTCATCGCGGCCCTGATTTCCGTCGCCCTTCTCCTCGGCTTTCAGAACTTTTCCAACGAATTGCTGAATGTGCTGAATTTGATCGCCGATGCGATGGAAGACTCCTGGACATAGTCCAGTCCGGGCGATACCGGCACGAGTTGGGCAAAATGCCCTGTCAGGACTGCTTCCCCGAGTCCTTCAGTGCGTGTTCGCTCACCCCGAGCGCATCCGACAGCCTCTGCTTGGCCGAGCCGGGCTTCAGCGGTTTCTGCTGGCTCTCATGCGGCGCCCAGCCCGAGACATAGATGATCGAGAAGGTCGCGCGAACCCGGCCGTCCGGATCGGAGAAGCGTTCCGCATAGATCTCGGCCGCTCTCAGGAAGAAGCGGCGCGGCACCGGCCGGCGGCTTCTGGCCTTAAGCGGGTTGGTCATGCCCATTGCCCGCAAATCCTTGAGAAGCCCGAAGAGCGAATCGTAGCGAACCGTGTAGGTTTCCGCGTCGGCGACCGGCAGGGCAAAACCCGCGCGCTGCAGAAGCCCGCCCATGTCGCGCACGTCGGCGAAGGGCACGACCCTTGGGCTCGCTCCGCCGGTCAGTTCCGCTTCCGCCGAAAGCAGGCATTCGCGAAGCTCCTGCAACGTGCCGCTGCCGGGAATCGCGGCAAGGAAGAGCCCGTCCGGCTTGAGGGCGCGGCGCGCCTGGATGAAGACGCCGGGCGTATCGTTGGTCAGATGCAGCGACAGCGGCGACACCAGCAGATTGACAGTTTGCGCTTCCGCCGGGATGCCCTCGAGGGGGGCAATGGTAACCGGAGCATGGGGCGAGCCGAAGCCTTCGTCGGTTTCCACTCGCTCGATAGTGCCGACCTTTCCCGTTTCGGCGAGGCGGGCGGCGGCGGCGCCGGTGTAGCCGTGCAATTCCATGGCTCTGTCGAAATACCGGTCGACGACACTGACGCGATCTGCCAGTTCCTGCGCCACGATATCAAGAAGGAAGGTCGCTTTCGGGTCCGCCCGGCGCAGCGCTTTGCGGCGGTGCGCCTCGACGAGGCTCTGGTCAAAGACGATTTCCACGATACTCTCTCCGAAATCACGGATGCAAAGAAACCCTGAAGGGGACAAAGTCAACCTTATGGAACGGGACGGTTGGAGAAATCGGGCGAAGCGCTGGAGAGCGCTGTTTCAAACGTTCGGCGGGGCGGCGGTCAATCTGGTCTTCCCGCCCGTCTGCTGCGGTTGCGGTCGGCTGACCGGCGATGCGCATGCCGTCTGCCCCTCCTGCTGGGCGGAGCTGCGCCTGATCGAGCGACCCTATTGCGAAATCCTCGGCTCGCCCTTCGCCTTCGATCCCGGCCCGGGGGCCGTTTCGCCGCAGGCGATTGCCAATCCGCCGCCCTTCCACCGGTTGCGTTCCGTGTCTCTCCTCGAGGGAATTGCCCGCGATCTGGTGCATGGGCTGAAGTATCGCGACCGCACCGATCTCGCGCGGATGATGGCCGAATGGATGGTCCGGGCCAGCGACGGCGCCGTCGCGGCGGCCGATATGATCGTGCCGGTGCCGCTCCACGCATTTCGGCTCTGGCGGCGAAAGTTCAACCAGTCGGCGGAACTGGCGCGCTGTGTCTCCGAACGGGCCGGTAAGCCCTATCGTCCCGATGTGCTTCGCCGTATCAGGCGCACGCGCCGGCAGGTCGGGCTCGGGGCGCGGGCACGCGAGGAGAATGTCCGCGGCGCCTTTGCCGTACCCGAGAGCGCCAAATCCTCGCTCGTGGGGAAACGCATCGTCCTCGTTGACGACGTCTACACGACCGGCGCAACGGTTTCCGCCGCGACCCGCGCGCTGAGACGCGCCGGAGCCGCGGAGGTCACGGTTTTGACCTTTGCAATGGCGTTGCCCGAGCCTATATGACGAAAAAACGGCCGGCACTGGTGCCGGCGAAGGAGCAGTTCGAAACCATGGCTTCGGTCGTCATTTATACGCGTCAGTTCTGTGGCTATTGCACAAGAGCGAAGAAACTTCTGGAGAGCAAGGGCGTCGATTTCGTCGAGCACGACGCGACCTATGACCCGGCGCTTCGCCAGACGATGATCGAAAAGTCCAATGGCGGGAGGACCTTTCCGCAGATCTTCATCAACGACGTCCCGGTCGGCGGCTGCGATGATCTGCATGCACTCGATCGGGCCGGCAAGCTCGACGAGATGCTCGCCGCTTGAGTTAAGGCGAAGCGCACAGTATCGCACGAAAGCTCAAAGGAATGGTCCGGGTCGGGTAGACCCCACGCTCTGGCTTGGGAGAAAAGGGCAATGAGTTTCAAGGCTGCAGCCGTCCAGATGTGCTCCGGCGTCGATCCGGCGAGGAACGTCGAAACGATGGTCAGGCTGGTGCGACAAGCCGCAACGCAGGGCGCCAGCTATATTCAGACGCCTGAAATGACCGGGGCCATCCAGCGCGACCGGGCGGGGCTGCGTTCGGTAATTAAAGACGAAGCCGACGATCTCGTCTTTGAGGAGGCGGCGCGTCTTGCCGGCGAACTCGGGGTCTATCTCCATGTCGGCTCCACGCCGATCGCGCTTCCGGACGGCAAGGTCGCCAATCGCGGCTTCCTGTTCGGGCCGGATGGCAAGAAGATCTGCGACTACGACAAGATCCACATGTTCGATGTCGACCTCGACAATGGCGAAAGCTGGCGCGAGAGCGCCGTCTATCGGCCGGGCGCCACGGCGCGCATGGTCGATCTACCCTTCGGCAAGCTGGGTTTTGCGATCTGCTACGACGTCCGCTTTCCGGAGCTCTTCCGCCAGCAGGCGGTGGCCGGCGCGGAGATCATGTCGGTGCCGGCGGCGTTCACCCGTCAGACCGGCGAGGCGCATTGGGAAATTCTGCTGAGGGCTCGCGCCATCGAGAACGGGCTTTTCGTCATTGCCGCTGCCCAGGCCGGGCAGCACGAGGACGGACGGGAGACCTTCGGACATTCGATGATCGTCGATCCCTGGGGCAGGGTGCTTGCCCAGGCCGGCCCGGCCGGTGAGGCGGTCCTTATCGCGGAAATCGACGTGGCGGCGGTCAGCGGCGCGCGAGGGCGCATACCCAATCTCAGGAACGCCCGCGATTTCGTGCTCGATCAAGTGGTCCCGGCTGGAAAAGGAGGCGTTGCAGCTTGATCCGCTACAATTTGTCCTGCGACAATGGCCATGGATTCGAAGGCTGGTTCTCGTCGAGCGGCGACTTCGACCGGCAGGCCAAAGCTCATCTCGTCACCTGCCCCACCTGTGGTTCCGGCTCGGTCAGCAAGCAGTTGATGGCGCCAACCGTCTCCACCGCCCGCAAGAAGGAAGCCCGGCAGGCCCTCGTCATGGACCAGGCGCAGAAGGAGACGATCGCCAAGCTTCGTGAAATGGTCAAGACGATCCGCGCCAACGCCGAAGATGTCGGCGAGCGCTTTCCCGAGGAGGCCCGCAAGATCCACTATGGCGAGGCCGACCAGCGCGGCTTGATCGGCAAGGCGACCGCGGAAGAGGCGACCGCGCTGCTCGAGGAAGGCATTGAGATCGCGCCGCTGCCAGTGCTTCCGGACGACACGAACTGAGCGGCCCGGCCGGCGTCCTCAAATCGGCCGTTTGGCGACGATCATGTAGTTGACGTCCATGTCCTTCGACAGGTTCCATTGATTGGCAAGCGGGTTGAAGAACACGCCGGTGCGGTCGGCGACCTCCATGCCGCTCGCTTCGAGCGGCTTTTCGAGTTCTTCCGGGCGGACCAGCTTGTCGTATTGATGGGTGCCGCGCGGCAGCCAGCGCAGCACGTTCTCGGCGGCGAAGATTGCGAGGGCAGCGGCCTTCAGGGTGCGGTTGATGGTGGCGACGAACATCAGGCCGCCGGGCCGCACCATATGGGCGCAGGTGGTCATGAAGAAGTCGACATCGGCGACATGCTCGACGACTTCCATGTTGAGGACGATATCGAAGCTCTCGCCAGCCTCGGCCAAAGCCTCGGCGGTCACGGCGCGGTAGTCGACGTTGACGCCGCTGCCCGCCGCATGCGCCTTGGCGATGCCGATATTCTTTTCAGAAGCGTCCGCACCGAGAACATCCGCGCCCATGCGCGCCATCGGCTCGGACAACAGCCCGCCGCCGCAGCCGATATCGAGAAGGCGCAGGCCTTTCAGCGGCTGCGGGCTCTTCGGATCCCGGTCGAACTGTTCGCACACTTTGTCGCGGATATAGGCGAGGCGCACGGGGTTGAACTTGTGCAGCGGCCGGAACTTGCCGGTCGGATCCCACCATTCGGCCGCCATTGCCGAGAAACGGTCCACCTCGCTCTGGTCGATCGTCGTGCGTGCCGTCTCGCTCATCGGAGCCTCCTCGCGTATCGGGTCCGGGCAGAAACGTCGCGCCCGAAATCCGCCCTGTCGAAAGGTGAAGTCGGACGATCGACGGGCGATGTCAAGGGGCGGCTTTGCAAACCGCCTCAAGCCTTGGCGGGCTGATAGTGCAGGATGACGACGCCGGATTTTAGCGGGCGGACATGGGTGAGGTCCAGCTTGGTGCGCTCAGGGATGTTCTGGAAGAGCGGAGTGCCTTTGCCGAGGAGCACAGGATTGATGCCGAGACGGTATTCGTCGACCAGTCCACAGGCGGTCAGGGTGGCGGCAAAGTCGGCGCTGCCGAAGATGAAGATCGTGCCGCCGTCGCGCTGCTTCAGGCGCTCGACCTCGGCGACGGCGTCGCCGGAGACGAGTGTCGTGTTGTTCCACTCGGCGCTCGTCAGCGTCTTCGAGAAAACGTACTTTTCCGCCCCGTTCATGAAAGTGGCGATGTTGCCCTCGGCCGAGGGCCAATAGGCGGCCATCATCTCGTAGGTGACGCGTCCGAAGAGCAGCGTACCGGCTTCCAACTGCGTCTCGCCGATATAGGCGGCAAGCTCGTCCTCGAAGACGAACCAGTCGATGTCATGCCCCGGCGCCTCGAAGAAGCCGTCGACACTGACCATGTCCCACATGATGACCTTGCGCATTGCCCTTCCTCCCGTTGAACGTCGCCGCCTGACTTTCGCTCAGGTCGGAGAATGACAAAACTGCAGCAAGTTTGCAAGTGGTGCTAATATTGAAGCATTGCGATCGCAGATGTTTGCTGCCAACTTAGAGAGCAGGAATCGGCGTGAGACGGTGGTGAGGCGATGAGAGATCGGATCGGCTGGGCGGTAGAGATGCTTGCGCCCGAGGCATCCGAGTGCATTCTCGAGATCGGCTGCGGTCACGGCTTGGCGGCGACGATGGTGTGCGACCGGCTCGTCGACGGTCGGTTGCTTGCGATCGACCGTTCGGCGGCAATGATCGAGGCCGCGCGGCGGCGAAATGCCGCCTTCGTCGCCGACGGGCGAGCCGAGTTCGTGGTCGCGGAACTCGCACGGGCCGAGTTTGGCAGCGCCGTATTCGACAAGGCTTTTGCTCTGCGCGTCGGCATTTTCGCGCGCGGCAATCCGGAGCGCGAGCTTGCCGTCCTAGCCAGGCACTTGTCGCCGTTCGGACGGCTCTTTCTCTTTCACGACGAACCCTCGCGCATTGCCAACGATCTCGTGCCGCGCCTCGAAGCGGGTGTGTGCCGCAGCGGCTGGATGGTGGAGGCGCGGGCGACGAATCGGGTTCGCGGTTGCGACGTCGCCTGCGTCGTGGCGAGACACCCGGATTTCGCCGCCTGACGTCCGGCCAGATCCTGGAAACCTGCCCCCGACGCTCAAGTCTTCCTCCACCCTCCCATTGCACGCCGCCCGCTGATCCGCTAAGAGACGCCGCGACTTTCCGCTCCCCGCAGCGGTGGCTGGCCGATGTCCGAGAAGTCTCTGCTTTTTGATCGTCAGGCGCCGGCGGGAGTGCTGTCGGGCGCAGGCGCGAAACATGTTGGTACGGTAGAGGCGAAATGGCACGCATCGTGATGAAATTCGGCGGGACTTCCGTCGCAGATTTGAACCGCATCCACAATGTCGCCCGCCATGTAAAACGCGAAGTCGATGCCGGCCACGAGGTCGCCGTCGTCGTTTCCGCGATGTCCGGCAAGACCAACGAGCTGGTCGGCTGGGTCGAGAACATGCCGAAGGTGGCGGGCTCGAATGCGCCGTTCTACGATGCGCGCGAATATGACGCGGTGGTCGCCTCCGGCGAGCAGGTGACCTCCGGACTGCTGGCGATCGCCCTGCAGTCGATGGGCATCAACGCCCGCTCCTGGCAGGGCTGGCAGCTGCCGGTCAAGACCGACAACGCCCATGGTGCGGCCCGCATCCTCGACATCGACGGCGCCGATATCATCCGCCGCATGGGCGAGGGTCAGGTGGCCGTCGTTGCCGGCTTCCAGGGGCTCGGCCCCGACAATCGCGTCGCGACCCTCGGCCGCGGCGGCTCCGACACCTCCGCCGTCGCCATCGCCGCTGCCGTCAAGGCCGACCGCTGCGACATCTACACCGACGTTGATGGCGTCTACACGACCGATCCGCGCATCGAGCCGAAGGCGCGGCGATTGAAGAAGATCGCCTTCGAGGAAATGCTGGAAATGGCTTCCCTCGGCGCCAAGGTCCTGCAGGTGCGCTCGGTCGAGCTCGCCATGGTGCACAAGGTGCGTACCTTCGTACGCTCGTCTTTCGAGGATCCCGATGCGCCGGGCATGGGTGACCTTCTGAACCCGCCCGGAACGCTGATTTGTGATGAGGATGAGATCGTGGAACAGGAAGTCGTAACCGGCATCGCCTATGCCAAGGATGAAGCCCAGATCTCGCTGCGGCGCTTGGCCGACCGGCCGGGCGTTTCCGCGGCGATCTTCGGCCCACTCGCCGAAGCCCATATCAACGTCGATATGATCGTCCAGAACATTTCCGAAGACGGCTCCAAGACGGACATGACCTTCACGGTCCCGTCCGGCGACGTCAACAAGGCGCTGAAGGTGCTCTCCGACAACAAGGAGAAGATCGGCTACGACGTCGCGCAATCGGAATCCGGCCTCGTCAAGGTTTCGGTCATCGGCATCGGCATGCGCAGCCATGCGGGTGTCGCCGCCTCTGCCTTCCGAGCGCTCGCCGAGAAGGGCATCAACATCAAGGCGATCACCACCTCCGAGATCAAGATTTCCATCCTGATCGACGGTCCATACGCGGAATTGGCGGTTCGCACTTTGCATTCCGCCTACGGTCTCGATAAGAGTTAGACAGCAGGCATTCGATTGGGGATTCGCGGCCGCCAAGGGCCGCGCCTCCCGTCACGTGCCGTCGTATATTCTTATTCGGGAGACCCTACGCGATGAGAGACCTTTCCGCGGGTCCGCGCGTTCTCCTCAAGCGGTTGCGCGAGCTCATGGCGGAACCGCTCGAGCCGCAGGAGCGCCTTGACCGTATCGTGCGCCAGATCGCGCAGAACATGGTCGCGGAAGTGTGCTCCGTCTATGTGCTGCGCTCCGACGGCATTCTCGAGCTTTACGCGACCGAAGGTCTGAACAAGACCGCGGTGCACTTGGCACAACTGAAGATGGGCCAGGGTCTCGTCGGCACGATCGCCGCCTCGGCGCGCCCGCTCAATCTCTCCGACGCGCAGGCGCATCCGGCCTTCACCTATCTCCCCGAGACCGGCGAAGAGATCTACCACTCCTTCCTTGGCGTGCCGATCCTGCGCACCGGGCGTGCGCTCGGCGTTCTGGTCGTGCAGAACAAGGCGATGCGCAACTATCGCGAGGACGAGGTCGAGGCGCTCGAGACGACCGCCATGGTGCTCGCCGAGATGGTCGCGACCGGCGAGCTCAAGAAGATCACCAAACCCGGACTTGAGCTGGACCTTTCGCGCCCCGTTGCGATCGAGGGCAACAGCTATGGCGAAGGCATCGGCCTTGGCTATGTGGTGCTGCACGAGCCGAGGATCGTCGTCACCAACCTGCTCAACGAGGATACGGAGCACGAACTGCAGCGCCTCGCCGAGGCGCTGGGGTCGCTGCGCATCTCGATCGACGACATGCTGTCGCGGCGCGACGTGTCGATGGAAGGCGAGCACCGGGCGGTGCTCGAGACCTACCGCATGTTCGCGCACGATCGTGGTTGGGTGAGAAAGCTCGAGGAAGCGATTCGCAACGGCCTGACGGCCGAGGCGGCGGTCGAGAGAGTGCAAAGCGAGACGAAGGCAAGGATGATCCGGCTGACGGATCCCTATCTGCGCGAGCGGATGCATGACTTCGACGATCTCGCCAACCGCCTGCTGCGCCAGCTCTCCGGCTACGGCGCCAAGCTTTCCGCCGCCGATTTCCCGAGCGACGCGATCATCGTCGCGCGCGCCATGGGCGCGGCGGAACTGCTCGATTATCCGCGCGAGAACGTCCGCGGCCTCGTCCTGGAAGAGGGCGCGGTCACCAGCCATGTGGTGATCGTCGCGCGCGCCATGGGCATTCCGGTCGTGGGGCAGGCAGCAGGAGCGGTGGCGCTTGCCGAAAACCGCGACGCGATCATCGTCGATGGCGATGACGCTAAAGTGCACCTGCGCCCGGTCGCCGACCTGCAGCGCTCCTACGAGGAAAAGGTGCGCTTCCGCGCCCGCCGCCAGGCGCAGTTCAGGGCGCTGAAAGACGTCGAGCCGCTGACGAAGGACGGCAAGCGCATTACGCTGCAGATGAATGCCGGGCTCCTGGTCGATCTACCGCATTTGAACGAAGCGGGCGCCGAAGGCATCGGCCTCTTTCGCACCGAACTGCAGTTCATGATCGCCTCCACCATGCCGAAGGCGGAGGAACAGGAAGCGTTCTACCGCAACGTCTTGAAGCAGACGGGCGGCAAACCGGTAACCTTCCGCACGCTGGACATTGGCGGTGACAAGGTCGTGCCCTATTTCCGCGCGGCGGAAGAGGAAAATCCGGCGCTCGGCTGGCGCGCCATCCGGCTGTCGCTCGACCGGCCGGGCCTGCTGCGGACCCAGTTCCGAGCGATGCTGCGCGCGGCTGCCGGCGCCGAGTTCAAGCTGATGCTGCCGATGGTGACCGAGGTGTCGGAACTCAAGGTGGCGCGCGAGCTCCTGCAGAAGGAGATCGAGCGGCAGTCGAAACTCGGAGAGCAATTGCCGCGCAAGCTGCAGTTCGGAGCGATGCTCGAGGTGCCGGCTCTGCTCTGGCAGCTTGACGAACTCATGGCCGAGGTGGATTTCGTCTCGGTCGGCTCGAACGATCTCTTCCAGTTCGCCATGGCGGTCGATCGCGGCAATGCCCGCGTTTCCGACCGTTTCGACATTCTCGGTCGGCCGTTCCTGAGAATGTTGCGCGACATCGTGCGCGCCGGCGAACGCAACGACACGCCGGTGACGCTCTGCGGCGAGATGGCGAGCAAGCCGCTTTCGGCCATGGCACTGCTCGGTATCGGCTTCCGCTCGGTATCCATGGCCTCGACTGCCGTCGGGCCTGTCAAGGCCATGCTGCTGGCGCTCGACGCCGACAAGCTGGCCGAAGTCCTCAATGCCGCCCTGGACGATACAAAATCCGAAACGCCGATCCGCCAGCTTCTGGTGGATTTCGCGGCGGCGAACGGCATACCGGTATAGATTGATCGAAAGCGTCTTCATCCTCGTCCGAACCGGGTTCGGGCGAGGCGGACGTGTTTGGAGTGAAACTTGGCAAAGCTTCCTGTTGAAAAGATGCGCGAGCTCGAACGGCGTTTCGCGGAGATCGAGGCGCGCATGTCCGCAGGCCCCGCGGCCGACGTCTATGTGAAGCTCGCATCGGAATATTCCGAGCTCCAGCCGGTCGTGACGAAAATCCGCGTCTACGAGAAGGCGGTCGCCGAGCTTGCCGATCTCGAGGCCATGCTCGCCGACCGGGCGACGGACAAGGAGATGCGCGACCTCGCGGAAATGGAAAAGCCCGAGGTGGAGGAGCGGATCGAAGCGCTCGAAGAGGAGATCCAGATCCTGCTCCTGCCGAAGGATGCGGCCGACGAAAAAAGCGCCATCCTCGAAATCCGCGCCGGCACGGGCGGGTCGGAAGCGGCGCTCTTTGCCGGCGATCTGTTCCGCATGTACGAGCGCTACGCTGCGGCCAAGGGCTGGCGGGTCGAGGTGCTCTCGGCGAGCGAGGGCGAGGCCGGCGGCTACAAGGAAATCATCGCGACGGTTTCCGGGCGCGGCGTGTTCTCGCGGCTGAAATTCGAGTCCGGCGTCCACCGGGTGCAGCGCGTACCCGAAACGGAAGCGAGCGGCCGCATCCACACCTCTGCGGCGACCGTCGCCGTTCTGCCGGAGGCAGAGGAGATCGATATCGAAATCCGCCCCGAGGATATCCGTATCGACACGATGCGCTCTTCGGGAGCGGGCGGCCAGCACGTCAACACCACGGATTCGGCAGTCCGCATCACCCACCTGCCCACCGGCCTCGTCGTCACCAGCTCGGAAAAGTCGCAGCACCAGAACCGCGCCAAGGCGATGCAGGTGCTGCGTTCCCGACTCTTCGACATGGAGCGCCAGCGCGCCGACAGCGAAAGGTCGGCCGACCGCAAGAGCCAAGTGGGGTCCGGCGACCGTTCGGAGCGTATCCGCACCTACAACTTCCCGCAGGGCCGCCTGACCGACCACCGTATCAATCTGACGCTCTACAAGCTCGACCGGATGATGGAGGGTGAGATCGACGAGGTCGTCGACGCCTTGCTTGCGGACCACCAGGCAAGCCAGCTCGCCCTGCTCGGCGAACGGCAGAATTGAGCCGGGGATGCGCGAGACATTGGACAGGCTGCTTTCCGAGAGCCGCGATCGGTTGAGGGCCGCCGGCATCGAACATGCGGCGGTCGATGCCAGGCACCTGATTTCCGGTCTACTCGGCCTGTCGCTCGCCGGCTTTATGGCAAGGGGAGGCGAGCCGGTCAGCCCAGAAGATGCAGCGCGTATCCGCGCGGCGATCGACCGCCGGATGGCACGCGAGCCGGTCTACCGCATTCTTGGCGAGCGCGAGTTTCATGGATTGGCCCTGTCGCTTTCGAGGGAAACGCTGGAGCCGCGGCCGGACACCGAAACGCTTGTCGACTGCCTGATCCCCCATGTGCGCCGCATAGCCGCGGGCAAGGGACACTGCCGGCTCATCGACCTTGGAACCGGCACCGGTGCCATTTGCCTCGCGCTTCTCGCCGGGGTACTTGAAGCGCGTGGCACCGGTACCGATATATCGGAAGACGCCTTGGCGACGGCACGCGAAAACGCGAAGAGGAACGGGCTCGCCGAACGCTTCCTGACGCTTAGGAGCGATTGGTTCGAGGCAGTGGAAGGGCGGTTCGACGTCATTGTCTCAAATCCGCCGTATATCCGGTCCACTGTCATAGATGAGCTTGAGCCGGAGGTCAGAAACCATGATCCGGCTGCCGCCCTGGATGGCGGAATTGACGGGCTTGACGCTTACCGTGCCATCGCTCAACACGCCGGCCGCCATCTCGAAGCGGACGGAGTTGTAGGCTTGGAAATCGGTTTCGATCAGAAGCAGGCAGTTACGGCGCTGTTCCAAGCGCAGAGCTTCCGACTGCTTGAGAGCCGAAAGGATTTCGGCGGCAACGACCGGGTCCTAATATTCGGGCAGGACGTCAAAGGCAGCATCACCGTTGAAAAAATGCTGCACTAGCGCCCTCTTTTCTGGATGAGCAAAGAAAGGGCTTGGAATCGCCAAGGAAGCGGGCTAGTTTCTGGCCGCGCACTGGGCAGAAGGTCATGGACCAGAGATTCGTTCCAGTATGACCTGGCCACGGGGATTGCTCTCAAGAAAGAGTTGCTAGGGTTCAACAGGGCCTTGTGCGGGTACCTGTTAATTTGACGTCAGCCGGCGCCGGGACCGCGAACAGGCGGTCTGCCGTGGCGCGTGTTTTCTCGGGCGCGGACAATCCGGCCGGGATACGGAACCATATGATTATCATCAGCAAGAAAATTCAGGTGAATGGACGATGAGGCCAGGACAGCAGAACAAGCGCGGCCGTGGGCGGAATAACAACAACGGAAGCAATAACAACAATAACAACCGCAAGGGATCCAATCCCTTGACGCGGACGTACGACAGCTCCGGCCCGGATGTGAAAATTCGCGGTACCGCCCAGCATATTGCGGAAAAATACGCCGCGCTTGCCCGCGACGCCCAGAGCGCCGGCGACCGTGTCATGGCAGAAAACTACCTGCAGCATGCCGAGCACTACAACCGCATCATTGCGGCGGCACAGGCGCAGATGCAGGATCGCTTCCAGCGCGAAGAGCGCCAGGACTATCAGGACCGCGACCTCGACCGCGATCAGGACGATCTGGATCAGGTCTATGCCGAGCCGGCCCCGGCCGCCGCAGCACCCGCCCAGGCGCCTGCTCCCAGCGAGCCGCAGCCGGTTATCGACGGTTCCGGCCCGCAGCCGGTGATCGAAGGCATGCCCGCCGAAGTGGCGATGGAGGAGGAGACGTCGGTGGCGTCTTCCGGCCGCACCGGCTCGCGGCGCCGCAGCGCCTCCCGCCCGCGTCGCCAGCCGCGCCGCAATGCAGGAGACGAGCCCGCGGCTGAAGGACAGCCTGGCGGCGACGCCCCGGTCCTGGCGGCATCGGAATAGCGCCAGAAATACGAGATTTCCCTATCTGAAAGCCCGGCCGGACGGCCGGGCTTTTTGCATCGGTTAAATGCCAGCTCGCGAGCCCGGCGGCTCCGCAGGCCTTCGCCATGCACCGGAAAGATTCCCGGAACGCCGCTTTCCGACGCCCTTTAATTTCCGAAAATATCGCCCCATATTCGCTTCGAAGACTTGGACCCCCGCAACGCTGGGACGAGCCGTCACTACAGCGCCGCACGTCGTATTGGACGCGCAAAGATCGCTGTAGCACCTTAAATCGAAAGCGATTTAAGGAGACATGCAGTAGCGGGCTTGCCGAATGCGGGAGCCTGATCCTGAAACGCCGGCCAGTGCCACAACGATGGGCTCGCCGGATCATGGAGGTAAGACATGAATATCGAGAAGTATTCCGAGCGGGTACGCGGCTTCCTGCAATCGGCGCAGACCCATGCGTTGGCCGAAGGGCACCAGCAATTCACGCCGGAGCATGTCCTCAAGGTATTGCTCGACGACGATCAGGGCATGGCCGCATCGCTCGTCGAACGCGCCGGAGGCGATGTGCGCGAGGCAAGGGCGGGCACGGTCGCGGCGCTGGCGAAGCTTCCGAAAGTCACGGGCGGCAGCGGTTCCGTCTACCTGTCGCAGCCGCTCGCCAAGGTCTTCACCGCCGCGGAAGAGGCGGCGAAGAAGGTCGGCGACAGTTTTGTAACCGTCGAGCGCCTGCTGCTGGCGCTGGCGATGGAAAGCTCGGCCGCGACCGCCGCCATCCTTACGAAAGCCGGCGTAACGCCGACGAAACTCAACCAGGTCATCAATGAAATCCGCAAGGGCCGGACGGCCGACACCGCCAATGCCGAGCAGGGCTTCGATTCCCTGAAGAAATACGCGCGCGACCTCACCGAGGAGGCACGCGACGGCAAGCTCGATCCGGTGATCGGCCGCGACGACGAAATCCGTCGCACGATCCAGGTGCTGTCGCGCCGCACCAAGAACAATCCGGTGCTGATCGGCGAGCCGGGAGTCGGCAAGACCGCGATCGCCGAGGGCCTGGCGCTTCGTATCGTCAATGGCGACGTACCGGAAAGCCTCAAGGACAAGCGGCTGATGGCCCTCGACATGGGCGCGCTGATTGCCGGTGCGAAGTACCGCGGCGAGTTCGAGGAGCGGCTGAAGGCCGTGCTCAACGAGGTGCGCTCGGAAGAGGGCGAGATCATCCTCTTCATCGACGAGATGCATACGCTGGTCGGCGCCGGCAAGGCGGACGGGGCGATGGACGCTTCGAACCTCCTGAAGCCTGCGCTGGCACGTGGCGAGCTGCACTGCGTCGGCGCGACCACGCTTGACGAGTACCGCAAGCATGTCGAAAAGGATGCGGCGCTTGCCCGCCGGTTCCAGCCGGTGTTCGTCGAGGAGCCGACGGTCGAGGACACGATCTCGATCCTGCGCGGCCTCAAGGAAAAATACGAGCAGCACCACAAGGTGCGGATATCCGACTCCGCGCTGGTGGCCGCGGCGACGCTTTCCAACCGCTACATCACCGACCGTTTCCTGCCCGACAAGGCGATCGACCTCATGGACGAGGCCGCCTCGCGGCTCAGGATGCAGGTCGACTCCAAGCCGGAGGAGCTCGACGAACTCGACCGGCGTGTCATCCAGCTGAAGATCGAACGCGAAGCCCTGAAGAAGGAGACCGATGCTTCCTCGAAGGACCGCCTCGAGAAGCTTGAGCTCGACCTTGCGGCGCTTGAGGAACAGGCCGCGACCCTGACCGCCCGTTGGCAGGCGGAAAAGCAGAAGCTCGGCCGGGCGGCGGACCTCAAGAAGCAGCTTGATGAGGCGCGCAACGAACTCCAGATCGTCCAGCGGAAGGGTGAATTCCAGCGGGCAGGCGAGCTTGCCTATGGCGTCATCCCGAATCTCGAGAAGGAGCTTGCCGAGGCCGAGAGCCAGGACGGCTCGAGCGCCAATGCCATGGTGCAGGAGGTGGTCACTCCCGACAACATCGCCCATGTCGTCTCGCGCTGGACCGGCATTCCGGTCGATAAGATGCTCGAGGGCGAGCGCGAAAAGCTGCTGCGGATGGAAGACGAGCTGGCCAAATGGGTCGTAGGCCAAGGTGATGCCGTCCAGGCCGTGTCCCGCGCCGTCCGACGCGCCCGCGCGGGGCTCCAGGATCCGAACCGGCCGATCGGCTCGTTCATCTTCCTGGGGCCCACCGGCGTCGGCAAGACGGAGCTTACCAAGGCACTTGCCCGCTTCCTCTTCGACGACGAGACGGCGCTGATGCGGATCGACATGTCGGAATACATGGAGAAGCATTCGGTCGCCCGGTTGATCGGCGCACCCCCCGGCTATGTCGGCTATGAGGAGGGCGGTGCGCTCACCGAATCCGTCCGCCGCCGGCCCTATCAGGTCGTGCTGTTCGACGAGATCGAGAAGGCGCATCCGGATGTCTTCAACGTGCTCCTGCAGGTGCTCGACGACGGCCGCCTGACGGACGGTCAGGGCCGCACGGTCGACTTCAAGAACACGATGATCATCATGACCTCGAATCTCGGTGCCGAATACCTGACCGGCCTCGGTGAGAACGAGGACAGCGACGCCGTCCGCGACCAAGTCATGGAAGTGGTCAGAGCGGCCTTTAGGCCCGAATTCCTGAACCGGGTGGACGAGATCATCCTGTTCCACCGGCTGCGCCGCTCGGAGATGGGGGCGATCGTCGACATACAGCTCGAAAGGCTGCGCAAGCTGCTCGGCGAGCGGAAGATCACGCTGGAGCTCGAGGAGGAGGCGCGGGCCTTCCTTGCCGACAAGGGCTACGACCCGGCCTATGGTGCGCGGCCGCTGAAGCGGGCGATTCAGAAATATGTCCAGGACCCGCTGGCGGAAAAGATGCTGCAGGGCGAGTTCTCGGACGGATCGGCGATCAAGATCGTTGCGGGTTCCGACCGGCTGAACTTCAAGCGCGGCACGCCCGCGGCAAAGGAAGCCGCCTAAGCATCTCTCAAAATGCGAAAAGGCCGCCCGCAATAGGGCGGCCCCATTCGTGTCTCGTCTCCGTCCCTCGTGGAGACGCTACTGGCTTGCGACCTGGCTCGGATCGTCCTTGCCGAGAAGTTCGTCGATGCGCTCCCGCTCCTTCTCGAATTTTGCCAGCACCTCGCCGGAGAGCGACTTGCCGCCCGGCAGGCGGATGCGCAAGGGGTCCACCTTGTTGCCGTTGACGATCAGTTCGTAGTGGAGATGCGGGCCGGTCGACAGGCCGGTGGTGCCGACCCAGCCGATCACCTGGCCCTGCACGACCTTTGCGCCCGCCTTGACGTTCTTGGCGATGGCGCTCTGGTGATTATACGACGAGACATAGCCATTGGCGTGGCGGATCAGCGTCTGGTTGCCATAGCCGCCCGAATCCCACCCGGCTTTTTCGACAACGCCGTTGCCGGCTGCGATGATCGGCGTGCCGCGCGGCGCCGACCAGTCGACGCCCGTGTGCATTCGCGAGAAACCGAGGATCGGGTGGCGGCGCATGCCGAAGCCGGACCGGAAGTGGCCGTTCGGAACCGGATTGCGCAACAGGAACTGGCGGATGCTCTTGCCGGCCTCGTCGAAATAATCGATCGAATTGTCGTCCGGATCGTGGAAGCGGTAGAACCGCGTCTCGGCATCCCCGAATTTGGCATCGACATAGAGAAGTTCGGACTCTTTTGTCGCCTGCCCGCTTTCATCGGTGACCGAGAAGAAGGCTTCCAGCGAATCCGTCGGCTTGAGCTGTGCCTGGAAATCGACATTGCTCGCCAGCAGCTTGACAATCAGCGAGATCATCTCGGCATTCATGCCGTAGGAGAGGGCGGCCCGATAGATGCCGTCATAGACGCGCGGCAGATCGTGACCGCTGGTGATCACCGGCGTTCCGGTATCGTCGAAGGCGGTGGCGACGGCATCGAGCTTCGGAGGCTCGGCTCCGGGCACGAAACGGCCGCGATCGTCGACGGCCATCGTCAGCACGTGCCGGTTGCGCGAATAGACCGTCGCCCGCACGATCCTTGCTTCTTCGCCTTTCTGGATGATGCCGATGCGCAGGACGTCGCCCGCGCCAAGCTCCTTCGCCCCGAGCGCCGTCTCGATATATCCGGCCGCGTCGTCGGCCTGGGCCCTGGCATAGCCTGCATTCACGAGCACCGTGGCGATCGGCGTGGCGCGCCGGACCGGGATGACGTCGTCGGCATATTCCGTGCTCTGCTCAGTGATGGTCTCGTGGGTCGAGACGGTCATGTTTTCTTCGACGATCCGGGCCGACAAGCCCTGGATCAGGTCGAGGTTGTTCGCGTCGGAAGCAAACCGCTGCGGGTCGACATAGAAGAGGGAGGCGACCTGGGTGTTGCCCTCCGTCAGCACGGAGCCGTTGGTGCGGACATTTTCTTCGACTTCGTCGAGCGACATCGATGGGGCGAAACTGAAACCGGATCCCTTCAGTGGAAAATTCACGGTCTTCAGCGCCACTTCGGATTCCACGTCCGAGCCGTAGATGGTGCCGGTTTTCGCCGGCGGCGGTTCGGCTTCTGCCTCGTCGGTCGAGAAGATCGCCAGCGGGTCGAAGGCGGGATAGTCCTCGGAAGCCTGATGGTTGGCGGCAAGCGCCATCTTCACGTGAACGAAAGGCTGGCGGCGGACCACTTCCTTCTCGCCGTCATGGATCATCGTCGAGACTTCCATGACCGTTTTGTCTGCCGGCTTGGCGACGATGTTGGGCGAAAGAATCCGGTTGCCGCGTTTGGCGGCACTGATCGGCGCTGCGCCGGGCGCGGCGGGATCGACCGCCGCGAAAGCTTCCGCCGGGATCGCCAATTGCTGGCGACCGTCAAGCGCGGCGAAAAGCGCCACTCCCATCAAGAGGCTCGAGGTAATGCCGGTCAGGAACGTGCCCGACAGCCAGCGCATGGAGATTTCGCGCCTGTCCGGCGCGCGGCGTCCATCCGCAAGGATCGGCGGTTGATCGCCGAGCGACCGCAGCATGTTCCTGTTGCTGATCATGCCAAACTGGAGGTCCCCGATTGCTCTTGCCGTATTCTTAACGTCGATACGTTGCGCGAAAGATGTGCATGTTCCGCACACCGAAGTCAAATCGCCGGCCGGAGGCCCCACGTCGCGTGCCTAAACGCCGATGACGCTTAGATCGGTCGATTGTGAAAAAGTGAGGGCAAGAGGGTTTTCCACAGGCGGCGATCATGCTGGCAGAACAACTCGGTAAGCCGCAAAGGCCTGAGTTCTCGGGCGTTGTCAGAAAACTGTCATTTTTTTAAAAATGTCTGTTGACGTGTCTGAGGTGTGGGGTCTATAAGCCCGATCACTGACGAGGGCGGCGGCGCTGCTGGCGACGACGACTTTCGCTCTAGGGTTTCCTTTGGATTGGCGGATGCTGATTTTGGGGCTGGGACGCGAGTTTTGGCCGATTGGGAACGTTGACGGGAGTTTTTTCCGTCGGTTTTTTGACAATTGAAGATAGAGAAAGAGAAACGTGGGCGGCGGAGCTCGCGGGA
>NZ_NWTB01000029.1:0-37299 GCF_002531875.1 Sinorhizobium sp. FG01
CCGATATTGCAGCGATCACGGTCACGGCGCTGGGCGGTCTTTCCACCGATAATGTCGCAGCTCTCTCCACCGATCAGACCGCAGCACTGAAGACCACCCAGGTCGTGGCGCTGAAGACGGGCCAGATCGCCGCCCTGACATCGGACCAGGTCGTTGCCCTCACCTCGTCGCAGGTGGCAGCCCTGACCTCGACGCAGATTTCGGCGCTCTCCACCGACAATGTCGCCGCGCTCTCGACCGATCAGGTGGCAGCGTTGAACTCGAAGACGGTCGCAGCGCTGAGCTCGGCACAGATCGGCGCGCTGACGTCCGATCAGGCTGAAGCCTTGACCTCCGCCCAGATCGCGGCGCTCGACTCGGCCGACATTGCGGCTCTGGCTTCCGAGGACATCGCAACCTTCTCGACCGCCGAGATCGCTGCGATCACCGCGACTGCCCTCGCCGGATTGACGACCGACAATGTCGCGGCACTGTCGACGGACCAGGCGGCAGCGCTGAAGACCAGCCAGATCGCAGCGCTGAAGAGCGCCCAGATCGCCGCCCTCACCTCGGATCAGGTGGCTGCGCTCACCACGTCCCAGGTCGGCACCCTGAGCTCCACGCAGATTGCGGTGCTCTCCACCGACAACGTCGCGGCGCTCTCCACCGACCAGGTCGCGGCGCTGAACTCGAAGACGGTCGCCGCTCTGAGCTCCACCCAGATCGACGCCATGAGCTCCGCTCAGGCTGAGGCTCTGACGACGGCACAGGTGGCCGCGCTCGGCTCGGCGCAGCTTGCAGCCTTCGCATCGGAGGATCTCGGGACCTTCTCGACTGCCGACATCGCGGCAATCTCGGTGACTGCTCTGACGGGTCTTTCCACCGACAATCTGGCGGCCCTTTCGACCGACCAGGCTGCGGCGCTGAAGACCACCCAGGTCGCAGCACTGTCCACCGCGCAGATCGGGGCGCTCACCTCGGACCAGGTGGCAGCGCTCACCTCGGCCCAGATCGCGGCGCTCACCTCGACGCAGCTGACCGCGCTCTCGACGGATAACGTCGCGGCGCTCACCACCGACCAGGTCGCCGCCTTGAGCACGAAGGTCATCGGCGCTCTGAGCTCCGACCAGATCGACGCGATGAGCACCGATCAGGTCGAGGCGCTGACCTCGGCCCAGGTCGCAGCGCTGGACTCGGCCGATATCGCAGCACTCTCCACGGATGACCTCGCGACCTTCTCGACCGCCGACATCGCCGCGATCAGCACGAGCGCACTCGCCGGCCTGTCCAGCGACGATATCCTGAGCCTCTCCAGCGACCAGTTGCTGGCCGTCACCACGGCTCAGGTGGATGCACTGGACGACTCGCAGGTGGAAGCGATCATCGCGGCATACCAGGCCATCTAGTCCAAGCCTGATTTGATCGAGCTAACGGCCCCGCCTCACCCGAAGCGGGGCCGTTGCAATTTGTCCGGAGCTGGAGTGGTGAACGCCAGGGGGCGCCGGATCTCGAAGGCGGTCATCGGCGGGGCCTGCCTCGGCTCACGTGCGTGGCATGAGGCTCCGTGGCGCCGTGTTATCAATAGTAAGGCGATACGCACGCCTGTCGCGGACCGTAATAGGGTTGGAACGTGTTGTCGTAAGCCCTGTAGGACCGATAACGCGCATAGCACCAGCGCGCATGCGCATTGCCGCCATAATAGGTCTGACGGTAATAACGCGGCGCGTAGTAGCGCGGCCGATAATAGGTCGGTCCGTAATAGCCCTGATCGTAATACTGATCGTAGTAGCCGGGCCCATAATACCTCGGCTGCGTCAACAGCCCGCCGATGAGCGCGCCGGCTGCGAGCCCTCCGAGCGCCCAGGCCCAGTCATCGCCACCACCACCGTTATGGTGATGCCCGTGGTACCCGCCCCGATAGCCACCGCGATAGCGCCTGTACTGGACCGGCTGCGCCTGCGCTGCCTCGACCTTCGCCGCGACAACGATTGGAAATGCCATGGCCGGCGGGACGCTTGTCAACGTCGTCGCGAGCGACAAGGCAACGATTGCTAGCCTCTTCATCGGCTGCGCCTTTCCATCTAAACCGCCGCATGTCGATTATAACGCGGAATGGAGATCGTCGCACTTTGTTTCCGGGAGACTGACGTCGCCGGCAGTCCACCGAATCGGTGTCCCGACGGTTCGGTCTAGGGAAAACGTAGCTCCCGGTTGACAGCCGAGCGGATTTACGTTGATATCAACGTTAGTGTGAGATCACCGGGCGGATCCGCCGCCACCACGGCTATGAACTCGCAGGTGCCGAAAGATGCCCGGGATTGCTCACTGCATGTCTCCTTAAATCAAACTCGGTTTAAGGACCCAGACATGCAGCAATTCAAGCGCTGCAGCGACCTTTGCGCGTCTGGTAAGTCGCGCGCCGCTGCAGGCCTGCCGTTTCCGTTCCAAATCCGAAATCACAACGACGAGAAGGACGCAATCATGAAGATCGTCACCAGCCTGAGTTTCCAAGGGCAATGCCGCGAGGCGTTCGAGTTCTACGCCAAGGTGCTCGGCGGCAAGATCACCGCCGCCCATTCCTACGGTGAAGCCCCACCGGACATGCCGATCAACGATCCCAAATACAAGGATTGGCTGATGCACTGCTGGCTGGAGGTCGGCGACCAGGCGCTGATGGGCGCCGACATGGACGTCGAATGGGCTCGGAACATCGACAAGCCCAAGAACGGCTTCGATGTCACTCTGCACACGCAGGACAAGGCCGAAGCCCAACGCTGGTTCGATCAGCTGTCCGAAGGGGGCAAGCCAGTCATGCCCTTTGGCGAGACCTTCTGGTCGCCCGGTTTCGGTTCCCTGATCGACAGGTTCGGCGTCCCGTGGATGATCAACGTCATTCCGTCGCCCGACTGGCGGCCGACGCAGGGCTGACTGCGATCCTACTGCGAGGACCTGAAAGCCAGGCTGGCCGGAAGCTGCTTCCGGCCCTTGAGCGCCGCGCTCGGTTACTGATCCATCTTGTGAACGACGAGCAGAAGCGCATAGCCGAGCAGATCAAAGGCGACGTCGGCGCGTCGACCCGACGCGTCGAAACTCTGGCGAAATGAACAGCTACTGCATGTCTCCTTAAGTCGACCTCGATTTAAGGACAAAGACATGCAGCAATTCAAAGTGCTGCAGCGACCTTTGCGCGTCTGATAAGACGCGCGGCGTTGTAGGTAGTCCGTCGTCGTTGCAGGTGTAGAATGCTCCTTTCCGCGGAGCCAAGGAGCGTTACCATGCCTTTCAACACGCAACGGCACCAATTTGCCGGCCATTCCGGGGCCACCCTGGCCGCCCGCCTCGATCTGCCCAACGGGCAATTGCGCGCTTACGCACTCTTTGCGCATTGCTTCACCTGTTCCAAGGATCTGGCGGCCGCGCGCCGCATTGCAGCGGAACTTGCGCGCGAAGGTATCGCTGTCCTGCGCTTCGATTTCACGGGCCTGGGATCGAGTGAAGGGGAATTCGCCTCGACGAATTTCTCCTCCAATGTCGCCGACCTGGTTTCGGCCGCCGACTATCTCCGTCAACACTACCAGGCACCTTCGTTGCTGATTGGCCACTCGCTCGGGGGTGCTGCGGTCCTGGCCGTTGCCAAGGAGATTCCCGAGGTGCGCGCCGTGGCGACAATCGGTGCACCGGCTGACGTGGGCCATGTGCTGAAGAACTTCGGAACGAGCCTCGAGGAGATCGAAAAGAGCGGTGCGGCCGAAGTCGATCTCGCGGGGCGTACATTTCTCGTTCGAAAGCAGTTTGTCGAAGATGCACGTGAGCAGCGTATCAAGGATGCTGTTGCAAGCCTGAAAAAACCGCTCCTCATCCTTCACGCTCCCCTCGACGAGACCGTCGGAATCGCGAACGCTACCGAAATCTTCCATGCGGCCAGACATCCGAAGAGCTTTGTATCGCTGGATAAGGCCGATCATCTGCTCACCGATCCGGAGGACGCAGCCTTCGTCGGCCGGATCATATCGGGATGGCTGAGCCGTTATCTCTCCGCCGACATGCCGCAAGGCGAGGGCACGATTGAACACGTCCGTGTGACGGAAACGGGCGAAGGCAAATTTCAAAACGCGGTTCAGGCCGGCGGCCATCGGCTCTTCGCCGATGAGCCCGAAAGAGTGGGCGGGCTCGATTCCGGGCCGTCACCCTATGACTTTCTGTCGATCGCACTTGGCGCCTGCACCTCGATGACATTGCGTCTCTATGCCGACCACAAGAAGCTGACCCTCGGGCGAATTGGCGTTGACGTCTCGCATGCCAAAATTCATGCGGAGGACTGCGAGGAGTGCACCGAGAAGGAAATCGGCGGCGGCAGGATCGATCAATTCGAGCGCGTCATTTCCATCGACGGCGGGATCTCCGAGGAGCTTCGCAGCAGGATCGAGGAAATTGCCGGCAAGTGCCCCGTCCATCGCACGCTCGAATCGATCGCCAAGATAAAAACCGTCGTGAAATGATAGGCGAGAGGTGGATTGCTTCAGTGCTGGAAGCCCGCTGAGAGTATGAGGCCTCGAGGTCACCAACAAAGGATAGCTTGGCAGTGCTAATGCATGTCGCCCAAAAGTGTGCAGCGGTTGTGGGATGACGACATGCACAAAAACAAAGACCTAAAGCGCGCCGCGTGAATGCGTTTGAACGCGGCGCGCTTTAGGCGGTGCCCCTGGTGAGCTCAGTCGAGACGATGTGCCGCTGGAAGAGGACGAAAAGGATAAGCACCGGCACGATCGAGATGAACGCGCCGGCCAGAACGAGTCCCCAATCGCCCTGCGCGCCCCCGTACGAGCGACGAAGGCTGAGAAGCCCGACCTGAACCGTCAGCGCTTCGGGCGGGCTGGTGATGAGGACGAGGGGCCAAAAGAAGTCGTTCCAGGCACCTTGGAAGGCGAGAATCGCGTTGACCAACAAAGCCGGCTTTGCGTTTGGCAGCACGATCTTCCAGAACACTTGAAAACGGCTGGCGCCGTCCACGATTGCCGCCTCCTCTATCTCTCTTGGGAACCCTTCAAAAAACTGCTTCATCAACAGGACATTGGCCGAGGCGACGAAAACGACGATCACGCTCCAGGGAGTGTTTAGAAGCGACAGGTCCCTGAAGATCAGATAATTCGAAACGAAAGTCACCTGCGCCGGAATCGTCATCGAGAAGAGCAATGCAGCGAAGATGAAACGGCTGCCCCTGAATTCGAGCCGCGCAAGTGCATAACCGCCAAGGCTGGCGACGACAAGCGTCAGGACCAGGCGTCCGGCGGCGATGGCGAAGCTATTGACCAGCCAGCTCCCGAACAGGCTTTTCCCGGTCTCCAGGTCAGCCGTCTCGTTTATCACCCGCCGGTAGTTGTTGAAGATCAGCCCGAGAACGCCTGGCGTGATGTTGTCCCAACTCAGGAGACGTCCGCGCCGCTCGGACCGCGATGGCGAAATCGGACTTTCGGCAAGCGTTTGAGAGGGCGGAGCGGTCAGATTGAGGGGCGTGCGTTCGATCCACGGCCGATCCTCGCGGTCGGTGCGGTAGGTGATCTCATAGACGAATGTCCGCGTCTGCCGCGCTTGCAATCCTCCCTCCTCATCACGAACCTGCATCATTGCCGAACTGGAATTTTTCAGCGCGATTGACGCGTAGTCCGCCGCGTAATGCCGCATGAGTGCAGCGGCGATGCCCGACCCCGGGCGGCGGCGCGGAATCTCGGCCTTCGGTTCGACGATCTTGGTCCCGGCGGGCGCTGCGTAAGTGACACTGAAGCCCACTTCGGCGCCGGGAGACAGTCCTCCCCACAAAGCGTCACCCGCACCCTCTTGCCCCAAACGGGCGGCGGCAATCCACGCGGCCGGATTCAGCTGATCGAAATAGACACGAAACGGTCTCTCCAGCGGGTCGGCCTTCAGGCTCGCCATGAACGCGAGAACAAATGTCCCCATCATTATCGTCGCGACGGCAAGAAGGGTCAGATACAACCAGGCGCTGAGCGCAAGCTGCCGCCGGCGAAGCGCCCCAGACGGCAGAGGGCGGCGTGAGGGCGGGGCATCCGAAGCAACTTTCCTCACCATCATTCGGCCCGTTCCTTCACGCCGACCGACTTTTGAACGTAGACGACTGCGATTGTCAGAATGCCGAGGACCAGCGCCGCCGCACTTGCCATGCCGATCCTCGAAGAGGCGCCCGCCGGAAACGCGTTCTCATAGACGTAATATGCAAGCGTCGCGCGACTTGCCAGCGGCGCCGCATCTCCCAGAACCGCGACCTGGTCAAACATCTGCAGGGTGCCGATGATGCCCATCGTGACGACGGCAAAGGTCACCGGCCTAAGCGCCGGCACGGTTATGTGGCGAAATCGCTGGAAGGCGTTGGCCCCGTCGATCTCGGCCGCGTCGTACAAGGCGTTCGGAATCGATTGTAGCCCCGCCAGAAACAACAGCATCAGCGTCGGGACCGTCGTAAAGACGTTCATCAACGCCACCGACCACAGCGTGACCGGCATGAAGAGGAAACGCTGCTGGGTATTCAGCCAGGAAATACGCAGATCGTTATCGAAGACAGGCAGCAATCCCGCGAGGGCACAGGCGACGACAAGTGCCAGCGCGCTCGCAGCGGCGACGAGCAGAAAGAAGGGGTCGAAAATCGAAACGCCTTCATAGCGGCGCCGCGCGTTGAGAACGAGCGCACCCTGCACCGCAGCGACGCCCACGAGGAACAGAAGGATATGCCGGAGATAGGCAAGCACGATGCTGACGATCGCGGTCATGAAGCCATCTCTTTGAAAGAGCCAAAGAAAGATAAGCGTCATGGCCGCACTGGACATGATGGATGGCAGGTAAAACACGGTCCTGACAGGTCCCCTCGCTCGGACGGCGTGGTTCACGAGAACTGCCAGAGCAAGCGCAAGCGCGGTCTGAACCGTTGTGACGATGAGCGAGAAGCCGATCGTGTTGCGCAGGGCGGTCAGGAAAAGCTCATCGGAGACAAGCGCAGTGTAATTGGACAGCCCGACGAAGCTCGGAGTCTTGAACAGGTCGAAATCGGTGAAGCTGTAATAGGCTGTCCGGACGATCGCGTAGACGAAGAACAGCGCCATCGAGACCGTGAAGGGCAAGATGAAGAGCCAGCCGCTCCTCTCTTCCGACCTTGCTCGCGCCATGCATGCTCCTCCTGAGCGTGCCCTGCCGAACCAGCCGTCTCCTCTTTGCTCGAGAGCAACGCCTAATTCGCGAGCATCCGATCGAGGGCGCTTTGTGCCGATGCTAAGGCTGTGTCGGCGTCCGCCTCCCCGAGGATGACAGAATTGAGCGCCGCATTGATCGGCTGCATCCAACTCCCTCCGACCTTTCCGAAGAAATACGGCATGACGTGATCGTCCGACAGTCCTTCGAAAATCACTCGGCTTGTCATCTGTTCGGGCCGGTCCCCCCGCAGCCACGGGTTGTCAGCCAGGCCGGTCCGGCTCGGCAGGGCCAATCCTTGCTCCAGAACCCATTGCTGGGCCTCCTCTGAGGTCAGGAGCCCGGCCACCTTTATAGCAGCCTTGCTGACCTTGGAGGCCGCGTTGACGGTCCAACCGACGGTAAAGACGATATTGCCTCGTTTGCCGCTTTCGGGGTCCTTCGGCATTCGGACAGTCCCGAGGTTCATGTTCGGGGCACTGTCGCGCAGGGCGCTGATGATCCAGGCGCCCTCGATCGCTATGGCAGCCCGCTCGGACGCCAGGCACCCGCCGGCCCAGCTTTGCCCCGCGTCGGCGGCCAGGACGGCAGCCCCGGACTTCACGAGGCCGGTGTAGAAATCGAAAGCCCGACGGAAGCGCTGATCGAGCATCGTTTTTCCCCAGCTGTCGAAGGGGGTCCAGCCTGTCGACAATGCAAAGGCGCCGAAACGGGCATATTCCGGAACGAGACAGAGGCCATCGACCTCCGGAAGAGCCTTGTGCACGGCGACCAGTTTCTCCTGCAGCGTCTTCCATGTATCGCCGTCGCTCGGATAAGCAACGCCGGCATCATCGAAGATGTCCTTGTTGAAATGGACCGCCAGCGTGTTGAAGTCCTTCGGGATCGCGTAAACCTTCCCTTCATATGTGAACGCCTCGACGAGATTGGCTGCGAAGCCGGATACGTCCTGCGTTACCGGCAAGGCCTGACCGGCGCTGAACACGGAGCGCGCCCAGAAAATGTCGACGTAGAAAAGGTCTGGAGCGGTACCCGCCGACAGGCCGTTGACAATGAACTGCGAAAACTCGCCATCCACGGGCTCGTATTTTACCGTGATGCCCTCTTTCGCGAGCTTTTCGGCAAGAACGTCGGTCAACAGGCCGTTGACGATGGCGACCTCGGACCCGCCCCAACCGGATATCCGGACGGTGTCGCTAGCGAACGCCGGCAAGCCAGCGAGCATGGTCGCTGCAGCGAGAGCTCCCGCAGGACAAGACAGCATATCGGTCCTCCCTCCAATCAGGTGCCAGCAGAGCATATCGGTGGTGAGCCGATCTCACCTCGAGGTTCTAATCCGGTCAGGAAGATGGCTTTTCGACGAGGGGCGAAGTTCCCGCCTCCTTCGGCATCTCAGAACGTCGCGCGAAAAGCGCAAACAACTGCCGCCCTGAAGAACGATTGGCTAAACGCCCCAGCATGCCGGTCTGTTCCGTCGACAAATCGGCAGTCGAACAACCCGATCGGCGAGTATGTCCCAGCTTCATGAACGAAGGGCCGGAGACACCAAGAGAATTCTGCAGTGTTCCGGAACAGGAATGCGCAGCAAGCATTGTTTTCCCACCGGCTTGCACGAGCCGATACGCGTGCAAAATCGGCCAACGTCGTGAAAGGGGAACGGATTGGCGGCAACTGAAGTCATCGTCGGCCCAACGCTGCGCGAGTTCTGGATTGGTCTCGGTCGCGCCTTCGCCGGAGCATTGATCTTCGCCGTACCGGTGCTGATGACGATGGAGGCCTGGGCTCTGGGTTTTCATCTTCACCCTTTGCGGCTTGCGCTATTGCTGGCGGTCACCGTCCCGATGCTGGTGCTGTTGCACAAATATGGAGGTTTTCGCGAGACGGTGATGCTTCGCGATCGTATAGCGGATGCATTTGTGGCGCTGCTGGTTGCCGCATTCGCGGCGACAGCGGTTCTTTTGATCTTCGGCATCGTGAACGCGGAAATGCCGCTCCGGGAGGTGGTCGGAAAGATTGCCGTTCAGGTTGTGCCCGGCAGCTTGGGTGCATCGCTAGCGCGGGCCCAGTTGGGTCCAAGTCCATTGGAGGACAACGAGATTCCGGAGCCCGGTTACGCCGGAGAACTGTTTCTGATGGTCGTCGGAGCACTGTTCCTGTCGGTGAACATCGCACCGACCGAAGAGGTCGTCCTGATTGCCTACAAGATGAATCCCTGGCAGGAGGTCGCGCTGGTCATCGGAACGCTCGGCCTCATGCACGCCTTCGTCTATGAGCTCGAATTCCGGGGCACGCACAATCCGGAACCGGGCGCCGGCTTCTTCAGCATCTTCTTCCGATATGCGCTCGTCGGTTATGCGCTGGTGATGCTGGTCAACGCCTACATCCTATGGACTTTCGGCAGAACCGATGGGGCCGGGCTTTCGGAAACGCTGAGCGCGGTGGTGGTTCTTTCGTTTCCAGGCGCATTGGGGGCGGCGGTGGCGAGGCTCATCCTGTGACAAAAAACTCCACAAAAGGCGACAGGCAGCAGAAGGCGCAGCGCGACGACGAGACGATCACGCGAAAACCGGGAACTTCCACTATCGAGTGGATCGTGGCCGGAGTGAGTAGCTTGGCGTTGCTTGTGGTGCTCGCATATCTGGTCACGGAAGGCCTGAGCGAGCCCAAGGGGACGGCCCAGCTCGTCGTGCTGCCGGTCGAGGTCACGTCCGCGAATGGCAGTTACGTGGTCGAGTTCGCCGCCGAAAATCGTGCGGGAAGGTCCGTTGCTGCGGTTGAGATTCAAGGTGAGCTTCGCAAGGGCGACGAGGTCGTCGAGGAGAGCAGCGCCGTGCTCGACTATGTTCCACAGCAGTCCGAGCGGAAGGGTGCCGTGATCTTCCAACGTGATCCCAAGGCCTATGACCTGCGCCTTTTCGCCCGTGGATACACTGACCCTTAAGCGTCCTCCTCCACCTCACTGGCCCAACTAACCAGCCTTGCAACGGCTCGACGAAACCACCATGCAGAGTTTGTTCCTATTGCTGAAAACCAACGGCAGGCCAGTTTGCCACGAGCATGGTTACGGCGTTGGCATTCAGCATGGCTGCGGCGACACTATCCCCTGAAATGAGAGTACTATCCTTGCAAGGAGTAAGCGCGGCCTGGCGCGGAACTTAAG
The DNA here is from genome assembly GCF_002531875.1 of Sinorhizobium sp. FG01. Taxonomy (NCBI): domain Bacteria; kingdom Pseudomonadati; phylum Pseudomonadota; class Alphaproteobacteria; order Hyphomicrobiales; family Rhizobiaceae; genus Sinorhizobium; species Sinorhizobium sp. FG01. The sequence continues at coordinate 10,337 of NZ_NWTB01000029.1, forward strand.
AGCTGTCGATGACGCCGGAAACTGAAAACTACAAGGAGCTTCTGCTGTTTCTAGCGACGGCCGGCGTCATCGTGCCTTTGTTCGGGCGGTTGAAGTTGAGCCCGGTCTTCGGATTTTTGGCCGCCGGCATCGTGCTTGGCCCTTTCGGTCTCGGAGCACTTGCCAGAGACGTACCGTGGCTCTCGGCAATATCCATAACGGAAGTCGGGCAGATCACCCATCTGGCCGAATTCGGTGTTGCGTTTCTTCTCTTCATGATCGCGCTCGAGCTGTCGTGGAACCGCTTGCTGCTGATGCGCAGGCTGGTCTTCTGGCTGGGGGGATTGCAGCTTTTCGCCACGACAGCGATCCTGGCAGGCGTTGCGGGCCTTCTGGGTCAAACGCCAGCTTCAGCGGTCGTGCTCGGCAGCGCGCTGGCGATGTCTTCGACAGCGATCATTCTGCCGTCGCTTGTCGAGCGCAAACTGCTGAACACCGCGGTTGGACGCGCCGGCTTCGCCGTGCTGCTCTTTCAGGACCTCGCCGTGGCGCCGCTCCTGTTCATGGTGATGATGCTGGGTGCACGCGGGGGAAGTGGGCTCGGCGCCGGCTTGCTGTACGCGCTGGCGCCTGCCGCACTGGCGCTGATCGCGATGGCCGGGCTGGGTCGTCTGGTTCTTCGCCCCCTGTTCAAGCTGGTTGCGGCGACAAAAAGCGGCGAACTGTTCGTCGCTGCATGCCTCCTGGTCGTGATCGGCTCCGGCCTTGTCACGGCGCTTAGCGGCCAGTCCATGGCCCTGGGCGCCTTCATCGCCGGGCTGCTGTTGGCCGAAACCGAGTATCGTCGGCAGATCGAGGTGACGATCCAGCCCTTCCAGGGGCTTCTGCTCGGCCTTTTCTTCGTCTCTGTCGGAGCCCGTCTCGACCTATCGGAAATCATTGCGAACCCGATCCCTACACTTGGTGTCGCGATCGGCTTCTTCGCCATCAAGGCGGCCATCCTGTTCCCGATCGCGCGCCTGATGGGCCTGTCAAACCGGGGCGCCGGCGAGTTGGCAATCATCCTTGGTCCCGGCGGCGAGTTCGCGCTGATCCTTATCGGTGCCGCCGTTGCCGGCAATGCCGTCCCTGCTGAAGCCAGCGCCACGGCAACGGTCGCGGCGATCTTGACGATGATAGCAATTCCGATGCTGATCCGCATCGTGGGCCGAGGTGCTGCCTATGCCAGGATGGATGAAGCTCAGTTCGCAGGGCTGACGCCACAACATGACGACGACCCCGAGCGCGTGATCGTCGTCGGTTACGGCCGCGTCGGGCAATTGGTCGCCGAGATGCTCTCACGGCATGAATTGAAATTCCTGGCGATCGATGCCGATCCCGTGCTGGTCGCCAGACAGCGAGCGCGCGGAGATACGATCTTTTATGGCGATGCCACCCGCATCGAGCTGCTTCGGCGTTGCGGAATTCAAAGCGCCCGCGCACTCGTCGTAACGATTGACAATCCCGACGCGGTCGAGTCGATCGTCCGTGCTGCGCGATCCGAACGGCCGGATCTGACCATTGTCGCCCGCGCGCGCGATGCGGTGCACGCGACGGAATTGTACGAGCTGAAAGTCACGGATGCCGTGCCGGAGAACATCGAGGCAAGCCTGCAGCTCTCGCAAGCCGTGCTCGTCGACATCGGCATTCCGATGGGCCTCGTGATTGCATCGATCCACGAGAAACGGGATGAATTTCGCAGGATGCTGCAGCCGATCGACGGCACCGGCAGGGAACGCCATGCCATTCGGGCCTCCGCGGTCGGAAAGTCGACTGATGCGTAGAATTTACCCGAGGGAATAGAAGTCGCGTCGCACCGTTTCTCCCGAGCCACTCGAACTGGAGAAATCGGAATGTTAAATATTTTGCAAAAGGAACCGCGGGTCATGCGCTTTCTCTGCCGGCCGGAAGACCAAGGCGTCATCGCGCCGCCTGTGCCGGCCAAGTCGGCCCTGCCGGATTGGTTCCGAAAGCTGCCGGCGATTGATAAAGACCACTTGTCGACCAACAACAATGGCCTAACCGCCAAGCGCTGCATGCCTTTTCTTGATGCGATGGCCGCCGGGTGGATTCTGCCGATCGCCGCCACCGTCAGGCTGGAGATCAAGGACGGCGGCCGCAGTGTCGAAGCAGGATGGGAGTTCGACCGCGTCATGGTCAGCAATCACGGGGCCCATCAGGTGGCGGGAAACCCACGTGAGCCCTCTCCCCCTTGCAAGTTTCACAACTACTGGTCAATACGAACGCCGCCTGGCTGGAGCTGCCTTTTCCTGCCGCCGCTCAACCGTCCGGGGCAGCCATTCGAATGCGTGGCGGGCATCGTCGACACCGATAGCTACGCCGCCAACATCCATTTCCCCTTCTTTGCCACGGCGCCGGACGGCCTCTATGTCATCGAGAAGGGAACGCCGCTCGTTCAGGTGATACCGTTTCGCCGAGTGGACGCAGCCGTGACGGCGGAAATTCGCGCCGAAACCCGACGGGAGGCCGTCGAGCGCGAGACGATCTATCGGAACACAATCGCCGGGCAGGGATGGTATCGAAAGGCGGCCCGCGCTGCTCGTTGAAGCGTTACACATAATGAGCGGGGCCGGCATCCATCCGGCCCCGCTTCCTTTGCCGTGCGTATTCAGCGCACCCGCCACAGCTTGCCGGGACGATAGTCCCGACCGGAGCTGTTCGAGCTCGAGTTGGACGAACTGTTCGAGGACGAGTTCGAGCTCGAGTTCGAGGAGCTGTTCGAAGAGGAGTTCGAGCTCGAATTCGACGAACTGTTCGAAGACGAGTTGGAACTGGAATTGCTCGATGAATTGGAACTCGAGTTGGATGAACTGTTGCCGGCAACGATGATCTCGCCGTCCGTGCGGCCGGTCGCATGACTGCTCTGCCTCTGCGAGCTCGCGCCGTCAGGAAGGATCTGCGGGTGCTGGCTCGCCTCGGCGGCAGAGCCCACGAATGCCGCCAATCCGGCGGCGAGCGCGGTATTTGCCCAATTCTTGATCATGCCAATTACTCCTCATTTAGACCGGACCGGTTTCTTCGGTCCGGTGGAGTAACGGGCGATGCTTGCCTCTATTCCACGGCGCGATTTTTAGTTCGCTTCGCTTTTTTGACGGAGATCGCCAAGTACCTTGGCTTCTTCCGCTGCCTCGAGTGGCTGCCCGGCGCCAACCGCCGTCAGATAGGAGTCGAGGGTTTCGAGGGATGATGCCGGCGCATAGCCATCGCTGCCGCCTTGTGCGGCGACGGCGAAAGTCACGCGCCATTCGGTGCCGGCAAGACAGGCAACGGAAACCACCGTCGAGCGGTCGGCCGAATCCACTTCGAATTCGCGGCAGAGCGCCTGTGAATTGTCGCGGAATGTCGCAATGGCACGAAAGCGCTGGTCGGAACCGGGCAATTGCGTTTCGGCACCGGAGGCGACCGTTACGAGCGCCTCGTCGAGCGCCGGTTTGCTCAGGGCCGCGAGTGGCAGCACATTGGATGGCGCCGCTTCGCCACCGCGGCCCAGCCAATATCCACCGAACCCGGCGATGAGGGCCACAACAGAGGCGGCGATGGGTGCGGCCCAGCTGCTTATCGGCCGATCGTTTGCGGCCCGATGCGGGAAAGACAGCACCCTGGGGGCCGATGCATTCTGCGCCAAAGCCTTTTCCGCGACCATCCTCTCGACGGCGGACTTGAGTTCGGCCGGCAAGGGTTCTTCGAGTAGCGGTTTCATGGCGGTCTTCGCCGCCTGACGCGTTTCGATGAATAGGCCCACCCGCGCGACAAGTTCGTCGTCGGTTTCCATTGCCCGCTCGACCTCAGCGGAGGTCTCGGCATCAAGCTCGCCGTCGGCGAAGCGCATCAGTGTCTCATCGGAGAAATCCGTCCTGGTCATTCCTCTACGTCCTTCATCACGTGAGAACGGGCGCTCTTTGTCGTTATTCCCGCAGTCTCGGCGAGACTCTTGCGGGCCCTCGCCAGCCGGCTCATTACCGTTCCTATTGGGATGTCGAGGACACCGGCCGTCTCGCGATAGGAAAGCTCCTCGACGCAGACGAGGATGAGCACCTCCCGCTGCTCCTCCGGCAACTCTCCGATCGCTTCCGCCACGGTCTTGAGCGTCAGGCGCGCCTCGGCTTCGCCCTCCCCGGACGAGCCGGCAATGTCCTGGCGTTCGGAGATATCGTCCTGAATGCCCGCGGTTTTCTGCCTGCGCACCTGGTCGATCCACAAATTGCGGAGGATGCGAAACATCCATGCGTCGAAGCGTGTGCCCGGCTCGAAGCGGTCGGCGCTTGCCAGCGCCCGTTCACAAGCCGCCTGAACGAGGTCGTCGGCGACATCACGCGAGCGGCAGAGCGATAGGCGAAGCGGCGCAGATTGGGCAGAAACGCTATGAGGCGTTCACCGACATCCTTCACCGCAACGCTCATGACCCCGAAACTCCGCAATTTGGACGAGAAATGGGAATAGATCGACGACTCAGCCGTTCCCATTCAATCTACAGGCACCCGCCCGTCTGTCCAAGAAATGCACTCTCGTGCTTCAAGCAAGATCGAGGTTCTGAGATGGCGACCCCGCTGAGAAACATTCTGGTCATGTCCCTTACGGCAATCGCCCTCGTCGCGGGCGACGCCATGGTTTCCGGCAGCGAAACGACGTTGGAAATCCTCGGAGCCAAAGCGGCCCTGGCCGACGATGACGATGACGACGATGAGGGAGGCAGCAGATCTGGGCGCTCCGGATCCTACCGGTCCGGTGCAGGGTGGAACGGCGGCAGGAGCCTGCTCCCGTTCCGCGGCCTCTTCCCACGCCGACACATCGCCCGGCGCGCGCCTGCTCCCGCACCCGCCGTGCCGGCACGAGCACCGGATGAGATCGTCGGTTTCGGTTTCAGCGCGGCTCAACTCACGCAACTGGCCGAAGCGGGCTTCGAGGTCGTCGACCGCGGCACGGTGACGATGCTCGATAGCGAACTCGTCAAGTTTCGCATCCCCGCGAGGATGACCCTGGACGCTGCGAGAGCGCGGGCGCAGACCCTTGCGCCAGAGGCCAGCATCGACTTCAATCATTACTTCCGCCCGGAACGGGGCGCCGAGCATTGCGCGCGGGGGGACTGCCTGGCGCGCAGCGTCATCGGCTGGCCCTCGGCTTACGATCGACCGAGCGCTTGCAGCGGCACAGTTGCGATCGGCCTCGTGGATACTGCCATCAACCCCGAGCACGACGCCTTCGAAGGAAGCGATATCGAAATCATCCGCCTTGCCGATGAAAGCTTGCCTCAGTCGGGGAAGCGGTACCGCGATCGCGGCTCTGCTCGTCGGGTCCACGACGAGCCGCACGCCCGGTCTCATTCCGGGCGGTGACCTGATCGCCGTGGATGCTTTTCACCGGGCCAAGAGGCAAGACGACCGCTCCGGCGCGTTCGATCTGGTGCGTGCTCTCGACCTCCTTGCCGCGCGCGAAGTGCAGCTCATCAATCTCAGCCTCGCCGGGCCGCCCAATCGGCTGCTCGAACAGGTGGTGAAGAAGGCGGGCGAACGCGGCATCATCCTGGTGGCCGCGGCCGGCAATGGCGGCCCGAGAGCGGAGCCGGTTTACCCCGCCGCTTACGAAGAGGTCATCGCCGTGACAGCGACGGACAAGAGCAAGCGACCCTACAGGCGCGCCGGACGCGGCGACCACATCGACTTTGCTGCTCCCGGTGTGGCCGTCTGGACGGCGGCGTCGATCACCGGAGCTCGTCCGAAAACCGGCACCTCCTTCGCCGCACCGTTCGTCACCGCCGCGGTGGCGTTGATGAAGGCGTCGGAGCCGAAACTCGGCCCTGCGCTGATCCGCGAGAGGCTCGCCGGCAACGTCGAAGACCTCGGCGATCCGGGCAAGGATCCAGTCTTCGGCTGGGGCCTCCTGAACGCGCGGTCGCTCTGCGAAAAAGCTTCTTAGATCACTTGCTCGCTCTACAGCAGATTGCGCGACCGGGGGACTACCATCAACCCTCCTCGGGTAGCGTGCGCTCTCGCCTCCATTAATATGACTTAATATAAACCCCTAATTTTTTATTGATATACCCCTGTTATTGTGTAATCTCCTGTCTGCGAGGGCGGATATTTCGGCATTTTTTAGGAAAATTTACGAAGTATACTTTTTCGCGCAAGAATATTTTCTTGCCTCGCTAGTTAATACTGGATAATTTGAGTGTTCAAATGAAAGGCCCTGCCCCGGGGCAGGGCCTTTCCCTGCTCAAGAGTGTAAATTCAATGAAGCCTTGCGACCGCAGACAGCTGGCCGGGCACTTCCGGTCACATTGAGAAGACCTGGAGCCGCGCCAGCGCGTGTTTGACCCCGTTGCCGCCGGAAACGGCGATAAATGAAAATGGAACGGTCTCGACATATTGGACCGGCCCAAGAGCTCATGGTTCCAGCCGTTCGGCCAAGCCTCCGCTCCCGAGCGTGGAACAAACCTTCTTGCTTGGACGTTTCCGTCAATCGAAGTACCCATCGTCAAGCGCGGTGAAGTCGACCAGGTACTTCAGGAGACCGAGATGGATATCACGACGCTCTTAATCATCATCCTTGTTCTTATCCTATTGGGTGGCGGCTGGTACGGCCGGGGACGCTGGTACTAAGCAATTGACGAGTGACACTACATCTTATGCCGTTGCTCTCGATCGCGACTTCATGAAAAAATTAGCTTTCTCGGATCGCCTAGGGCGATCCTCTCTGACTTGAAAAGGACGCTACATGGCTTCTGGAACGGTAAAGTGGTTCAACAGCACCAAGGGCTTTGGCTTCATCCAGCCTGATGACGGCGGTCAGGATGTCTTCGTGCATATCTCGGCGGTAGAGCGTGCCGGCCTCTCCACTCTCAAAGACGGCCAAAAGGTAAGTTTCGAAATCACTCAGGACCGCAGGTCGGGCAAGAGTTCTGCGGACAACCTTCGCGCACTTTGATGTCGCCCGTCGTGATGACCTGGGCTTCAGCGTTCCCGACCTCACGAAGGAGAAGGCAATGAAAGATGTTGGCCGAAGTGATCCGTTCAAGCCGAGCAAGAAAGTCGCCTCGAACCACGCTGTCGATCAGGCAACTCTCGCCTGTCGGGCAATCATGGAACAGGAAGCGCTGGCGAGAGAGAAGAAAACGGCCCGACTGAGACAACTCAGGTTGGAGAGGGATGCAGCCGAGGCCGAGCTTGGCGAACGCCCTGCCGCAGCCGGGCGACCGCGCACGAAAAAGCCGTCCTCGAAAACGGATGCTCGGCGATAGGTGATTACTGCCGCGGGCAGCTATTCAGCTGGCAGTAATTCAAAGTGCTACCGTGACCTTTGCGCGTCTAATTGGATGCGTGGCGCTGTAAAGGCTCATCCACCCGCTCGAGTTCGAAGAAGTAGATCCGGTCGTCACCGCTGACCGTCATCGCCCCCATGATCCTTTGCTCATCGATCCGGCGAAAGTAGTCGACGATGGGCTGGTCGTCATAGATCATGGCGGCACTCACCACGCCGTATAACGGCATGGTCGTCAGCGAAGCCACAGGGCCCTTCGCCCGAAGTCCGCGCTTGAGGCACGAAAACAGGTGTCTCGCGGCGCCCGTGCTGCCGATGTTTTGGAAACGAAGCGCCAGGCGAACTGGTATTCTCGCCGGATCGATGGCGATGAGCCGCCGCCGTCCCATGCGAAACAACAGTGCATTCGCGCATATCCGTCCTGAAACGCTTACCGAACCATCCGAGGTTTTCCAGCACACCGTCGAGCGGATGGCCAGTCGGAATGCCACGCCCCCTCCAGGTCGGAAATCTCTTCGAGAGCGCCGACGTGGTCGAAGTGTCCATGCGTCATCACAATTGCGGCCGGCCGTGATTTTGCACCGAAACGTTCCTCGGCGGCCCGGGTAATGAGGCCGGTCGTCCCCATCACTCCGGCGTCGATCAGAACCCACTTGCGGTCGCCGGCACCCGGGCTTCCGAAGAACACGACATTGACAATGCCAAGGCGCCGGTAAGCGACGTCGGAGCACAGCTGCAGAGTGCCGTCGTCATTTGCCGTGTTGCTCGGCGGGTTCTCGGCGCGACCATGTGGATCGAGCGGTACTTGCTGGGCCATTTCCATGCCTCCTTCCGCTGCACAGAGAGGTGTCGAACCATCGCGGATGGGATTGGTTCCGAAGGGTCGGACGCTGGCCGCGTTTCGATCTCGGCAGCCGAGGAGCAACGCACTGTGGAGGGCCACGAAGAAATTGCAGCGCCTTACGATCACTACCCGTTGAAGTACATCAGCCATGAAGTAAGCTGCAACTCAAAATTTTATCCGCGCTCGGCCCATTCCAGCAACCGAAGCTCACGAGGACGCATGCCCCAATCACAGTCGCAGCCGTACGCAATCTCGGACTTGCGTGATCAGCCGGGCTTCTGCCCTACGGTTGCAGATCGTATCTGGCGGGCCATCCGCTCGAACATGTAGCCGACCACATGCTGGAATTGCTGGACGAAGGAGCACTGCCTTTCGGGCTTGTTGCCCACGAGGGCGCGACATATCTCGGATCGGCCCTAATCATCTCCTGCGACCTGGAGGAGCGTCCGCAATACGCTCCATGGGTGGCGGCCGTATGGGTCGATGCCGACCACCGGCGTCGGGGTATTGGCAGGGCCCTTGTCCGCCGCGCAGCAGAAGCGACGTTCGACCTGGGCCATGATGTTGCCTATCTATGCGCTTTGCCGGAAAAGCGCTCATTCTATGAGGCATTCGGCTGGCGTCGCCTGGAAGAAGATGTCGGCCCGCATGGGCTCACCGTCCTCACCTTTTCGCGGGGCGTCTAGCTCGATCAAAGCCAGCTTTCGCTCCCGGCCCACAGGGGCCGTAGGCGGGGAACGTGACGGAAGCCGCGATTGAGTCCTAAGCGACCGTCGCGTCAAGCTTGATCTTATGGCTCGATTGGATGTCCGACGGCGGACATTGGCGAGAGTTGATAGGCGAGCCGCCGAAACGCTGCCGACGAACAAAGCGTCTGGCCCGTCGAACTGCAATGCCGATGATATGCTCGCTTGCGCAGCAGCGAGCAATGTGCATCGCTGCTCCGCTGTGCGCTCGCCTCTGTGGGAGCAACGCGGAACTGCTAAAGGCGCTCGACGCACATGGCGACGCCCATGCCGCCGCCGACGCGAGGCCCGGAAAACGCCCCGCCGCTTCATCACGAAGAGCAACGTGTTGAGGAAAGCGGGCGCCAGAAGCGCCGATCGGATGGCCGATCGCGATCGCGCCGCCATTGACGTTGACGATAGGGGATCCCAACCGAGGTCCTTGTTGACGGCGCAGGCCTGGGCGCGAACGCCTCCGTTCGCCTCCACCAGTTCCACGTCGTCGACCGCCCAGTCGGCCTTCTCCAGCGCGTTGCGGGATGCGGGGACGGGGCTTGGATGGCGATGAAGCCGCTGACCCGCCCACCATCGACATAGCCATTCGCGACGGCGCCTTGGACCAAGTCCTCCATCACTAGGCCGAGCCAGCCATCGCGGCTCTGATCGTCAGACGTTCGTCGTTGATGATGAGCGGGCCGTCGACGCGGACATGAGTTCGCGCCCGCCCTTCTCGAACTCCCACACCGCGCGCATCGGCGTTCGGCCGCACACCATCGAATGGATTGAGAAGTCAGAAGCGTCAGGGACGATCCAGCTCAACACGCATCTAGACTCCATTCCAACCGCATCGTTCGCACATCGGAGACTTCTATCCAGATCTCACCAGAACTCCCGAAAATCGGAGGACGAGCCTTCCGCCGGATCGAGAAAACATTCGGCGATGTTTGCCAAGAATCCCCCATGCATAGTGTCCAAGGTCGCGGCAGAAGTTTGGCGTTGCCCGCCAGAATTTTGCCGGTCATGTCGAACTCGATGATGGCTTGCAATTTATGCACTGGGTCGAGGCCGGCTTTTGCGTCAGTGGCCCACAAACAATGCGGTTTGAGGATACCAACCCGCAGGAGCTTCGGGTAGGCTGCGCATCAAGGTTAGGAGGGCACATGGGCCTGTCAGATATTCTCGGTCGATTGGTCGCACTGATCGGCGCTGTGGCCATCCTTTTGCGGCGCCAGGACGGCGATTCTCTGGAACCGGCCTATGGCAGCGCCCCGACAATCCCGAGAGCCAAGCCGCAGGGCATTCCGACCCTGAAGATGCCGACAGCCAAGGGATGGCCCGCGGAGCAAATGCCGACTGCGGCGGCCGGGCTCAACGTGAACGCATTCGCGGCCGGGCTCAAACATCCCCGTTGGATTTACGTGTTGCCGAATGGCGACGTACTGGTTGCTGAGGCACTGAGCGAGCCGGGGGGCATTAAATCCGCCTTCGACTACGCCATGTTGAGCACAATGAAGCGCGCCGCCGCAGTGGGCGCAAGTCCGAACCGCATCACGCTGTTGCGGGATGCGGATGGCGACGGCGTGGCCGAAATCCGCACCGAATTTCTCGACGGACTCAATCAGCCGTTCGGCATGGCGTTTCTGGGCGATACGTTGTATGTCGGCAACACAGACGGGGTGGTTGCGTTCCCGTATGAAACGGGCGACACACGTATCAGCGCGACAGGCCAAAAGGTTACGTCCTTCAAGGCCGGGGGGCATTGGACGCGAAGCCTGCTTGCGAGTCGCGATGGACGAAAGCTTTTCATCGGCGTCGGTTCGCTCAGCAACATCGGCGAGCGCGGCATGGCGGCAGAAGAAGGACGGGCCGCTATCCACGCGCTTGACCTCGAGAGTGGTCAGCACCGCATTTTTGCCTCCGGTCTGCGCAACCCGGTGGGTATGGCGTGGGAACCAACGACGGGTGCGCTCTGGACGGTGGTTAATGAGCGCGATGGCCTGGGCGACGAGACGCCGCCCGACTATCTGACATCAGTGCGCGACGGCGGCTTCTATGGATGGCCCTATTGCTACTGGGGGCAGAACTTGGACGACCGGGTGCCGCAGGACCCGGCGATGGTCGCAACCGCTATAACACCGGACTATGCCTTGGGCGGACACACTGCATCACTTGGCCTTTGCTGGCTTCCCGCAGGCACTCTGCCCGGCTTCCCGGACGGCATGGTCATCGGGCAGCATGGTTCCTGGAACCGCAGCACATTGCGCGGCTACAAGGTTGTCTTCGTGCCGTTCGTGAATGGACGTCCAGCCGGGCCGCCGCGCGACATTCTGACCGGTTTCCTTTCGCCTGACGAGCGGTCGTCCTATGGGCGGCCGGTTGGAGTTACCATCGGCCCCGACGGCTCCTTGTTGGTGGCGGACGATGTCGGCGATGTGATCTGGCGCGTCACGGGCGAGGCGGAGCGCATGTGAAACGCGCATCGGTGCCGCCCTGCATGGGAATGCCCATGGCATCCGGATCACCGACGGCGGAGAGGCGTTTTCCGTTGGGTTTTTCGCTGGTTGGCCGATTTGGACACTTCTCGACTACGGCTAATCGACGTATGTCCGTGTCGCGGGCATAGGGCCGAAGACCTGCTTGAGGGGTTGAGCTCTGCGCTGTGTGACGCTTGGGAGGGTTAGCTGGCAACCAGTTCTGCCCACGCATAGACGCAATCGCATCCTTGGGCTTGTGTTCAACACCCTACGCACCAGCGCCTATGTCGGTCCGGCTTGAATCTGCCGGAGTGCAAGTCAAGCTCGCCACGGTGGACTGAGGTGGCGCGGATCATTTCAGGGCCCCCGCGGTGAGGCCGGAGACGATGCCACGCTGCAAGAGAACGAAGGCAGCGAGCATGGGAGTCACATAGATGGCCGCATAGGCCATAATGCTGTTCCATTCGTTGGTGTTCGGCCCCATGAAGCTATTGAGCCCGACGCTGGCCGGTTGCAGCTCAATTCTCTGGATCATCGACTTCGAATAGACGAACTCGCCGAAAGCCTGCATGAAGATCAGGATGGCGCCGACGAGGATGCCGTTGCGAGCGAGCGGCAGGACGATTCGAAAAAAGGCGCCGACGCGGGAACTGCCATCGACGAGGGCCGCTTCCTCCAACTCCTGCGGAACGCTCATGAATGTTGCGCGCACCAGCACTATGAAGAAGGGCATACTCTTGGCGGCGATCGCGAGGATGACCGCCAGGCGTGGGTAGTCGAGCAGCCCGATCTGTGAAAAGCCAACAAAGATTGGTGTGATCATCAGTGATGACGGCAGGACCTGCAGCATGAGGATGAGGAAGAGCCCGACATCCACCAGACATTGCGGTAGCGTGCCAGCACATAGGCGCAGCCGACACCGAGAACCAAGATAACGGCTACGGCACCGAAAGCTATGACCAGCGAGTTCCAGATGTAACGCCCCATGTTGCGGCTGTGCCAGACTTGGGCGTAGATCTGCCACTGTGGGTCGGTCGGCCAAAAATCCGGAGGGTTGGCAAACATCGCCGAGCCGGACTTTAGCGCCGTGATGTACATCCAGTAGAGCGGGAATAGATAGATGGCGGCGAGCACCAGCGCCACGGCCAGCATCAACTTTTCGCGGAAGGTATCGGTCACCCCCGCACCTCGTGACGTGTGGAGCGGACGTAGACGATTGAGGCGAACATCACGAAGACGATCATGATCACAGAGATCGTCGCTCCCTTGGCGAAATCGTACTGTCGGAACGACAACTCCCAGGCACAGTATTGCGTGACATTGGACGAATTGTTCGGTCCACCGGAGGTGATCGCGGCGAAACGATCGAACTGCTGCAGCGTGAAGATCAGGCCGAGCGCGATGACAGCGCCGATCGTCGTGCGCATCATCGGCAAGGTAATCGTCCAGAAGCGTTGCAGCGCGTTGGCTCCATCGAGCTCCGCCGCCTCATAGAGATCCTTCGGTATGCCCGAAAGCCCGACCGAAAGCAGGATCATGTTGAACGAGGTACCAAGCAGATATTGGCGATAATCACCGCCCAGAGCGAACCGTGCGGATCGGAGCGCCAGAAGATATTGCCGTCGGTCACACCGATTTCCCTCAAGAAGAAGTTGAGGACTCCAAAATCGCCCGAGAGAATCCAGCTCCAGATCGCACCAACCACTAGGCCGGGCATCACCCAGGAGACGAGAAAGAGACCGCGAAGCCAGGACGCGTCCGGAAAATTCATCCAAAAGAAAAGTGCCAGCCCGAAGCCTATGACGAATTGGCCGGCAATCGAGGCGCTGACGAAGAGTGCCGTGTTAAGGAGAATTGGGCTGGTTTCCAGCTGCGCGAAGAGCTCCGTGTGAAGCCGACAAAGGGTCGTCCGAAGGTTCCAAGGCTGAACAGATCCACTGTTGGAAACTCATCAGAACGTTGTAGACGAGCGGTATGCCGGAAAGGGTGAGCAGGAAAGTGAGCGGCAGTGCAACGAGCGCAATGTCGAAGCCCTTACCATCGATGATGCTGGACAGGATTTTCTTCATGAGCGCCTCCACATCCGATAGGCACCCCTCCTTTCAGCCGAGCACGGCCTTTATCTTTTTGGCCGCTTGGTCGAGCGCTTCCCTGGAAGACATCTGTCCGGTTAGCGCCGCCTGGATCGCATCTTGGATTGCCTTGGAGATCTTCGGCCATTCAGGGTGCGGGCCCCGAGGCTTGGCGTACTTGAGCTGTTCGAGAAAAACCTTGAGCGCGGCATCCTTGCGCGGCTGGCCGGTCTCGCGAATTGCGATATCGGTGCGGGCCGGGAGCAGACCGAAGTCTCTGAACATGCGGTCATCCTGGGAGATCAAATACTCAAGCACCCCGAAGGCCTCTTCAGGGTGCTTCGTGCTGGCGAAGATCGCCCAATTGAAGTCCCCCATGGAGGAGGAGCGTTCGGCACCGTCTTCCGGTACCGGCAGCAACGTCACGCCCCAATCGAACTTCGCTTCGGCAACCATTCGGTCGAGCTCCCAGGGACCGGAAATCGCCATGGCCGCGTTTCCGGAATTGAACGTCCCGGTCGAATCCCACTGGCTGCGCGTCAGCGTATCCGGAGAAGCAAGCCTCTCGTCGAGGATCGTTTTCCAGGTATCGAGCGCCCTGACCGCGCCATCGGTGTTGATGATTTCGTAACTGGCACCGGCCATCTGTGCCCACGGCAGGAATTGGAAGGTGCCCTCCTCGCTCGCCTTGGCCGAAAAAGTTATGCCGTACACGTTGGCTGCCAGGTCGGTCAGCTTTCGTGCCGCGTCCACCAATTCAGCCCAGGTTTGCGGCGGCTTGTCAGGATCAAGGCCCTTCGCCTTGAACATGTCCTTATTGTAATATAGCGCGATCGTGTTCGTCGCCTTTGGAACGCCGTAATGCCTGCCTTCCCACATCGTGGAGGCGAGCGGGCCTGGGAAGTAGTTTTCCGGCTTGATTACCGTCGATTTCGCGATCATGTCGGTCAGATCCAAAAAGGCGCCGCGCGACGCGAACAGGACATGTTCAGGATTATCGACCGCGATAATATCCGGAGCTTGGCCCGTGGCATAGGCGCGTAAGGCCTCGCTCACCAGATCGTCAAACGGGACCTCCCGGTACTCGATCTTGATGCCCGTATTAAGCTTGTTGTAGTCGGAGATTAGGTTCGACGCCGGCCGATCGTTATCGTGCGACCAGACGGAGATCGTCACGTCCTCGGCCTTGGCCGGAACATAGAAACACGAGACGGTAGCAAGCGCGAGAGCACCGAGCACGGCGACTTTGCGGATATCCATGGTCTCCTCCTCTTGGCTATCTTGATCCAGCCCCCTTTGGCCCCGATGACCGGGTCATGGAGGGGAATTCAACCCGGCCACGCCTCGGTCGTCTCGCGGTGGAGAGGGGCCGACGGCCTTCACTCTTTCGCAAGACTTGCACTGGCTGCGCGAGTTTCAGCCAGCCGTTCGTCCCATCAGTTTCCCAACACTGCCATTTGGTCGGTACGCTCTGCGCGAGCGGTGTCGTCCCGTTCGGGAGGCAGAGTGAACTGAAACACCGCCCCGCGAGGTTCATTCGCGGAGACCCACAGCCGGCCGCCGTGAGCCTCGACGATCGAACGGCAGATCGCCAGGCCCATGCCCATGCCGCTGGGTTTGGTTGTGTAGAAGGCCTCGAAGAGGCGGTCTATACTCTGCGGGTCCAGTCCCGGGCCCGAGTCCTGTACCCTGACATCCACGCCTCCTGAGGCCTCTGTCTCGGTGCTGATCAGCAACTCGCGCTCCCCCTCACTAATGCCGCTCATCGCCTCGATGGCGTTCATGATCAGATTGAGGATCACCTGTTGCAGCTGGACGCGATCTCCTTCCACGGACGGAAGGCTCGTCGCAAACTCGGTCTGCAGCGAGACGCCTTGCCGGAGCACTTCGCTGCGGGTCAAGGCAATCACGTGGCGAATGGCTTCATTGAGGTCGAACTGCTCCTTGCGAGGCGGTTCCTTTTTAACCAAACCCCGGATCCGGCCAATGACGTCGCCCGCTCGTTTGGCGTTATCGACGATCCGGTCGAGCGCCTCACGCACTTCCTCCAAATTTGGCGGATTGGTACCCAGCCAGCGCAAAGCCGCCTGGGCGTTGGTGACCGACGCTGCGATCGGCTGGTTGACTTCATGGGCGATGGAGGCTGTGAGCTGCCCCATGGTGGCGACCCGGTTTGCGTGGGACAGTTGCCCTTGTGCCTCTCGCAAGGCCCTCTCGCTTTCGCGTAACGCCTCTGCCGCCCACCGGCGCTCGGTCAAATCGAGGACAAAAGAGACACCTTCTTTCCTGCTGTCTTCGAACAGCGCACTGCCGACCAGCACGGGCAAACGGCTGCCATCTTTGCGAAAGTACTCCTTCTCGAACGGGTGAACTGCCCCGGTCGCCTTCAGCTCTTCAGCGGTCCGTGCGTCGCGGTCGCGCCATTCGCCCGGGGTCAGGTCCGTCAAGCATAGCTGACCAGAGGCAAGATCCTCTTGGTCGTATCCGACCATGCGGAGAAACGCATCGTTTGCCTCCAGAATGCGAGCTTCCATATCCCAGATGACGATCCCGATGATATTGGCCTTGACGAGGCGGCGGATCTTGGCTTCGCGTTCTGCGAGATCGCGGTACAACCGGGTATTCTGCAATGAGATCGCTGCCTGAGAGGCGAGCAGCTTAAGCACTGCGATTCGCGCTGGCGCGAAGACCCGAGGGGCGAGGTTATTCTCAAGATAAAGCACTCCGGTCAGCTCACCCTGATTAAGCAACGGCAGGCAGAGAATGGAACGAGCATGGTGCTGACAAATGTAGGGGTCGGCGGAAAATGGGTTTTGAGCTGTTGCGTCGCCAAGAACCACGCTCTCGTTTGTGCGCAAGACATAATGAAGGACCGATTCCGGCAGCATCATCGCGGTCACGAACTCGTCGCGCAGCTGTACCACGACCGTGTCGCCGCCGGTCGTGGCTTCCGCCGTGATCCGTGACTCACCGCCACGCGATACAATCAATAGGCCGCGCTCGGCCCCCGCCTGCTCAATGGCGGTGCGCAAGACCGTGTCCATCAGCTTTTCAACGACTATCTCGCCCGAGATGGCTTGCGACACTTTAATCACCGTGGCGAGGTCAAGTTGTTCGATCGGCACTCCGATCGTCCTCTTCGGCCCGGGTGCTGGCTCATCCTCTCGCAGGTAGGGATACAATGCATCGAGCTGCTGCACCTTGCCATCAGCTCCCCAACGCAGGTAGCAGTGCCGCGCGTTTCGCAGATGGGCATGGGTATTGGTTTCGAAGCCGCGCGCCGCGTAGAAGCGCGCTGCCAGTTCGGAGGCGAGCGCCTCATTGTGGATCAAGCCGTTGTCGCGGGCAGATCGGATGGCCTGCTCGTAGAGACGCTCAGCCTCGAGCCACTGCCCTTTGAGGCGGGCGATCTCCGCGCCGAGCAGCGCGGCGCGGCTCGCGAAATTGTCCGGGCAGTTCTCGGCCCACTCCTGGAGCCGGCGGTGGTGGGCTGCCAAGGCCTTGAGGTGGCGGGCTCGCTCCGCAGCGGGGGCCGCGTCGCAGAACGCGGCCCGTGCCAGCGCAGCGTAGAGATGGTATTCCGCCCGCTCGAAGATGGCTGGCGAGATCCAAAGAAGGCGTTCTGCTTTCGCCGCCGCCGCGACCGCTGCGGCGTGGTCGTGGGCGAAGACACGGGCCTGCAGCTTGCGGATCCAGTACAAGCAGGCTGCGATCGACAGGCGCGGATCCTCCTCCAGATGTTGTTCGAACCGGGTCTCATCGAACCCGGTATTGTTGAAGGAGCCGAAGATAGCGGTTTGGCCGCGGAGAGCCCGGACAAGCCCGACCTGCGCGGTGATGAGATCGACGACGAGACCGAACTTCGCTTGCCGCGCAAAGTCGAGCCCGGCTTCGGCCTCGCGCTGCACTTCGGCGAGCGGATTGCCGCTGGCGAGAAGTTGGGTGAGCACGTTGTTGCAGCTAAAGGCCGCGTAGGTCAGGTCACCGGCCTGGAGCGCCGTGTCGAAGGCGTGCCGTGCGATTGGACGGCCCCTTGGGAAGTGCCGCATCGGAGGCTTCGCGAGGTTCCCGAAGGCCAGGTAAACGCGGGCCTTGAGGCGGTCCGCGCCATTTTGCTCCACCATATCAAGCCCCAGCTCGCCTAAGCGGAACCCCGCCTTGTAGTCGCCGAAAAACAGTCCCAGTACGTTGCCCACCGCGGTGTAGGCGTAACACGAAGCGTCGCTGTTACCGTGCTCAAGGCTGAGATTTCCCATGCGGCCGATGACGAGGCACCGCAGGTTCTCGTCGGTGAACAAGGCCGGGGACACGAGCGAGGTAAGCACGTCCATTGTCGCGCACGCGACCGGATCGGTCATCCGGGGCAGGTCGAGCAGTGCGTCGATCGGACGGTCGCCGAGCTGCCGCCACATCCGCGCGTATTCCTGCCGGACGTCGTGCTTCGTCGGATGCGCCGACCAAGCGACGCCGACGCGGCGCAGGTAGTCGAGGCCGACAATGATGGCGCGGTCGCTTCGGCCGAGAGTCATGAAGAGGTCCACCCGCAGCCGGGTTACGGTGGCCAAGTCGGGCATGCTGACGGCGCGGCTTGCCAGTTCGGCGAGGCGCGCCTCCGCTTCCCCCAGCGCGCCGGTGAGGAACTCGCACTCGGCCATGTGCAGCTCCAGCGCGAAAGCGAGCTCGTACCGGCGCTCCCAGCAGTCCTCCGGCAATAGGGACCGGCCGGCAGTGAGATAGGTCAGCGCCGAAGCGTAGGCAGTCGAGGCTTTGGCGCGCCGGCCAGCGATCAAGTTCAGTTCGGCAACCCACTCCCGCTCCTCGCCCGAGGCGATCAGCGCGATGCCCCGGTTGAGTTGGCCGACGATGTCGAAGACACTCTCCTCGACCTCCTCCGGCGGCGTGTGCGCGACCAGCCGCTGGCCGATGGTGAGGTGTGCAGCGGCCCGCTCGCCTTCAGGGATAAGCGTATAAGCTGCCTCCTCGACGCGGTCGTGCAGGAAGTAATAGGCCCCATCCCTCCGGCATACCAACCCGGCTCGCTCCGCCTCCGATAGTGCTGCGTCCAGCGCAGCCTCGCTCTCCCGCTGGACCAGTTTGAGGGTGGCGATCTCGCCAACGTTGCCCAGACAGGCCAACTGCTGCAGGGCATCCTGGGTCGTTTCGGGGAGGCGGCGCAACTTGCTCAGCAAAAGGTCCACTACATTGTCTGTGTAACCCCTGGCGTGAATGCGCTCGAGATCCCAGGACCAGCATGCCTGTCCATGGTCGAAAGCGACTAGTCCTTCCTCGGCGAGTGCTGTGAGGAACTGGATGACAAAGAAGGGATTGCCGATGGTTTTTTCGAACACCAGCCGGGCCAGAGGCGCGGCACAGGCTGGCGCGCAGTGCAGCGCATCGGCAATGAGCCGGTCGAGATCCTCAAGCCGCAGCGGCGCCAGCACAATCTCCTGCGCCGGCACGCCCAAGCTGCGGATCGTCGCCAGCCGCCGCATCAGCGGGTGCGCTGGCGTGACCTCGTTGTCCCGGTAAGCGCCGATAAGCAGCAAGTGGCGCAGCTCCGGCTGGGTCACCAAGTGCTCAAGCAGGTCGAGCGTCGCAGCATCAAGCCACTGCAGGTCATCGAGGAACAGCGCCAGCGGATGCTCCGGCTGCGCGAACACGCCGAGCAGGCGGCGGAACACCATCTGGAAGCGGCGCTGCGCGTCCTGCGGCGGCAGCTCCGGTAGCGGCGGCTGCGGGCCAGTGAGGAGTTCGAGCTCAGGGATGAGTGTCACCATGAGCTGGCCGTTTCGGCCAAGCGCCTCGCCAAAGGCTTCGCGCCAGGGCGCCAGCTCGGCCTCACTCTTGCCAAGCAGCGGGCGGATCAGCCCCTGCAAGGCCTGCGCCAAGCTGGCATATGGGATGTCGCGGTTGTATTGGTCGAACTTGCCCGAGGCGAACAGCCCGCGCGACGGCACTAGCACCTTCCGCAGCTCGCCGACGACGGTGGACTTGCCGATACCGGAGTAGCCGGACACCAGCACCAGCTCCGGGCCGCCACCCTGGACGATGCGGTCGAAGGCCGCGAGCAGGGCTTTGATTTCGCGCTCGCGTCCATACAGCTTCTCCGGGATCAGGAACCGGTCCGGCGTGTCGTCTTCGCCGAGCGGGAAGGCATCGATGCGGCCCAGAACCTCCCACGCAGTGAGGCAGCGCCGCAAGTCGCGGCCCAGACCGGCGGCAGTCTGGTAGCGCTGCTCGGCCGTCTTCGCGAGCAGCTTCATGATGATCGCTGAGATGACGCCGGGCACGCCCTTCAGTCGCTCTGTGGGTGGCAAAGGCTTCCTGGCGAGGTGGCAGTGCACCCACTCCATCGGATCGGCCGCCGCAAACGGCAGTACACCCGTGAGCATTTGGTAAAAGGTGATCCCGAGCGCGTAGAGATCGCTACGAGAGTCGACCGATTGGTTCATGCGGCCGGTCTGTTCCGGTGCCATGTAGGCGAGCGTCCCGGTGATGGTCTCGGGCGGGTCGGGTGTCTGCCGTTCGCAAGAGAGGCGCGAGGCAATGCCAAAGCCGATCAGCCGCACCTCTTCACTCCCGCCACTCACTAGAATGTTGGCCGGGTTGACGTCCTGGTGGACGAGACCGCGCTGGTGGACCTTGCATAGGGTCGAGGCGATGGCGATGGCGATTCGTAAGAAATCTCCGACCTTCATCGGGCCGTCGAGCAGCCGCGCGAGCGGCTCGCCGCCGGGATCCTCGAGGACCAGCATGGTCCGGCCGCCTTCGCGCACGAACTCCAGGGGCCGCACGGCCCATGTACCTTCCAGTTCTTCCTTCAGTTCATATTCGTGGGCGAGGCGATCGAGACTTGAGGGCGTCGGGTGCTCGCTGGCGGGAAATACGGTCAGCACAGCGTCCCACTGGCCGCCGGCACCCCGACGCCGTCCGCGGCACAGCACGCGTTCGCCATCCTCCCACAGGACCTTCAAGGTGCTCTCCATCAGCGCCGAACCGAGAGGATGGGTTCAACCGCCGGACTCGGTCGACACGTTGGCGTTTCCCGACAGACTGTCAGCAACTTTGGCGCACAAAATTCGTCCGCCAGGTGGCCAGAGCAAGTATAAGAAAGATCATTACCACACATGACGTGGCCTGACGATGTCTTCCTAAGACATCTCCTTCCGTGCAAATTCCGAGGCAATCCGCCCCCTGATTCCGAAATCATTCGGGCCTCTCATTCCGAATAATAGTCGCCCCCTGATTCCGAGATGATGCGCTCCCAATTGGAGGGCTCTGAAGTGGGTCCCCTGCTGGTGTGAAGTTTCGTCCTTCGGCTGTCATGAGCGAAGGAACGGGATGCCAGCGGAGAGATTGGAGATGCGGCGTGTCCGCGAGACACTGAGATATCGCTTTAAGCAGGGGGCTTGGCCACATACGGGCGAGCGGCTGAGGCCATGCCTGTCGCTGAACAGGGCCTTTGCGTTAAATCCCGACTACGCATTTCTTCACTTCGCACATGGAATGGCGGCCGTGCGGCTCAGGAACGCCGATACGACGATTCGAGCCGTTCTTAGTCCTCACGATCCGTCTATATTTTCGTTCAAGACACTGCTCGGTATTGGCTTGATGCTGAGAGGCGAGCCCGATGACCTCTCAACGGCCCGGGTGCATCTACGGGAAGGCGCGTCCTTCGAACGCACAACCTATTATCCATTCATCGGAGCAGCGTTGCTCGGCCTCAGGGCGGGCAATACCGATGAAGTGAGGATCTGGATCTCTGATCCTTTGAAGAAGTTTCCAAACCTGAATGCGGAATACGTCCGAGAGGCGGCCCACCCATTCTATGAAGGCAGTCCTTACTGCGACTACCTCGACAGGTTGATCGAGCAGGGGCTCCCCCCGGGAGAGAAGCGTCTGATCGAAGAATAATCGCGTCAGTTAGAAGACTCCTGTTCCCGGCTTCTATGCCGTGTTCAGGCAGAAATTCCACTTATAACCCCTGTCCAAGTTTCCCGATCCAGCTCTGGCCGTTGCGTCGACGGCATTGGAAGGCTGGCGGAAGCAAACACCTTCGCAGGCGCGCTCCATCCGCTACCAGCTCACCATCGCCAAGCTGCCGCTCGCCAAAGAGAACGATGACTTCGACTTCGACGGCGCGCCGGTCAACGAAGAGCTGATCCGCGAACTCGCCACCGGCAACTTCCTGGCCGAACAGCACAACATGGTCCTCGTCGGCGGCCCGGCAACGGGCAAGTCGCATGTGGCCATCGCCATCGCCCGCGCCCTCATCCGCACATTTCGGCTGTTCGATTGAGGCAGCTTTGCGCCGATAAGCGACTTCGCCAAGGACAGATCGCGCCACCAGCCCCGACATTTACCTTCTTTTTATAGTTCGAATGACGAGTAGTCCTTACTGGACTTCACGTTTTGAAATGAACGGTCACTTAAAATGACTTCCTATTACGGGTCAGCGCGGTCATGTAACTGTTGAAGCTCGTCTGAGCCATCGCTCGACGACCAACGGACCAAAGAGCTGACAGCATGGAAAACCCGATCGCCTTGAATGGCATTGCCGAAAACAGCGTCTTCCGTAAAGGTGATGTTTTCGTCCTCTTCGGCGAACTCTTCGGTCGCGGATACGCGACTGGCTTGGTCAACGAAGCTCGGCGGGCTGGAATGGAGATCGTAGGAATTACGGTTGGGCGGCGCGACGAGAACAACGCACTGCGGCCTCTAAACGCCGAGGAACTTTCTGCCGCCGAAGGCCGATTGGGCGGCAGGATTATCAACATACCTCTAATGGCTGGCTTCGATCTCGACGCTCCGGCAGGCGGCCCCACTCCGACGGATCTCCTCGCGACGATGACGCTGGAGAGCTGGCAGCATGACAGGCTCGACTGGGACTACATTGAGCTGTGTCGAGACATCGCCACCTCGCGGTTCACGAATTCGCTTTCACAGGTCATGGCCGTTCTCGATGGAATGATTGCCGACGGCCGCAATGTTTTTTTCGCCCATACAATGGCCGGAGGTATCCCGAAAGCGAAGGTATTCCTGGTCGTTGCCAATCGAATCTACAAGGGTGTTGGTCCCCGCCACATGTCATCGCAAGCCCTCCTCGACAGCGACATGGGCAAGCTCATCCTGCAGAATTTCGACGAAGTCTCCGCAATCACCTTTCGACATCTTATCGACTTCAGCACGGCGATCCGGGAGCG
Source organism: Sinorhizobium sp. FG01 (assembly GCF_002531875.1). NCBI lineage: Bacteria > Pseudomonadati > Pseudomonadota > Alphaproteobacteria > Hyphomicrobiales > Rhizobiaceae > Sinorhizobium > Sinorhizobium sp. FG01. The sequence continues at coordinate 32,948 of NZ_NWTB01000029.1, forward strand.
CGTAGAGGCATCGGGCGGTCAGGTCCGCTATACGGCCTACGGGTATCATGGAACGGCAATCCTGATAGACGGCAGCTACCGTTGGCAGACCTACACCAACTACACGCAAGGTTACGCCAAGATGCGGCTCGAATGCATCGCGGAGGATGCCTGGGCAGCGGGCGTCAAGGCAACCGTCTATAACTGTCCCGAAATACGGACCAATTCGTCAGACGTATTTACGGGTATCGAGCTTCCCCTGATACCGCTGCTGCTCGCCTTGAGGAAAGAGAACGGTGGCCAGTGGGCAGAGGACCAATGGCAGGCATGCCAGCAGCTTCTGGCAGACGGCTTCACGATGAAGGATGTTTTCCAGAAGATTACCGATATGCAGGCCAACGAGGTCATGCGTCCGTTTTACGACTTCTCGGCGTGGCCAATGGCGAACAGCCAAGCACAGTCCGATCTGACCATCGGCACGTCCAACGAGATCACACAGATGCATCGGGACAGCAAGGCGATGATCAGCGACCTCCTGAGTGCCCTCGTGGTGGAGGCGACGGGGCAGCTTATTTTTGGTGCATCTTCAGATCCCGCCGGTCCTGTCCGGTGGCTCAACCACGATATCGTGGCGCGCCGACTTAACGCTTCCCACCTGCAAAAGGAGTCTCCCGCGCCGTTAATCGTGCAAGGGGCGAAAGACTCGCACCTCGAGATGGCTTGAGGAGTCTTCGAGCGCATCAAAACAGACGAGTTTCAAGTGCTCGCCTTGAAGGGATCGAATCGACGGCGGCGGGAGACGGGGACTTCAACGACCGCAGGCGCCAGCGCGTTGATGCGGATGTTGTTGCAGAGAGCAAGGACGATCGCGATGGACGCCGGCGTTTGCGGCCGACTAGGCCGTTGGAAATGGGCATTCAAACGTTCGTATGCATGTAGCTAGTCTTCACCTTCGACCATTGTCACAAAGACTGGAGAGTCATTCGAGCAGCCAAGCCCAGGCTTCTGTCTGGTGCGCTATCACACGGAGGAAAGGTTGCATGCGAGCGCAGCGATGAATAAGCTTCGCCGGCGGCACGTAAGCCGCTTCGTTGACGAGGATAAAGATGGCGACTGGTACCGTTAAGTTTTTCAACCAGGACAAGGGTTTTGGCTTCATCACGCCCGACAATGGCGGGGCAGATGTATTCGTCCATGTGTCGGCGGTGCAGGGCTCCGGACCACTTCGAGACGGAGAGAAGGTCAGCTACGAACTGGGCCAAGACCGCAAGACCGGGAAGTCGAAAGCCGAAAATGTCAGATCAGTTTGATCTGCAACTCTTCTCGCCCGAAGTAGACGATCAGCAACGTCGCCTGTTTCTGGCGGCGTCGGCGCTCTCGGCGCCAGGTGCAAGACGATCCAAGGGACGCTCGAAGACGAGCACGCAATCGATGACTTTCGAAGACGACATCGTAGGGCTTCAAGGCGCGTCTGGCTCCTGAGAGCATAGGGATATTAAAACTGACGATATGCGTCGCGCCCACTTCCTCCCCGTATAGTCAGTTCGTATCGCGGCGTCCGACCGCTTCACGGTGGCGCTCCAGGGCAGCGGTCCAAACGTCCATCGACATCAGCCTTCGGGAAGTTGGGCAAGCGCCGGCAGGAACTTGGAGAGTTCGTCGGACAACAGCTCTTGCCCGTCGCTCGTCATCGCGCCAGATACTCGCCACATATACCGCAGCCATGATCGTGCTGCCCCACGCTAGATTTAACCGCACCCTTCGACAGCAGAGGCACGCCTCGGCATCCGGCCGGGATGGTTTATCACGCTCGGGTGGAGGATCTCCATGTACGGGAATATCCCGCGCGACGAGGTTTAGCCGACCGGAAGAGGCGCGGTTCGGCCGCTCGCGCGCTTATGCAGGAATGGCCAGGGCATCGTCGAAAACCCCGCCCGACACCCCCCGTCCGAACAAAGCACAGGATGCTGTACCTCATCGCTGCCGCGTCAGCAGGGGGAGGCAAACGCCAGCGATGCCGTGATCCACAAGATCAGCAGAGGGTCAGTTCTGGTCATCGACGTACCTTCCATGACTGCGGCGTTCCGTGCGAACGAAACTCCAGAGCTGCCCGGATTCAGGGTGTGCTTTGGAGGCCCCGTGCACCACGCCTGATGGGACCTCCAGGCGGCGTGGATTGGCGATCGTAGTTTGCCGGGTTGTTCAGCCGGCGAGTTCATCTCAACGCGCGGCAAGTCGCTCGCAAGTGTCCTGGAGCGGCGAAGGCCGAATGGGAGCGTGAGGAGTCTTCGAGGCTGATCGACGTGCAATTACATCGCTAACAAAGACATGGCTCTTGCAACCCGTCAACAAAACATCCATATACCATCCAGGTGGATGGTGGAGGATTCCATGAAAGACAATGTACACAAGTTGCGCGACAAGGGCGGCGAATCGGAGAAGATCACCATCAATCTCGGTTACGTCGATCTCGGCCGCATCGACCTTCTCGTGCAGGAAGGATTCTATTCCAATCGCACCGACTTCATCCGAACAGCGATCCGCAACCAGCTCGCGGCCGAAGCCGAGGCGGTCAAGCAGTCGATCGTTCGGCACACGCTCGAGCTGGGGCTGCGCGACTACAGCAGAGCCGATCTGGAAGCGCTCAAGGCGGCCGGCGAAAGGCTTCACATCAAGGTCGTCGGACTTGCCCGCTTCGCACCCGACGTCACGCCGGAACTTGCTTTGGCAACAATTGAATCCATCACCGTGCTCGGCGCACTGCAGGCCAGCACCGAGCTCAAATCAGCGCTGGCCGATCGCATCCGATAGAGCAGCGGCGTGACCAACAAGGACACCTCGATGAATGAAGATTTTGCCACGGCCATGCTCCGTGCGGTACGGTCCACGCGCGCCCTGAAGCTCGCCGAGGCGACACGCGTGATCCAGAATGCACTGGCCGGTCAATTGGCCTTAGATACTCGCACCTCGACACCGGACATCACACCACCGCCGCCAAATCGGCGCTCCACCCCCTTTCCGATCGATCCGGATGCGGAGGTCATCGAGCCATCGGCAAAGCCTGCGGTGGAAGAGTCCGCCAATAGCGCTGGCGATGGCACCGCGTCGCGAAGGTTGCGGAATTCCTTGGGAGAAACGGTACGGATATTGCGCGAGGGGCGGTTGGCGTCCGGCGTTTTCGGATCGCTACATGACGTGAGCCTGCCCGGACTGGCAAAACGGGGGCCTCCGGCAGTTGTGCCGGACGGGGCACAGTTCCTGGCGCGATCCTTCACCTGCCCCGCGGGCTCGCGAAGCTACAGGCTCTACATTCCCGCATCCGCATCCGATCGGCCGCGCGGCCTTGTCATCATGCTTCATGGCTGCAAACAGGATCCCGAAGACTTTGCTGCAGGAACCGGCATGAATGCGGTCGCCGAGACGCACGGCCTGATGGTCGCCTATCCCCGCCAAAGCGGGGCTGACAACGCATCGTTCTGCTGGAACTGGTTCCGGCCCGCCGACCAGATGCGCGACGAGGGCGAACCCTCGATCATTGCCGGCATCACCAAGGAGATCATGGCCGAATTCGGCCTCGATCGCAGCCGCATCTTCGTGGCAGGCCTTTCGGCAGGTGGAGCAATGGCGGCGGTTATGGGCGAGACCTATCCCGATCTCTATTCCGCCGCGGGGATCCATTCCGGCCTAACCTACGGGTCGGCCAACGACGTCGTCTCAGCTTTCTCCGCGATGCGCGGCAATGGCGGGCTTGCATCCCATCCGAAGCGGCTCGCCAATGGACACCGGCTCCGGACGATTGTCTTCCAAGGGAGTGCGGATCGGACCGTGCATCCCTCCAACGCCGATCGGATCGTCGCGGCAGCCACGCCAACAGGCTCCGGATGGGCCGTCCGGAAAGAATCCGGTCGATCCGCCGGCGGGCGGACCTATCAAAGAACCACTGTTGTGGATGCCGCGGGACGGCCGGCGGTCGAATATTGGCTGGTGGAGGGTGCCGGCCATGCCTGGTCCGGCGGCCATTCCGCTGGTTCGTATACGGACCCGCATGGTCCGGACGCCTCTTCCCAAATGGTGCGGTTCTTCCTCGATGGGCAGAAGTAAAGGCGTCGACGTCGCTACAGCCGCAGCACTTGGTCCCGTGCTACTCTCGTCAGCCATCAGCAATTCCCTTCTTAGTCACCGCGTTTTGTCTGCTGAGTGCACCATAGAGTCCACACAACCATCAGACTCCTGCTTTCGGACAGTTAATGTTGGGCCCGTGCCTACCCTCACACTGGCGATCGACGGCGCGTGAACGGCGCTCAACCCCACCTGAAAACCGCACCTGCTCACGGCCGTGCTCTGATTGTGAACGAGCAATCCGGAACCAATCT
>NZ_NWTB01000030.1:0-35094 GCF_002531875.1 Sinorhizobium sp. FG01
GGCTGCGCTTCATTCTCTGGTCCTCTCAATGGGCCAGAGCTTACTTCAAAATGGATTATTTCAACGGGGCAAGGTCAGGTTGAACCATTGGAGCCTGCCCGGAAGACCGATCTCCCGCTACTCCCATGCAGGGAGGCCGCCGGTGCCCCAATCATCCGATCTTTTTTAAGCCGACTTGGCCCTAGCCATAACGACGCTTCATGGCGGCACGCCGTAGCATGAACGTCCGTATCTCATTGTCAGATGTTTCCGGCCACTCTGATTTAACCCACTGGAGCCAAAGCGGCATCGCTCTCGCCATCATCGGGGCGCAGTCGCTCAAAGCGTAGCAGTTCAGTTTCTTGCCATTCCTCTTGGATTTCTCCTCGACCATTGTGGAGGCAAGTAGAGGCAACTGCGGCCATCGCGATCACCCAGAGTGCGTTTGCTTCAGCGCCGAAGTACCAAGCGGCGGCAAATGCCGCTGATCCAGTCAAAAGCTGCCTCAGCTCGGCTGAAATAGGTGATTGGGCGGGAATCCCTTAGATACCTTCCACCAGCGAGTCACCTCAAAGTACATAAGGAAGATGGTTGACCAGGCGATAGCACCGAGCACATGCGACGTCGCACCGAACGCCCACGCCAGGATGAAGACAGCCGAGCACGCAAGTCCTGTCAATATGCGCTGACGATTGATAGAGATAAAGCGCCGCATAACACCCCCCAACGACGGCTCTATGCTAGCAAGACGCATCACGCTTTGCACGCGCTGCGCGCGTCTGGCAAGGCAACTCGAACTCGCCGCGCCAAATCCCGGCGCCGTTAGAGCGCGCTGCCCGCTGCACGCCAGCGTATGAGCCCTTGCTGTATCTTCCCCAATTCACCGCATTGCCGCTTTCGACGAGCCAGCGATTGACCTCGCGGCCGTCGGCACGAAAGCACACGCCGACGAAACGGTCGTAGCGGTCGCGATCAAGGATCTCGCAGCGGGTAGGGCGGGGCGCGGCGAGGAAGCGTTCGAGTGCGAATGCTGCCTCTTTGCCACAGCGGTAGCTGCCGCCGTCTCCATCCTCGCATTTTCGCCAGCTCTCCGGTGCATCGACACCGTGAAGGCGAATGCGCTGGCCGCGGATCTCAATGGTGTCGCCGTCGATGACGGTTGCACGGCCGGTAATGTGGGCGGCGGAGTGGGCGCGGTCGAGGGGAAACGCGGCAACGGCGGCCGCCAGGAGCGCAGGAACGAAACGTCGAGATTTCATTTTGAAGCTCAGAGACGCGCGGAAGCGCTGACCTGCGGCACTGGCGTCGGCCCCTCACTCATGCGCATCTCGACTATCTGCAATTCCACATGCAAGCCCCGATACGCGGCTTGGCGAACCGTCTCGTTGAATATGCGCATCGCTTCGTGCAGGTTTTCCGCAGCTTCCCGCTGTTCTTCTGTCATTGTCGTACGAGCCTCGTCATTCGTGCGCTGACGTATCGTCTTCGACAACGCCGCCGTCAACTCGGTTGGGCCGATGCTCCATGCAAAACCAGCTGGGCGCGGCCTTACCGACCGCAAAGCCCAGGCTGCCCCACTTTTGACATTCGGGGCGCTCGCAGTAGTGGACGTATGGGCCAGCCTCGAAATGCGGCTTCGCGCCTTGCTCATCGCTCATTGGCTTTGTCCCGGCGACGGCCGAACTGCTCTTCGAACGCTTGCTGCCAGTTTGAATGGCAAGAGCTCCCGGCGTGCTTCAACTGCTCGAAGTGGAATCTTTGCAGCAACGCCGCTGAGATTATGTGAGCCATTTCGCTGCGGGCGCTTTCTGCTTTCGACCGATCCTGGTCGCATGCGGCCCGGCGCAGCTCGATCGGTATCGAGTAGAGCGTCTGTGTAACGAAAGGCGTGATCGCCGGAGAGCGCAACACCGACGCGATGTCGAAAATGGCAAACGCTCGAAAGGAATCGGCAATAATAGCGGCAACCTCCTGCACGCCGCGGACCTCGACCGGATGGCGATATTGATCCAGGCCGGCGAAGCCCCGCCGCTGATGGGATTTCAATACGGCAAGATCTACAGCAATGAGGCTCTCGATTTCATCTGCAAGTGTTCGCATCGGCGCACCTTTCCTAACCGCAAAGCGGTCTTATCGGCCCCCTTGTTGTCAGATTGGCGCGCCGCAGCGCCGATGAATGTTCTTATTATGTTCTCATGCGCAGCAGAGTCAATGTGCACCATCCGAATACCCACGGCGTTTACTGCGGCCGACCCATACCGTCGGAAAGGGCAGGTGGCTGGGCGACGTAAACTCCCTGCGTCAGTTGCTGCACAGATCGGGGAACCGACTTACCGTGACTTTCGTTGAACGCAAATTAGGCGTCACTGAAATAGTGAAGGAGACACAATGAAAAGGTCCGTCGGTAAGCTACTCGCGATAGGCTTGATCGGGACCAGCACGTGGGCAGCAATCCCTGCCGTCCCGTCAGCGCAGTCTTTGGACCTGTATATCGGACCCGGTGGACCGGAGCTGCGGGAGCGAAGATATGATGATGACGACGATTATCGGCGCTATCGCGGCTGCAGCGAGCGCCAGGCTATTCGTCGTGCTTACAGGCTCGGAGTTCATGACCCCGAGATCCAATCAATCACAGGTCGCGAGATTGCCGTTGAGGGAATAAGACGTGGACGCTTTACGACCGTGTACTTCGCTAATCGTCCCGGCTGTCCGCGTAGGTTGAGATTAGTGGCGGATACGTCAGCGGTTCCTCAGGTACAAAAACACGCGGCGTTTCCAGCGACGCCACTTGAAACCACATGACGAAATCAGCCGCAAAGAGTCGGATTGCACCCTCGAGAAGGCCGCCAACGGTGCCACCAGACCCGATGCCGGCGCGCGTTGACCCCTGTCTCGCAATGCTCGTCGATCGGCCACCACCCGGGCCGGACTGGGCCTTCGAAGTGAAATGGGACGGCTACCGGCTTGCCGTCCACATCGAGCCCAGTCGCGTGCGCATCATAACGCGAGGCGGCTACGACTGGACGGATCGCTTCCCCTCTATCGCTGCCGAGGCGCGGCTTCTTGGGCTGAAGACCGCAATCCTCGACGGCGAGGCGGTCGTACTCGACGGGCACGGCCGCTCTGACTTCGGCATGCTCCAGCGTGCCCTCGGCCGCCTGCCGACTACGCAAGGGCCTGGCGAAATCATCCTCTACACCTTCGATCTCCTCTATCTCGATGGCTGCGACCTGCGCCGGCTACCGCAACGAGAACGGCGACGCTTGTTGGAGCAGGTCGTACCCGTTGACCGAAATGGCGCAATTCGCCTCTCGGAGGAGGTGCCCGCGGACGGGGATGAGTTCCTGCGTGTCGCCTGCGCCCACGGGATCGAGGGCATCGTCGCGAAGCACCATGAGCGCCCCTACCGCTCCGGCCGACGTCCCGACTGGCTCAAGATCACCTGCACGCGGCGCGACAGCTTCGCGATCGTCGGTTTTGAACCATCGACCGTGCCTGGTGCAATCGGCCGGCTGCTGCTGGCTGCACGACGGGGCGGTGAGCTCGTCTACGTCGGCGGCTGCGGAACCGGATGGACGCAGGCAGAGTCGAGGAAGCTACGCGAAGTGCTGCAGGAAATCGCGACGGACTCGCCAGCGGTGAAACTGAAGCGGAAGAGCGCAGTATTCTGCGAGCCAGTGCTCGTCGCTGAGGTCGAGTATCGCGCCTGGACGGACGAGGGCAAGCTGCGGCATCCGTCGTTTAAGGGGATACGGGAAAGGGCGGACGATGCGACGGTATATGAGTTGAAATAGCGGCCCGCGAAAGAGGCGGACCCGCAGGAGCGATCGGCGGCGTGACAGTCTCCTCGGAAGCAGATGTCGCACAAAGGGATCTCGGGGTTCGTGGCCTCCCACCATCGCATCGGGCTGCCACAATGGAGGCACTCGTCTCCGCGCGCGCCAGCTCCGCCAGCACGACGCATCGCTGCCTTTTGGGCTCCCGCTTCCGGTTTAAGCGCATCGTCGCGTCGCTTTAGCTCGGCTGCCCGCTCTTCGTCAGTAAAACCGCTCACCTACGCACTCCCCTCCGTCTCACTCCCCTCGTACAAATCACGCAGGGGCAGGAAGCCATATCCCTCCTTACGACGCTGCCCGGCCATATGCAGCTACACTGGAACACCTGCATCGCAGCGCTAATGGCGGTACGGGCCATCCATCTAATCTGGCCATGGCATGCAAGCGCTGCATCAATACGCGTGGCGAGCGTGACTGGCTTAGCTACGCGTCCTGGCGACGCGACGAGTTTTAAGAACTCCGAGCGCACCTTGCCACCACCAGCCGCCAGGCTGCCGGCTCACCACCGGATCAACGCGCTCCCGGCCACGGTTCACACTGGCGCCAGCCCTTCGCTCTTCGTGGGCGAGGGGACTTTTCTGTCATGCGTACACCCATTCATCGGCGGTTCAGCCTCCACGGCGCAATCTCATTAGCACCGAGGAGGATCCCTTCATGAGCAAGTTCTTATCGGCCATCACAGCCGCGGTTTTGGCTGCGTCATTCGCTTTGCCGTTAAGCGCCACGCCAATCTCCGCGCATAGGCTGGAGCACTTGAAGACGGGCTCGGTTGAGCAGGTCAACCACCGACGCAATTGGCGAGACAGCCATTGGAACAGGCGGCACGCTTGGCGCTCATGCCGCTACTACGGCAGGTGCTTCCCACGCTATGACTACAGCCAGAGCTACGGCTACCGCGACGATTACCGCTACAATCGGCGACCGGGCGTCAATATTTACTTGAATTTCTAACGACCGGCGGTTGCATCTTCCATTAGGGAGGGTTTTTTTTCCGCCTCGCCGCGAACTAACCCATTTGGGCAGCTTTTGCTGGCACGAGATGCGATCTACCCTCCTGACGCGAAGATCTGGCGGAGAGGGGCATGCGTTACCGCCCACACCCGGGCCGTCCGCAGAAACGGTCTGTACTGTCCTATCCTGGCCTGCTGATCGGCGCTCTTGCTGTCGGTGCAGCCGCGGGCATGACCGCGGGTGACCTTCTTGCCTCACTTACTGGCGGTTCTGCTGGACCCTGCGATATCAAAGGCAATATCAGCATCGACACCGGCGAGCGGATATTCCACGTGCCTGGTCAGAGATTTTACTCGCAGACAAAGATCAGCCCGCAATATGGGGAGCGTTGGTTCTGTTCGGAGTTCGAGGCTTGGGCCGCGGGGTGGCGGAAGTCGAAGGTGTGACGCGATGCCGTCCATTGATGACTATTGCAGATCGGACAATCCGCTGGTGATCGTGAACTTGAGCCCGGTACTCGGATCAAAACTAACGTCCTCGGCCGGGTAGACCGCGACATAGCCCAGTCTCGTGAATCCCGACACCGTCTCTTGCGGGTCGCTGTGGACAGTGTCGTTGGTAAGGAGCACCCGCTTCTCTTGTTCAATTCCCTGGACGTATTTCTGAATTTTTGCGAGGCTCGGCCCATTCGCTACAGGCTCGAAAGGATCGTGATAGTGCGGCCAGTTCTCCTTCGCCCATGACTGTGCACGCACGGCAACTCTTTCCCGTCAACAGTCGCAAACCATGAGCCTCGACTACCCTTAGCTTTTTTGGTGGACATCTTAGATCCTCTGAGTCGTCATTTTAACGAGCGACGCGACAGGCCGTTGGCATTTTCACGGTCATGATCATCGGCGCAAAGCAAGCATAAAACGTAAAAACCATAACAAAATCAACGGCCAGTGGCGGAGGAGGTGGATTCGAACCCACGGTACGCTTTCACGCACGCTGGTTTTCAAGACAGTGCCTTAAACCACTCGGCCACGCTTCCTAGAACGGTTTTCAGGCACCCGGCCGCAACTGTGGCTTGCCCCCGATAACAGATCGGGACGTCGTGATTGGAGCAGGAGGACGCGTCGCGTCGGATTTGTCCGCTTCGCCACGGTCTTGTTCGGCGAGCCACCTCGAAGCACATCCACTCAAGCCTTTGAACGACACGGGAAAAAAGATCTGCCACGCTCCCGGCCCGACTGGCACGATATTTGAGTCTCCTTAGAGCGGGGCGCTGGCGACCTGGTGACCGCAAGTGCTCTGCCGAAAACGGCCGAGCGCAATCGGTGGAGTAAGGCTCCATCACAATTGTCTGCGCCTCGCGATGTCACGTCTTGACGTGCTCGAACGGTCACCGACGGTGGGTTGCGCCGATTGTGGCGCGCTTTCGAAAGAGAGGAACGAGTATGAAGAAGCTTGTATTTTCTGACCTTGAAAAGCGCATCTCCGCTATCAGCGAAGAAGACGCAACGTACAGCAAAGGCAAGATTATCCTCGCCTAGGCTGTAGATCCGGGGGCGAAGTCAACGCGCGACTTCGCCCTTCCTTTTGAGCGAGGCATCTCGTGGAGTATGCAAAACCTTTATTAAAGCGGTCCCACCATGTTCTCGTAGCAGAGGACGGGAGCATTTGTATCGGTGAAATACCCGGAAAATCAAAGATCATCCAGTCTCCTCCCCCTTGGGTTGCAGTTGTGCTGTCGAGGCTCGACGGCGAGCACACAATACCGAGGATACTGAAGGAGCTTAAGGCAGAACATTACGACGTCACGGATGGTGACGTGCGCGATTTCGTCTCAGCCCTTGCTGGCTTCGGACTTATTGAAGAGAGCTCTCGATTTTCCAGCTTGCTGAGCTCAGAGGAGATCGAGCGCTACGACAGGCAGATGCTGCAATTTTCACTCATCGACGAAGATCGGGTAGATAATGCGACAGCCTATCAAGAGCGGTTAAAGCAGGCCCGTGTGCTCGTGCTGGGAATGGGGGGTTGGGGAACATGGTGCTCCCTCCTCCTTGCACGATCCGGGATCGGCGCATTGCGGATCGTGGATGGGGACGATGTCGAGCTTTCCAATCTCAATCGCCAGGTTCTCTACAACACCACTGATCTTGGGGCACGAAAAGTAGATGCCGCGGCCGCAAACGTTCGGAAGCATAATCCGCATGTTCGCGTTGAACCCTTTTACGAGTTTGCCCTACCGGATCGTGTTCGCTTGGGAGAGCTGCTGAAAGGAGTTACCGTTGCAATTCTGGCTTGGGCGAGCTTGGGGTACTATCGCAAGGACAGCGTCGAGAGGATAGTCCACGAGATCGCTCGCGATCGGCAGATCCCGGTGATCGAACTTGGCGGTGACCCGCTCGATATATCGGTCGGTCCAATTTATCTCAATGACGGCAGCCACCCCTCATTCGAAGACCTGCGGCGCATTTCTCAAGACCGATTCTATAGTGATGACGCACTGGTTAGAAGCTTCCAGGAAGCCCGGCTGAAAAATGAGTTCGCCAACGGCAATCGCAGCGTCAATGCGTGGCAAAGCTCACCATCGTTGGCGGTAATGGCGGGTCTTGCAGCCGACCAGGTCCTGAAACTTATTACAAAGTACGACAACTGCAATCTCGTGGGGAAACGATTCCACATGTCGTTAAGGACATACGCGACGCGTGAAGAGGTGCTTTTTGAGCAAGATTGAATCGCTACGCGAGACGTTTGACGTCGAAGGGTTCGTCTATTTCGACCTATCCGAATTCCTGCCCGGCTTGCCGCGGATCGCCGAGGGCGTCGAGAGGATCGAGGATCGCTTCTGGTCAGCAATCATCAAAAATCGAGATGGTGTGGCGGATTACTATCAGGACAGCCGGGCAGCCGCTGCTCACGAACTGGCAATCGCCGATTATACAGCTGGCGAATTCTCCTATTCGTTCAAGCGTTTGGAAGACACCCCAACCAATAACCGAAACCCCATATTTTGGGGTGTGAAGACACTTTTGTCGTCGGAACCCATGTTTGAGCTCTTGAAGCAGGTCACAGGAAGACAAGCCACGGCCATCCGGCAATTCTACTTCAATAGGTTTGACGAAGGGGAGTTTCTATTTACGCATACAGACCCGGGCCAGAGTTTCGGTCTCGTTCTTAACCTGTCGAAGGGGTGGGAACCGAACCATGGCGGTCTCACGATGGTGCAGACCGACGATCGCAAAGCGATTAGAGCATGTTTGGTCCCGACCGAGTTTCAGGCGCTGATCTTTGATACCAGCGCCCGCTTGATTCCGCATTTCGTCTCGATGGTCACTGCTCGGCCGAGGGCAAAACGAATAGCAGTAGTCGTCAGATATGACGCGGAATAATAGGGCGACCTTTGATATGAGGTCCTTGCTGGCCCTGCTGGCCGGGGGAGCCGTGGTGTTGATTTGGAGCACAGCGTTCTCCCTTTCTCGCGAGGCAATCAAAGACTTGGGTGTTTGGCCCTTTCGCTTTTACAGTCTACTGGCGGGCCTTCTTCCAATAGCTGTATTCCTTCCTAAGAGCATGCGGGAGCTTCGAACAGCGTCAATCGAAGAACGACACAACACGCTCATCGTTGCAGTCATCAACGGGTTCGTCGTGTCGACGGTCAACGTGATAGCTCTTGCATTCTTTCCAGCGCCGGCGGTTCTGACGTTAATGTACACGATGCCCGCCATTACGAGCCTGATCGAGATTGTGTCGGGAAAGCGCCTCCATCCGTTCGCAATGCTTGCACCCATCGTAGCGGTCGTCGGCGTATTGTTGTACATCGGTGGCAGCAGCTTCGGGGCGGGTGCGATGCTGGTTCTGATCAACGCGAGTGCCTGGGCTTTTGCAACAATCCTGGCAGGAAGGCCATCCCACTCAATTTCCGGCATCAGTAGGGTGGCGTTGCAATGCATATTGGCTTTCGTCCTGAACCTCCCTTTCTTCTTCATTTTCACGGTGGTGCCAAAAGGATCAATTCCACTTCCAAGCTGGAACGATTTGCTAGCTATTCTCTATTCGGGTGTGCTGAACGGTGCTGTCGCGTTTTGGCTTTGGTACTACGCAATTGCCGGCATCGGCGTCGGCAGGGCCGCGTACTTGACGCTGCTCGTGCCAGTAGCAGGAAGCGTTTTCGCTTCAGCTTTTTTTGGAGATGAACTTGGCCCCCGGCAGGTTCTCGGCATCGCTCTTGTCTCCGGCAGCATGCTTCTGAGGGTTTCTGTCCCGCGATGACGCCAGCCTCCCTGTCATGAACCTTGGTCCTTGCTGGCCGAAGAATGCCGATCTCCTATCTCTTTGAAATACTGCAGTTGCATAGGTGGTGCCAACGGCTTGCGTGGGTCTTCTTACACCGTTGTTGGAAGTGTTTGACATGGAGATCGGCACGTCTGATGCCGGACCGATCTGGACGAAGTTTAGGCGCGACGAAACCGCACGGTCTTAAAGTCGACCTCCGTAAGCCGAGATCTCTATAGAAGCGGCTTCGGCATGGGGCGGGAGATCAGAATGGACGATCCGGGCGGACTTCCACACTCGGACGGCAACGGGCTTGATGCCGCTGACGACAAAGGATGCCCTAACCGTTTGTGCAGCTATTGCCGACGGACGCTTGCCGGCATGGGTCATCCCTGTCTTGCCTCGCTCCCCGTCAAACCGACAAGGTCAGGCCTGAAACTTACGCGTGAAATGGGCGGGATGCCGGTGGTTGCCGAAATCGACGCGCGCGCGTCATCACCCGCCACGATTGCACGAGCGTGCTTTCTTCGATCGCTGGCGAAGTCGCCGCAACTCGCCGTCAAGACGGCCATCCACGGCGGCGAGGCTTTCACCCGGTCCTGATCATTAAACGAAGGACATCAGGCTGTCTCACTCCCGATTGAAACAGCCCGATGAGCTTTCCGGCAAGCTCATCGGCTCGGTCGCTTGTAATTGGAATGCGTCGGACCCCGATTTCCTCATCGAGGATGCTTTGGAGCAAGTCGAGGTCGTCAGGCGAGAGGGGAGCGTTATAGGAATCGTTGCCAGAATACATTGCGCAACTCGCTTAGTCGGGGCGAAAGCGCAGAACTTCCAGCCAGCGGCGCCCGTGTAACCAGCCGCTGATAAGAGCAATGTACGCCCTATTGGCAGGAGCGCAACACAGGGGACCCGTTCAGTCACGTAGCGTACAAAAAAGGCCGGGCTGAACCCGGCCCTGCTGCCGCCAAAGGCAATACATCCGTGGACAATGGCTATAAGGTCACTGGTAGTCGCCGATCATGGCGAGATTCAACAAAGCTGTGGCGGTGTAAGTGGTCTTTGCAACAAGAGGCGTCGGGTATTGCTGGCAGCGTCACCCCCCGTTCCGTTAGTCCAACAGGAAAGTGGAGGTTGGCACTCGAAGTGCCGCCGCGATGCGCCTGAGCTTGTCTGGGTCGACATCATCACCGAGTTCAATCCTAGTGATTTCCGCGCCAGTCAGTCCGCAGGTCAATGCAAGATCCTCGATGCTGTATCCAACCGCTTCGCGAGATCGCCGAACAGCATCACCAATATCAACGTAGCCCTGCTTCGTCACAGGCGCACCTGCATTGTTTGCTGAATTTGGCATGGTTAACTCCTTCGATCATGCGCCATAGGGAAACGGCAACCATAGTGCACGACAAACAGATTATGGTGCAGTGCAACATGATTACCTTAAGTATGACAATTGAAAGGCAGGCACCGCATGATCCGACTACCGTGGTGATGACCATTTTGAGAAGCTAGGAACTTTTTGACGCCGGCATTGCCAAACGCGCGAAGCTAGCTCTCAACACCGTTATAGGAGCTGCCATCCCGAAAGCTCCCGGGCCAGGCTAGTCTACGCTCGCGAGTGAGGCGGATGTGGATCGCTCCCTTCCCCTGAAACACTGCCAGGTCAGGGCAAGCCGAACCTCTATTGTGCGGCGGCGGGAATAGTGCGCCTGCGCATGCCGGCGAAAGTCGCTCGCCGGGCCTGCTCAGACATGAGCTTTGCGTCGAATTGAATCATTGTCTGCCACGTTGCATTGAGCGCGGGCTTTCTTTCGCCCTCGATCTCCACTGTCACGTCATAGATAATCATCAGCATGCTGGCGGCGCAGAAGCGGGCGTCGGCCATGGTGAAGCGGCCGCGCACGCGTGCGCCGCACTTGACCGGCGCCATGAAGCGAACTTTGTCGAACCCATAATTGATGCCCATCGTCAGCTCGCGGATCTTCGGCAGGCAATTGTAATTCATCGCCGAGAGCAGCGAGAGAGACAGGAACCATTCGCGCTCGTGCCGCGGAATGATGTCTCCGTTGCTGCGCGTACCGGGTCGGTGTGAATGAACTGGAGTCTCCCGTCGCCTCCGCGAAGTTGTCGATGGTCTCTTGTGTCACGGTGATCCAGTCGGAGACGCCGATCTCCTTGCCGATCAGGTCCTTGACATCGGAGAGCGAGATTTCTTGCGGCATGTAGTTATCCTGACAGGGCCTCGAGCCGAACTGTAGTTGTTAGGCGAGGCTCTAGAAGAGCGGCGGTACGATTTTAGGAAGCTATCCGCTCAGCTGCCTGACGCCCAACGGTCGCGGTCCCCGCCGCTTGTGCGTCGCGCTGCGGTTGATCACGACGGGGGTCGCATGGACCTCCCTCCGCCGACTTTTAAGTGACTGAGATAATGATCCTGGACCAATAGCCATTATGGAGACGGACGGCATCGTACCTATGGGAGCATGCAAAACTTCCTTCCTTTGTTCTTTACTTCATCTTGTTCTAATAGCACTTGATCAGGTTTGATAAATTGATTGTTTGGATGGCACCGATCCACATTCTCGATATATGGGGGCGCCCTGTCTTTTGCAGGTCTTGATCTCGGCTCGGCGGAGCTCGCGGTGCTGCCTTCGCACCGACGTCGCCCGTCGTGGGAGCCAAGAGGCATGGTAATGCAAGCGAGTTATTCTCGGATGCGGTACGTTGAGGGCACTGACGCATTTGTTCGGCGTAACCGCCCGCATTTAGATCCAGGCTATCATTCGCTTTGAAGGCATGCGCCGGGGGTCCAATCGCGGGTTCAAGGAGCTTTCAACGTCTCATGTGGGGACGCGGCCATGTCGCGTTGGGAACGCAGGACCGCACCACCTCCTTCAGTGTAAACAAGCGTGCTGGTGACTTCCCACCTCACGAGGGTTGTTAAGGTTGACCAGCGGTCAATGGGCCACCTGGCCTGGATTACGCTGTCTGCCTCCTCCGCTTGACGTGCCGGCGGGGCGCCGGACACCCACTATTTGCTCGTCACGGGGCCTGGCAGTGCCTGTACAGCGGACTGGCAGATATTCTATATAGATTGTCAGTTCATCGAAATACCTCCAATTTAGAATGCGCTAAATGGGCGTGGCGAGCTTAATGCGCTTGCCGTCGTCGCAACACGAGGCCACAGGCGGGCCTAAGCGTCGGAACAGGATCCTTTCATGCTGGACTTCGCAGCCTCTCGGAAACGAACAAGCCCAGACGTCCCTACACCTCCCGTTGGGGCGCTTTTTCAGCACGAAGGGACGATAGACAGCTGCGTCATGCCGGCGACCCGGATCCGATGGATGTCATCCGCAACTTTTCCGCTGCGCTGCATCAAAGCGCGCGCGTCGTGCACACCATGGTGCCCAAGGGGTGGCTGGAGAAGGGCTCGGGCCGGGACGAACGGCACGGACTTGATGAATGTGTTCCGCTGAATTGGGATGCGGCGTTTGACCTCCTGTGCAATGAACTCTCCCGCGCCGGCTCTGGCTCCATCTTCGGCGATTGCTATAGCTGGCAACGCGCCGGCCGCTTCCATGCCGAGCGTTATCCATCGCGCCATGAACATCGCCTGTTCCGACGGTGTGGGATCGGTCACCAGCTATTCCTGCCGCCTATTGCAGGCTCTGAGCCCCCATATCCTGGGCGACCACGAGGGCCTGCCAAACCGGTTGCACTGCACGGTGATCCGACTGCGCCTTGACGAAGTGAGCAATAAACTTGGTCGTAAGGTCGACACCTCCGAACTCCATTCAACAGCAAAAAGGTCTTTGCATGCGCTCTAACGTGCGGTGGAAATTGTGTTGGGAAAACGAGTTGCAACTCTCCGACCATGTCGAACTCACGGACTTCTTTCGAAGGACCTATGGACCGACGGGGGCGTTTAACGCGAAGCCGTTCGAAGGCAGTCAAAGCTGGGCCGGGGCAAGACCTGAGCTTCGTGCCATCGCCTACGATTCCAGCGGTGTAGCGGCCCACATGGGCTTGCTGCGCCGTTTCATCAAGGTTGACGGAGTTGACCTGCTGGTGGCTGAACTCGGCTTGTATGGAGTACGTCCGGATCTCGAGGGACTCGGAATCGCCCATTCGATCCATGTCATGCTTCCAACACTGCAAGAGCTTCAAGTTCCATTCGCTTTCGGTACCGTCCGCAACCAGCTGCGGAAACACATTGAGCGGTTCGGCCGACACGGCCTGGTGACTGTTATGTCTGGGATTAGCGTACGATCCACGCTGCCACACGCGCGTATGGACCTGCCGCCCACGCGCGTCGAGGATCCTCTTGTCATCGTCCTGCCTGTCAGTCGGCCGCTCTCCGACTGGCCCGCGGCCAAGATGATCGACCGGAACGGGCCAGAGCTATGAGCCACCTCGACTGCTTGTCCGAAGAGCCGACGCTCATTGGCGAGCTCATGCGGTCTCGCCCGCGGCCCAAAGTCGGTGGCCAGCGGGACCGACGGCGCATGCCCCGGTCGGCGGATCTGCCGGCCGTCCGTTTGAGTTCTGGCAATGACCTTCTTCCAATGGAGCCGTCGATCAAGCGCTTGGCTGGCATAGATCCGCCCCGTGCTAACGGACATGCGGTTTAAGGGCCGTGATCTAAATCTCGTCGTCGCGCTCGACGCCTTGATGACCGGGGTAACGTCACGGGCCGCGGCACGCAATCTCAGCCAGCCGGCCATGAGTGCGGCCGCCGCCCGGCTACGGGCCTATTCCCAAGATGAGCAGTTGCTATAAATCGCTCGGTGCGAATTCGGCGGAAATTATGGTCAGTCCGAGCCGCGCTTCAACGCAATTAGGAGACGATTTTGTCGGCTGCAAGGAACTCCTGTCAAGCAAGTCCTCAGCGGCGACAAGGCTCTGCGCGGACATCTGGCACTATCGCGGCGCGATTGGAATGCATGCAGACCTCTCGTCAGGTCCTTTGAAATTGAAACCAGCAGGAACGATAAAAGCAGCAATAGTGAGCCTGGAGAATGCATGATGGAAAATAGCGCCGGTAATGCCGTTTTTCGATATCGTGGTTCCACGTTCGATAGCATGATCGAAACGCTGGGAGGGGTTTTCGGCACATTCAACGCCGAGCTTGTCGGCCGTGTTCAAGAGTTCCATTGGGGGATCGATCTTTCAGCCTCTGAGAGCGCAGTATTGATTACGGGTCATCATCAGACAGGGTTTCAGTTCCGCGCTGAGTGGTGTGCCGGTGCAACAGAGCACCTATCGATCGTAGTGCCGCGCAGAGGTGGCATGGGGGTCACGTACGGTTCGCGCATGGCCGGGGCCGAACCCGGGAAATTGCTTCTTTACAGGAATTTCGAGCCTGACGGCATCTCAATGCACGGGCAGTCCAATCTGATAGACGAGTTGGTGCTTAATTGGTCGTTGATTCAACGGACCATTGGCGAAACTTTCGACGTGCCGTTCAATGGCTCGCTCGACCTGTTGCCCGAAGTGGACCTGTCAATGCCGGTCGGTAGGACTATCGGCAATGTCACTGAAGCGATAATCAACGGGATCCGCGATAATGGCCCCCTCATTCGGTCCCCCGTAGCGATGGCCCATATTACGGAGGCACTCGCCGACGTGGTAATAAGGATGGTGCCTCATCGGTTGTCGCATCTACTGAATAAGAAGCCTTCCATGATTGCTCCCGGACATGTGCGCCGCGGGATCGAGTTTATGTGCGCCAATATCAACAAGCCGATTACAATGCCAATGGTGGCACATGCAGCGGGTGTTTCCACCAGAGCACTCGAAGCGGGATTTCGTGCTTTCAAGGACACAACGCCTGCAGCCTATCTACAGATGCTTCGGTTACGGGCAGCGCGAGAGGACCTCCTCGATCCAGAGAACCATATGCTTTTGCGGGAAATCTGCCTGAAATGGGGATTCTTCCAGTTCGGGAGGTTCTCCGCAATTTATAGGGCACACTATGGAGAAAATCCGTCCGAAACACGGAGACGCGTTAGCGGGTTGCATTCTCGTAGGTCCCCCGGACAGGGCGAATGATGAAGGCCCTCACGCGCAAATAGAATAATCGGACTCAGCGAAATCGGAAGACGGACAACACGCCGCAGATAAGTCTCTGCGCCGTCGGATGATCGCCGTCGGTGTCGCTGACATTCTCCTCACCAGCATCCGTCACGTCCAACCGCATCATGTAGTCGGCACTTCGCAGTCCGCTTCAAAGATGAACCTCGCAAGCAACGCAGGAGGAACTCGCTCCGCACTGTTTGACCACTCGTGATCGGTGGCCCCGACCCCCCAAAGGCTCGCAACCGAAGGCGGAACATTCGAGATGGGGTGACGGAAGGCCGACCGTTTATCGCTGAAAATCGGCGCGACCCGAGGGTTGGATCGCCCGCTTGCCCGAACACGCGTCCGTAATCCGGCATCGCAATGTTCAAATTCTCGTTCAATGTCCTATTCGCGAATGAAAGTTTCCGTACCGGGTCTCTGTGCTGTGAAACGCCAATTTACATTACTAATAAGGAACGCGGTATACATCCACGCTATGGATAAAGAGACATGCGTTTCAAAGGTCTTGATCTAAATCTCCTCGTCGCGCTCGACGCCTTGATGACCGAGCGTAACGTCACGGCGGCGGCACGCAGCATCAATCTCAGTCAGCCGGCGATGAGCGCAGCGGTTGCGCGGTTACGCACCTATTTCAACGATGAGCTCTTTACGATGAGTGGCCGCGAATTTGTCCCTACGCCACGTGCGGAAGGACTGGCCGCCGCGGTCAGGGAGACTCTGCAGCACATTCAGCTCTCCATCATTGCCTGGGAGCCCTTTAATCCGGCCCGATCGGATCGTCACTTCAGGATCATCGTTTCCGACTACGTGACGCTCGTGTTTTTCGAAAGGGTTGTGGAGCGTGCGACGCGTGAAGCTCCCTCCGTCAGCTTCGATTGTCGGCCTCCCGTGGACGACAATGAGGAGCTTCTGCGGCGCGGCGACGTCGATCTTCTGATTCTGCCGGAGATATTCATGTCAAACGCTCATCCTCGAGCGAAATTGTTCGACGATGTACACGTGTGTGTCGGCTGTCGTTCGAACAAGCAGCTGTCAGAGCCGCTCACATTCGAGAGATACATGTCGATGGGGCACGTTGTCGTTGGGTTCGGGGACTCCCTGAGGCTAGGCCTGGAGGAACGGTACTTGCTGGAGTATGGTCAAAAGAGACGGATCGACGTCGTCGTACACGGCTACAGCATGATTCCGCCCATGCTGTCGGAAACCGATCGTATAGGAACCATGCCCTTACGCCTGGCGCAGCATTTCGCGCAAATCCTGCCCCTTCAAATCGTCGAGCTTCCACTGCCACAACACCTTCCGTTCACCGAGGCCGTCCAATGGCCTGCGCTTCACGATAGTGATCCGGCCAGTCTTTGGCTGCGCGAGATGCTGGTAGAGGAGGCGTCCCGGCTGGCTTCTCCGCTTGCCGCGTTCGGGCTCCTCATCAATCCGGACCAGCACGAATATTGTGCGGCCCAGCTCTGATCCGCGGCCTTCACACGGGCCAAGCAAAAAAGGCGGCATGTCACCCCTTGGCGGCGAAGCGCGTCAACGCTGCCGGCGGCGATCCCGCTCTCCACGCACTTGGGCCGGTCGCCTAGATCAAGGATCAAGTTAGGGGTAGCTGTCTAGATCGGCCCCGCGAAGCTCGAATGATGCGGCGTTCGGGGGGCAGAATAATCCGAAGGTGCAGTCGCCGGTATATGGGCAGGCAGCTTGCCAACCAGCGCTCGGGCTCCAGCGATTATGATGTCACTCCTGAGCGTCCCACCTCTGGCTTAGCGCCGGCTGTCGGGATGTCGAGTCTGCGACACGGGAGTGTCCGGCCAGCTGTTGATTGCTCCCACTTTAGCTGGTGAACCCATCCGGGAACAAGGTCATGTGCAGTTGGCACAGCTTTTGACTATCAGGAAGCGAGGAAGAATGCGACATCCCCGATTGGGAATTCCGGCCCCTAGGAGTGCTTTACAACTATGGTGTCTTTAGATGAGTGGTGTCGATTCTCGCCCGAGGCTGAATGCCCCGATAATAATCCTCATCTCTGGCTTGAAGACATCGATGGCGAAGAAGCCCTCGTCTGGGTCGCGGAGCAATTGGCGAGAACACTGCACCTCTCGGCGGATCGCAGTTCTTTCCGCATATCGATGTGCTCCGCTACAGGAAGCTACTCGGAGGCGCGAGCTGGATTGACGAATACGGCGATCCCGACAACCCGAGGATTGGCCCTTTTTGATCGGTGTTTGGCCGACCATCGAGGCAGGGCGGAGCCCCGCATGCATATCTGGAAGTGATGGCGTTCGGTCAGTGGCCGATTCTTCGCGAAAACCGTGGGGCGCATGGATGAAAACAATCGTTATTCGCAATGCTGCCATCGTGGATGGCACCGCCGACCGTGCCGCGGATCGGGTTGATGTTCTGCTGGCGGATGGATTCGTTGCCGAAGTCGGAGAGCGCTTGAAGGTCCCGGCCGACGCCCGCATTTTTGACGCGGCGGGGCGCTTCGTCATGCCAGGGCTGATTGATTGTCACGTGCATGTGGTTGCCGTGAAAGGAGACCTCGCCGCGAACGCAGAGCTGCCCAACACGCTCGTCGCGCTCCATGCCGCAAATACCATGCGCGGAATGCTGAGCCGTGGCTTCACGACGGTCCGCGACATGGGCGGCGCCGATCAGGGCCTGGTGGACGCCGTCGAGCACGGGCTTATCGAGGGACCGCATCTTGTGATTTGCGGCAAGGCATTGTCTCAGACAGGCGGCCACACCGATTTTCGCGATAGGCACAATCGGCGCCCCGCGGATTATTACCTCGACCAGCTCGGTGCGCTTGGCCGCATTTGCGACGGCGAACCGGAAGTGCGACGGGCGGCCAGGGAGGAGCTGAAGGCGGGAGCGCGCTTCGTCAAGGTCATGGGCAGCGGAGGTGTTTGTTCGCCAACCGACCCGATAGATGCGGTCGCGTTCAGCCTTCCAGAACTGCAGGCGGTGGTCGAGGAAGCGGCGCACCAGCACACTTATGTTGCCGCTCACCTCTATACGGATGAAGCCATTGCCAGGGCGCTTGAGGCCGGGGTGCGGTCGATTGAGCACGGAAATCATATTACCCCGGCAACTGCCAAGCAGGTACGGAAGTCCGGCGCCGTAGTGGTTCCTACGAACATCACATATGCCGCTTTGGCACGCGAAGGCGCCGAACATGGGATGCCGGCGGCATCGCTCGAAAAGATCGATTTCGTCCTCACCGCGGGTCTGACGGCATTGGAGACCTTGCGCGAGGCCAGAGTAACAATGGGCTACGGCTCGGACCTACTCGGCGGGATGCACGAGTATCAAGCGCAAGAATTCGAGCTACGCGGCCGAGTTCTACCGGCACACGAAGTGATCCGCTCGGCCACCATGGATGCGGCTCGGGTCCTCCAGCTGGAGGAAAGGGTTGGGATCATCGCACCAGGGGCTTTCGCAGACGTGATCGTTATCGACGGCGATCCGCTGAAGGACCTGTCGATCCTTGCCGACCCCAAGCGCATTCGCACGATCATCAAAGGCGGCCGTGTTGTGAAAGACCGCTAACCGACGCGCTGCCCGAGCTCGCTGCTGTGAGAGCTCTATCAGGTCATTGGGATGGCTTTTCCGCGGGGGAGTGGCGCGCGGGACGAATATCCCCCCAGGCCGCCAGGAGGATGTAATTCGCTTCGTCACTGACTGGAAGAGCAATGCAGACTGCAGCCGCCGAATGAGCGTGTCAGGTACCTGACACGCCGATGTTCGCCCACTGTCTGGGCGCGCTCTCGTTGAAGCAGCCGCGCACATCGCGAAACAATGTCCCATTCTGTTGGCACATATTTTGAAGGTGACTTATCACGGTCGGACGAAGCTGCCGTCCTGCATTGTGGTGGAGAAGGCGGAAGCAACATGTCAGGGCTGCGTGAGATCATATCTTTTATTCTGATCGCTATAACTATCGCACTCTCAGTTTCCGCGCATGCTCTTGCGACCGCGACTTATCCGCTGCCTGCTGATCTGATCTACAGGACCTATCCGACGATCCCGTTTTCCGAGGCGAAGGAACTCGACGAACGTACGAAGCCGAGCGTCATGAAACGTCAGAGGAGCTTGCTTGAGGAGCGATACGATCTTTCTGACCGTCCCGTGAAAGGCGTGATGATGTCAGGTCGCCGGAAGGCGGTTCAGGCCGGCGTCCGCGTCAAACTCCCGAAGGGCGTAAGCTGGGACACATTGGCCACCAAGAGCCCAGACGAGATCAGAGACCAGGGTCTATTGCCGCGCGGCTTTCTGCCGCTGCCACATGTAAAGCAGGCGACGGGCGGCCAAGTCTTTCCCGAGGTGCAGGTCAATGAAATCGGCCGCCAGGAAGGCAGGGATCTCAGGCGTTTCGATGTCGACTTCGACCTCCCCGATCACCTGACGCCGGAGTTCCCGCCGCCAATCTTCCTGACCACGCATCCGGAACTTGGTGACGTGTCGCGTGGCGAGCTTCTGACGACCAGGAACTTCCATGACATCATGAGCGGCATCATCACGCCAGTGCAGATGGAAGGGCTTCGGCTGCTGCTAACGCCGTTTCCGCAAGAAGAGTTTAACGAGACCGAGGATCGCAAGGTTGCCGAAGAGAGCCTGGGTGTCGCCTGCCTGGACTGCCATTCCAACTTCCATACGAATGCCGCCTTCCACCTGACCCCTGACGTCCGGCCACAGGCGCAGCGGTTTCGTCTCGACACTACCAGCTTGCGTGGACTGTTCAATCAGCAGATTCATGGCTCAAAACGGTCTCTTCGGTCGATTGAAGACTTTACTGAGTTCGAGCAGCGCACTGCCTATTTCAACGGCGATCATGTGAGCGCGGCGCGAAAGGGCGTGAACCTGCTCGACCGCGCGAGTCAGGCCTCGCTGATGGCGCAGATGCAGAATATGATCGACTTCCCGCCAGCGCCCAAGCTGGACGCGTTAGGACGCCTCGATCCAAGCCTTGCGAGTGAGCAGGAATTGGAGGGCGAACGGGTATTTATGGGTAAGGGTCGCTGCGCCCTTTGCCATTTCCCGGGGACCGCCTTCATGGACAACAACATGCACGACCTGAAGCTTGAGCGCTTTTATAAGATGGGCGAAAAGGTCAATGATCTCGTGATGTCACCAGATGGTCCGATCAAGACCTTCACTCTGCGCGGCATCAAGGACTCTCCGCCCTATTTGCACGATGGGCGGCTGCTGACACTCGCCGATACGGTCGAGTTCTTCAATCTGGTTCTGGGAACAAAGCTTGCGCAGCAAGAGAAGGATGCGCTGGTTGCCTATCTGCTTGCCCTGTGAGGCCTCTCCGTCTGTGGTCCCCCCAAAAAACCTCTTCATGGCGGAATTCAGGAACGGCTGCCGGCTGGTACCGATAGTGTATTTGGATCGCCAGAGATTCTGGAGCAAGAAACACCGGCGCACCTCGCGCCTGGCTGCGTGTTGATCGGGTCGCGGTATTCCGCAAACGGATGTTTAGGAATTCGTCGAGCATGAAGAGCACCGGATTTTCTGGAATTCGGACTTGGCGAGCATGGGATCGAAGCCGGCCTTCAGCACCTCACGCAACCATCCCGAAAACGTTTTCGTCATGTCGAACGGGATCTGGATATAGACCGGTGTCAGGCCGTCAAGGAGCTTGGTAAGCGAAACCCTGGTTTCGAAGGCGTTTTCCGACGGGTGGATGCGAACAGGTTCTTCGCCACCATCTACCGCGCGGCCGTTGCCTTCCCGGAACCGATGAATCGCGTTGATCTCCGCCAGAAGCCACCCTGCGTCTCCGGCGAAGGCATCCTTGCTCTCCGTATTGGCAAGATGGTCGCGAGCGGCCAGGTCGTTGAACAGCCGATTGGCTTCGTTTTCAGGATAGCAAAACCAGTTTTCACCCTTGCCGGTGCGGATCGTCCGCGTTTCCCCCGCCCATTCATAAACGTCCTGAAAGAAGTGTCGGTGCAGCGCGCGATAGTGGGTGAAATCCAAATCGCCGTCCGGAAGCGCTTCCTCCGCACCTGAGTCGAACATCAATTGCTCGAATTCATCAAGCTGGTCCGGTCCTTGATATCCGCCTTGTTGCGCAGCACATGGCTGCCGGGATAGCATAGCGGATCTTCGACGGCATTGTAGCGGACCACCTGTCAGCCTTTTTTGAAGGCTTTGACGATCTCGCTACGGTAAGCCTCACCCTTGAGCCCACTTGCGGTCAGCGTCTTCGAAAGCGCCTTTGAAGCGGCATTCATCTCCAACCCTTCGACCTGGGCGAATTTGGCAGCCTTCTTGCCGCCGATGGGCTGCGTCACAAACTTGCCTGTCACCGCTGAGCGGGTTGTTTCCGTAGCTTTCGTCATGACTCACCTTACCATCTCCGCCGAGGCCAAAAAACACGGCCTTATTGCGCTGCACCTTCCTTTGTTTACTGCCAAACATTTTAACTGATGAAAGGGCCGTCGATCTCCGCGGCCACGGAGTTTTCCTGGCGGTTGCAGGGGAATCGCATGAGAGCTCATCCGTGTTGAACGTTCAAGACTGCGCAGAGGTATTCTTCGTACCTGGCGCTTGCTGGCCTTAACATCCGTACTTGATCTCGAAGTACAGGTGCTAGAATCCTACGAGGCTAGGGCCTGGCTTTGTGGCGACACCAGTGCATTGACGATCCGGACGCGTAGCGCTTGTTTCCGGCACTCATAGAATGTCGGGAACTGCTTGATGTCCTCCACTAGCTCGGCAATTTCCAAGCCGGCCAGGTACTCCTTGCGCGCACGCGCGTCCGGTTTTTGGAGCGCGTACCACTCGTGGGGCATCTTCTGGCGTTTTTGATTGTTTATGGTGCCCTCCAGTAGCTGGAGATTTGGCAGCCGGTTGTGCTTGTCGCCAAAAGACTCCCGCAATTGCTCGTTCACACCTGCCTTGCGGAGTTGGGCATCAGTGAAGCGGCCCTGGGGATAGATATGGTCGACATGGAAGTGGCGAGAGAGATCGAAGCCGGGAAATATCAGGGAGAGCAGGGCGAACGTCCGGCCGTCGCCATAGGGCAATTCCGAAAGCTCGTCGATCTCGACATCTGTAAAAGCTAGCGACTTTCCGCGCAGCGCCATGACAGCCTCAAGCTGCGCAACCGGAAATCCTTGCTGCGCATGAGCACTGATTTTCTCTCGGAGCGCCGTGAGAAGTGTGTCGAGCCCGCTTCCCCAGATACCTGATGCCTTGAGCAGGCTGCGAATGAGCCAGCTACGGATATTCTCGCGGTCGCCGGCGAATTCCGCGCGATTGAGATAGGAGCCGTCGAGCTTGCGGGCATAGAGATAATAGGCGATCGGCAGGATCGAGCTTTCGGCCCGAAGATTTTGATTGTTGAAGCCGAAGCTTGCAAGCAGCTGGACTGCCAGCATCATTGCGTCGCGGATCTTCGGCCAGTTCGTTTCCAGCACCGCCATGTTGGCCTTGTTGAAATTCTCGACCTTGAACCCGACGCTTCCGATGTCGGAAAGCATCAAGCCAGCCTTCAGGACCAAATCTTTGGTAAACTTAAATCCGTCACCTTCGTTGTTCATGTCATCCACAAGGGTGTGGATAGCCTCACGCGCGTCGACTTCCTCCCATTGCGCCACCGCAATCGACAGAAGCAGGTCAGAATAGGAGAGGGGGGTGCCCCCGCTGTTCATGCGGATGAAGATATTGAGGACGTGTTCGAGGCTCTGGTTTTCCTCCTCGTAGTACGTGATCACATCCTTGTCGTGGATCGTCCTGTGGAACAATCGCAGGGTCGCGCGGGCTGTCTTAACGCCCTCTTTGTCCAGGTCCAGGTCGTCGATGCTATCGACGAGAGCGTCGTAGTCCTCGGTGAGCACCCGCCCACATCGGAACCAGACTTCGCCTTTCTCCGGTGTCGCCGCCTGATAATCCGTCAGAAACTCGAAGTGAAATTTGCAGCCGCTCTCGAGGTTCGGTTCGCTGAGGAGGTTCAGATAAAGACGGCGTATGGGGAAAGCAGCATCCGTCGCCCAACGCTTGCCCGGCATTTTCCACGCGTAAGAGCCTCGCAACCCGATGTTCAGTGCGGTCATGCGCTGCTGGCCATCGAGGACGGCGGTGAGTTCTCGGTTCGGCGGATTCTTCAACAGTTCGCAATGGTAGCGGTCGCGTTCGTGATAATCGCGCACGAAGTCGTAGAATTTATATTCATTTCGGCGCTCCTGCGTGATTTTCCAGAAGAGGAAGGTCCCGAAGGGGTATCCTTGCATAAGGCTGTCGAATAGCTCGCAGATCTGCTCTGGCCACCAAACGAACTCGCGCTGGATTGCAGGCAGGATATAGTCCTGGGTGGCAATCTTCTCGAGCAACGCTTTAATAGTTCCACCCGGTTTGTACATATGCGGCCCTGTCACTCCCTGTAGCTTTGATTGAGAGCTAGCACACGGTAAAGTGGCGACACAATAAGAAACTGGAATGCCAGTCTTCGTGGGCCGTCGAATTTCCGCGTCCGATACAGCGGGTCTCAGTGGAGTCCCTGTGGATGACACCGACCGGCGGCTGGGAAGGGAAGCAGCTCGCGCGATCTCCTCTTCGAGGGTCAGTCAGCCCCGTCGGCCGTTCGGAGGCGAAGCCGATCAATCCTCCGTTTGTGCGGTCGATGACGCCGACGCATAGGCATGTTGGTGACGCGTACCCATGCCGCGTTCTCAATTCAAGCCGGGGCGGTGAGGACGTAAACTCGCTGAATAAGGCTTAAAGCGATCCCCGATCAGACTTCCCGCGAAGGCAAGCTCAGCATGGGGCTGCCCCAAATCTGGCGACGACAGCGCTGTATGCTTTGTCGGATCCGCAACACACGCTTGTTGCGCGGTATGGTTCGTCGTGTCGGGGCTAAATAGCTGAAAACAAACAAAAGAGTTTTCCGTAGGCTCGATCAGCCAAATTGGCACGAGTTTTGAACCCTTCATTGCGAGGCGGCCCGGGCTGCCAACCGCCATTGCGCGATGGATGGAACGAAGGAAGGAAGGCAACATGTCAGATTTGCGTCAAATCGCATTCTACGGCAAGGGGGGCATCGGCAAGTCCACCACCTCCCAGAATACGCTCGCGGCCCTGGTCGATCTCGGGCAGAAGATCCTGATCGTCGGCTGCGACCCCAAAGCCGACTCCACCCGCCTTATCCTGAACTCGAAAGCGCAGGACACGGTTCTTCATCTAGCGGCAGAAGAAGGTTCGGTGGAAGACCTCGAACTCGAGGACGTGCTCAAGGTAGGCTACAAAGGCATCAAATGCGTGGAGTCCGGTGGCCCGGAGCCGGGCGTCGGGTGCGCCGGCCGCGGGGTCATCACCTCAATCAACTTCCTTGAGGAGAACGGCGCCTATGACGACGTCGACTACGTCTCCTACGACGTGCTCGGCGACGTGGTATGCGGCGGCTTCGCCATGCCGATCCGCGAGAACAAGGCGCAAGAGATCTACATTGTCATGTCCGGCGAAATGATGGCGCTCTATGCCGCCAACAACATCGCCAAGGGTATCCTGAAATATGCGCATTCTGGCGGCGTGCGGCTCGGCGGGTTGATTTGCAATGAGCGTCAGACCGACCGCGAGCTCGATCTCTCCGAGGCGCTGGCTGCCAAGCTCAATTCCAAGCTCATTCACTTCGTGCCACGTGACAACATCGTCCAGCACGCCGAGCTCAGGAAGATGACGGTGATCCAGTATGCGCCGGATTCCAAGCAGGCCGGGGAATATCGCGCGCTCGCCGAGAAGATCCATGCCAATTCGGGCCAGGGCACCGTGCCGACACCGATCACCATGGAGGAGCTCGAGGACATGCTGCTCGACTTCGGCATCATGAAGACCGACGAGCAGATGCTTGCGGAGCTTCAGGCCAAGGAAGCTACGCTGGCGGCTGCCCATTAACCTCCCCCGCCGCCGGCGGGAGCGCGCCGGCATCGACCCCGGCGCGCTCTTCCTAAAGAACAACGCCTCGTCGGCGAGGCGTCACCGAACCTGAAAGGGAACAGGGCCCATGAGCCTCGACCATGAGAATGACGGCGCTCTCCACGAGAAACTTATCGAGCAGGTGCTGTCGCGTTATCCAGACAAGGCGGCTAAGCGCCGCAAGAAGCACCTGAGCGTCGCAAAGAGTGGAGACGAGGCCGGCAAGGAAGGAGAGATCCTTTCCGAATGCGACGTCAAGTCGAACATCAAGTCCATTCCCGGCGTGATGACGATCCGCGGCTGCGCCTATGCCGGCTCCAAGGGTGTCGTGTGGGGTCCGGTCAAGGATATGGTCCATATCTCACACGGGCCGGTCGGTTGCGGCCAGTATTCCTGGTCGCAGCGGCGCAATTACTATGTAGGCACGACGGGCATCGATACATTTGTGACGCTGCAGTTCACCTCCGACTTCCAGGAGAAGGACATCGTTTTCGGGGGCGACAAGAAGCTGGAAACGATCATCGACGAGATCGAAGAGCTGTTCCCGTTGAACAATGGCATCAGCATTCAATCGGAATGCCCGATCGGCCTGATCGGTGACGACATCGAGGCGGTGTCGCGTAAAAAGGCCGATGAGCACGACAAAACGATAGTGCCAGTGCGCTGCGAGGGCTTCCGCGGCGTCTCGCAATCGCTTGGCCACCACATTGCCAATGACGCGATACGCGACTGGGTCCTCGACAAAACGGAAGTGGACTTCGACGCCGGCCCTTTCGATGTCAACATCATTGGCGACTACAATATCGGCGGCGACGCGTGGGCGAGCCGCATTCTCCTTGAGGAAGTGGGGCTGCGCGTGGTCGGCAACTGGTCGGGGGACGCGACCCTCGCTGAGGTCGAGCGGGCGCCGAAGGCCAAGCTTAACCTCATCCACTGCTACCGGTCGATGAACTACATCTGCCGGCACATGGAGGAAAAGTACGGCATTCCCTGGATGGAATATAATTTCTTCGGCCCCTCCCAGATCGAAGCGTCCCTGCGCAAGATAGCCAAGCATTTCGGACCGACGATCGAGGACAAGACCGAAGCGGTCATTGCCAAGTACCGCCCATTGGTCGACGCGGTGATCGACAAGTATTGGCCGCGCCTCAAAGGCAAGACCGTGATGCTCTATGTCGGCGGCTTGCGTCCTCGCCACGTCATCACAGCCTATGAGGACCTCGGCATGGAGATCGTCGGTACCGGCTACGAGTTCGCCCACAACGACGACTATCAGCGCACCGGGCACTACGTAAAAGAGGGTACGCTCATTTATGACGACGTGACCGGTTACGAGCTGGAAAAGTTCATCGAGGGGATCCGCCCTGATCTGGTTGGCTCCGGCATCAAGGAAAAGTATCCGGTGCAGAAGATGGGCATTCCGTTCCGTCAGATGCATTCCTGGGATTATTCCGGGCCGTATCACGGTTACGACGGCTTCGCCATTTTCGCCCGTGACATGGATCTGGCGATCAACAGCCCGGTCTGGGACCTCTACGACGCCCCCTGGAAGAAAAAGGCCGGGCCGCCAATGGCGCTGGCTGCCGAGTGAAAGCCAGGGCCTCCGAGGAGCAGGGGGCCCTACATGTCCCCGACCCCAATTCGGGGGAAATCCGAAACATCTCGACATCCCCTGTGCCGCCGTCTGGTGCGCCAGATGAAAAGAGGTAACCACCATGCCGCAGTCGGCCGAAAAAGTTCTCGACCACGCTCCGCTTTTCCGCGAGCCGGAATACAGGAAGATGCTTGCCGAGAAAAGGCTGAATTTTGAATGTCCGCACCCGGACCAGATCGTTACCGATCAGCGCGAATACACCAAGAGCTGGGAGTACCGCGAAAAGAACCTCGCCCGCGAAGCGCTTGTCGTGAACCCCGCCAAAGCCTGCCAGCCGCTCGGAGCTGTGTTCGCGGCCGCAGGCTTCGAGCGGACCATGTCCTTCGTCCATGGCAGCCAGGGCTGCGTTGCCTACTACCGTTCGCACCTGTCGCGGCATTTCAAGGAGCCTTCATCGGCGGTTTCGTCCTCGATGACGGAGGACGCGGCGGTGTTCGGAGGTCTGAAGAACATGGTCGACGGGCTCGCCAACACCTATACGCTCTATGATCCGAAGATGATTGCCGTCTCAACCACCTGTATGGCGGAGGTCATCGGCGACGACCTGCACGGCTTCATCGAAAATGCCAGGAACGAAGGCTCGGTCCCGCCCGACTTCGATGTTCCTTTCGCACACACGCCCGCCTTCGTAGGCAGTCATGTCGATGGCTACGACGTCATGGTCAAGGGCATTCTAGAGCACTTCTGGAAGGGCCAGGAGCGCAAGGAAACCGGTGGAACGATCAACATCATTCCCGGATTCGACGGCTTCTGCGTCGGGAACAACCGTGAGCTCAAGCGCCTGCTCGACTTGATGGAGGTGTCCTACACCTTCCTCCAGGATGCCTCCGACCAATTCGACACGCCGTCGGACGGCATGTATCGCATGTATGACGGCGGCACGATGATCAAGGACGTGAAGGCGGCACTCAGTGCCGAAGCGACACTGTCGCTGCAGCACTACAATACCCGCAAGACGCTGGAATACTGCAAAGAGGTCGGGCAAGCGACGGCCTCGTTCCATTATCCTCTCGGGGTGAAGGCGACTGACGAATTCCTGATGAAGGTCTCGGAGATTTCCGGCAAGGATATCCCAGCGGCAATCGGTATGGAGCGCGGCCGACTAGTCGACGCCATGGCGGACAGCCAGGCCTGGCTGCATGGCAAGAAATACGCAATCTACGGCGATCCTGACTTCGTCTACGCCGTCGCCCGGTTCGTCATGGAGACGGGCGGTGAGCCGACCCACTGCCTCGCCACCAATGGCACGGCAGCCTGGGAAGCCGAAATGAAGGAGCTGCTTCAATCCTCGCCCTTCGGCAAGGATGCGCAGGTCTGGGCGGGCAAGGACCTCTGGGCGATGCGCTCGCTGCTCTTCACCGAGCCGGTGGACCTGCTGATCGGCAATTCCTACGGCAAGTACCTGGAGCGCGACACCGGCACGCCGCTGATCCGGCTGATGTTCCCGATCTTCGACCGGCACCACCATCATCGCTTCCCTCTCATGGGCTACCAAGGGGGTCTCCGCGTTTTGACGGCAATCCTCGACAAGATCTTCGACAGGCTCGACCGCGAGACGAGCGAGACGGGTGTGACGGACTATTCTTTCGACCTGACCCGCTAAAGCGGCGGTTGGCCTTTGCTCAAAGGCCGACCGTCTTCCAGATGGAGTTGAAAAACCGGCGCAATGTCACCGCTCACTGTCAAAATCAATGATGTCTTCGACGAGCCCGCCTGCGAGAAGAACCGCAGCAAGGATGCAAAGGCGCGCCAGAAAGGCTGCTCGAAGCCGCTGACACCCGGGGCGGCAGCCGGCGGCTGCGCGTTCGACGGGGCCAAGATCGTGCTGCAGCCGATCACCGACGTCGCGCACCTGATCCATGCACCGCTCGCCTGTGAGGGCAATTCCTGGGACAACCGCGGCGCTGTTTCGTCGGGGCCATCGCTATGGCGCACCAGCTTCACGACAGACCTCACCGAGCTCGACGTGGTGATGGGGCAGGGGGAGCGGAAGCTTTTCAAGGCGATCCGCGAGATCAAGGAAAGGCATGCTCCGCCGGCGGTCTTCGTCTATTCGACTTGCGTGACGGCACTGATCGGTGACGACATCGAGGCAGTCTGCAGGCGCGCGGCTGAAAAGTTCGGCTTGCCGGTGGTGCCGGTCAACGCGCCGGGCTTCGTCGGCTCCAAGAATCTTGGCAACAAGCTTGCCGGCGAGGCCTTGCTCGATCATGTCATCGGCACGGTCGAGCCCGACGATATAGGCCCCCACGACATCAATATCCTCGGCGAATTCAACCTTTCCGGCGAGTTCTGGCTGGTGAAGCCGCTCCTTGACCGGCTCGGCATTCGGGTGCGCGCCTGCATTCCGGGCGACGCGCGTTACCTCGACGTGGCCTCCGCACATCGTGCTCGGGCGGCCATGCTGGTGTGCTCGACCGCGCTCATAAATCTTGCCCGCAAGATGGAGGAGCGCTGGGACATCCCGTTCTTCGAGGGCTCTTTCTACGGCATCACCGACACCTCGGAAGCCCTCCGGCAGATCGCCAAGCTGCTTGTGAACAAGGGCGCCGATCCGGAGCTGATACAGCGCACGGAAACACTGATCGAGAAGGAGGAGGCGATTGCGTGGAAGAAGCTTGAGGCGTATCGG
Source organism: Sinorhizobium sp. FG01 (assembly GCF_002531875.1). Classification (NCBI taxonomy): domain Bacteria; kingdom Pseudomonadati; phylum Pseudomonadota; class Alphaproteobacteria; order Hyphomicrobiales; family Rhizobiaceae; genus Sinorhizobium; species Sinorhizobium sp. FG01. The sequence continues at coordinate 29,312 of NZ_NWTB01000030.1, forward strand.
CCGAGGCTTGAAGGCAAGCGCGTCCTGCTCAATACCGGAGGCGTGAAGTCCTGGTCGGTCGTCCATGCGCTGATGGAGATCGGCGTCGAGATCGTCGGCACCTCCGTCAAGAAATCGACGGTCGAGGACAAGGAGCGCATCAAGCAGATCCTCAAGGACGAGAACCACATGTTCGAGTCGATGTCTGCGCGCGAGCTCTACGACATGCTTTCAGAAGGCAAGGCCGACATCATGCTGTCGGGCGGGCGCACGCAATTCATCGCGCTGAAGGCAAAGACGCCTTGGGTCGATATCAACCAGGAGCGACACCACCCCTATGCCGGCTACGACGGCATGGTGGAGCTTGTACGCCAGATCGACCTTGCCATTCACAACCCGATCTGGCGCCAGGTGCGGGAGCCGGCACCATGGGAATACCAACCTGCCGTGGAGGAAGAACTTCCTGGCACGCAGAGTGGACCCGAGACACTCCACGCCTTCGAAAAAGTATTCGCACAACAGCCGACGAAATCGGCGATCGTTGAGGAAAACCGATGACCCGCATCCTCCCCCAAACCAAATCGATGGCGGTCAATCCGCTAAAGTCCTCGCAGCCGCTGGGTGCCGCGCTCGCCTTTCTGGGAGTCAATGATGCGGTACCCTTGTTCCATGGCAGCCAGGGCTGCACCAGCTTCGCCCTCGTCCTGCTCGTGCGGCATTTCAAGGAAGCCGTCCCGTTGCAGACGACGGCGATGGACGAGGTGGCGACGATCCTCGGCGGCATGGACCATCTGGAAGAGGCGATCCTCAATCTGAAGACCCGCACCAACCCGGAACTGATCGGGGTCTGTACCACTGCGCTGGAGGAAACCCGTGGCGAGGATTTTGCAAGGGATCTCTCGAACATCAAGATGATGCACGCGAAAGAACTCGCAGGCACGGAGATCGTGCTGGCCAACACGCCGGATTTCGACGGTGCGATCGAGGAGGGCTGGGCCAAGGCTGTCACAGCCCTGCTTCAAAGCATTACGCTGCGCGGCGAGCAGGTCCGGCAGTCGAAGAAGATAGCGATCCTGCCAGGCTGGAACCTCACGGTCGCCGACATCGAGCATGTGCGCGAGACGGTGGAAAGCTTCGGACTCAAGGCGGTGATTTTGCCTGATCTCTCCGGCTCGCTCGACGGTACGGTGCCTGACGACCGTTGGGTGCCGACCACCTATGGCGGCACGGGCGTCAAGGATATCGAGGAGCTTGGCACGGCGGTGCAGTGCATCGCAATCGGCGAGCACATGCGCCGCCCGGCGGAGGTGCTGGAGAGACTGACCGGAGTGCCTTACGCATTGTTCCAGTCGCTCATAGGATTGAAGGACACAGACCGTTTCGTCTCCCTGCTTTCCGCGATTTCCGGTGCGCCGGCGCCTGCGAAAATCCGCCGTCGCCGCGCACAGCTGCAGGACGCCTTGCTCGACGGACATTTTCATTTCGGCGGCAAAAAGATTGCCATCGCTGCGGAGCCAGACCAGCTTTACCAGCTCGCCACCTTCTTTACCGGCATGGGCGCCGAAATCTCAGCGGCCGTCACAACAACCGGCACCTCGAACATTCTTGAGAAAGTGCCTGCCAAACAGGTCCAGGTCGGTGATCTTGGCGACCTCGAAAAACTTGCCGGAGGCGCTGATCTGCTTGTCACCCATTCGCACGGACGGCAAGCGGTCGAGCGCCTAGGCATTCCGTTTATGCGCGTCGGGTTCCCGATCTTCGACCGACTGGGCAGTCAGCACAAGCTTACGACCCTCTATCAGGGGACACGCGACCTGATCTTCGATGTCGCCAACATCTTCCAGGCGAACCAGCATGCGCCGACGCCTCAATCACTCGATCCGTTCCGTAACCGGGAAATGCCAGATGACAGCCCCCCGCCGACTTTCTCTCGTCACTGACGAGGTTCACTCAACGGGGCCGAAAGGGAAACCAGGTTCATTGCGTATAGCGATCGCCACGCAGGATATGAAGAGCCTCAACGCCCATTTCGGATCGGCCAAGCGCTTCGCCGTCTATGACGTCACGTCCGATGGCTGGAGTTTCGTGGAAGCCGTCGCTTTTGAAGATGTTTCGGACGAGAGCGGCAAACACCGGACCGAGGGCGATGACCGCATCGCTCCGAAAGTGGAGGCGTTGAAGGGCTGCCATCTCCTATTCTGTCTGGCCATCGGCGGGCCCTCAGCAGCCAAAGTCGTTTCGGCAAAAATCCATCCGATCAAAGTGCCGCAGCCCCAATCCATTGAAGACGTATTAACCCGCACCCAGACCATGCTCAGGACGGCTCCTCCGCCCTGGCTGCGCAAGGTGCTGACGGAAGCGGGCGCCGCAGAAAAACAATCGTTTGAGGATGAGGACTGAACGATGAGAACACCATCGGACACCGCGGTCATCCGTGCCGTCGACCCGGACCAGAGGGCCCTTGCTACGCCTTTTCTCAAAAGCCTCACACGCCTGATCCGCGCACAGGACACCTATGGAATGTGGGAGGATAAATCCGACGCCGACCTGCTGGCCGACTTCATCGTCACGAAGGAGCAGCGCCGTGAGATCCCGATCATCGGAGATCCCGATCCGGACGTGCTGTGGAGGCTCCAGATTTTCTACACCTGCGCGGCGCTTGCAATCGAGGAGCGCTCCGGACTGCTTGCATCGTCGACCATGATGATGAGCCCTGAGGGCTTCGGTCGCGTGGTACTCACCACCGGCCGATTGGTGGTTCTTTCGAAGACCCTGCGCGATGTCCATCGGTTCGGCTTCGACACACTTGGAAAACTTGCGAAGGCGGGTGCGAAACTGGTCGATGATGCCATAGCCGCAATTGAAGCCTATCCCGACGCGGCACGGGCGTGATGGAGCCGATTTTCACGCAACGGGATCGTGTAAGGCCTTGAGGACGTCCGATGGCCAGCCCACTCAACCGAGGCGAGGCCGATTTGGTTCTCGGGATAGTGCTGATGAAGCCATTGGTCCTGATCTGTTCACACGATGTGGAGCTATATCTTTTCTTGAGCCACATTTTGGGGGCGGACGGCTTCGCGAGTGAGGCGGCAGGTGACGTGAAGGAAGCACTTGCATTGGCCAATGAAAGGGAACTCCAGGCAGTAGTGTTGGACTGTGCGCCAACGAATGCGACAGGTTCCACAATCTGCGCCCGGCTCAAAGGGGAGCCCCGGACCGGGGGCTTGCCCGTTATTGCCCTGATCGCACCCGGCGCTGATAATCAACACCTCGATCTCTTCAAGGCGGGCATTGACGAGAGCTTTGTGCGGCCGATCGCACCGGCTAAGCTCCTTGAATGTCTACGAACGAAGCTGGCGCTGCCGGAGCCTGGTTCAAACGGGACGGAAAACGGCAGCTGGCTCTGCTGCGGCAGCCTTGAGATGAAGCCCGATGCCCACCGAGTTCGGGGTAATGGATACGACATCCATCTCGGCCCGATCGAGTTCAACCTGCTGCGGCATTTGCTTGAGGCTCCCGGGAAGGTCTTTAGCCGAGACGAGCTGATCGACGCGGCATGGCCGGATAATATTCATATCGGTGCACGCACCGTCGACGTCCACATCAGCCGGATCAGAAAGGCGCTGAAGACAGCCTCCCCCGGCAGTGTCATCCGTACCGTCAGGTCCGCCGGCTACTCGCTCGAGGAGCCGGACCGCTAAAAAGCGAATGGGTGTGGTGCTATTTCCATCTCCATCGTGCTGAGGGCAAGTCTTGCTGCTTCGAAACGCGCCTACAGCAAAAGCGTACTCAGTTGACGGGAGCTGACCGGGTCTATTCCGGGAACTGAACAACGCAAATGACAGTGCCGTGGTCGAGGGCCTTAACTGCGAGTCTGGACGGTCGCGCTCTTGCCGGAGTTCGGCGGGGATCAATGGCCCCACTCACGTTGTCATCGATAGCATCTCGTGTTTTCAGTCGTCCGGCCCGACCCGCCCGTTGAGTTCACCGGCCGGCACATGCCGGCACTCGTTCTGGCCTTTTGCGCCACGATCTGACGATCGCCGTATCGGCGAGCCGCGTTTGGACCCGCTTCGTCGTGAAGAACCCCCATGTCGCCCAGGTAGAATTCAATCGCAAGGCGGGCGAGGGGGCACAGGTGGCGCGCAGATGGAGCGGCCGCTTGCAATCGGCGATGGCGAGATCCGCCACCGCCTGAGGGACCGAGGCGTGAAGGGGACGATGACGACGAGCCTAGCGGTAGCCGACGCAGTCATGGTGTCCAATCTGATTCCCTCATCCCGAATACGTTTTGAGTTGTCCGTCGCCACGCGTTTCTGGCGGCGCGAAGCGCGTGAATACGTGTCTAGAACCTGACAGTGGCAGAAAACATGTCAGGTTTAGCGCAATCGGCTATCTTGGCCCATGGAGGTTTTTCGAAGCGTGATCATGCGCTTACTGTCCGCTAGGCGCGGTGGCACGGGCTTTGCTAATTGACGTGTGGCAACCTGAGTGAAGGTTGGGGACACGCACACCCGCGAGACGCGCGATGCTTCTCCTTTCCTTAAACCCGTGTGCCTCTACTGGGAGGAAAACAAGCTCCTGCATGTACGAAGTAGGATTGCCGGCTGAAATCGTGTTTCGAGGAAGAAGTCTGAAATGAGGAGAATGTGAGCATTGGCGGTTCCCACCCGGACGTGCTGTGGAGACTCGACATGTTCTACGCTGCCGTGAGGCGAAGGCCTGTACGAAACTGGTCGACGGAAGCGACTGCAGCCATTGAAGCGTACCCGACGCGGTGCGGGCGTGATGAAACGATTTTCGAGGAAGGATGAATGTCAGACCTTGAGGAGTTGCAGCAGAAGGTCCGCAAGCTGCAGTCGCGTGCGGGAGCTGCGAAGATGGAATTGCACGACCTTGCCGAGGACCTCCCCGTCAATTGGACAGAGATCAAGGCCGTTGCCGAGAAAACCTTCTCCGTTTTTGCTGAGTTGGACGCGGCCAAGAGAGATCTCGCTGCGTCGGAGAATTCGCGATGACGAGCGCTTTCGTCACCCGCGACGGCTCCAAATGGATGCCGGAGTACCTCACCGCTATTGATGGCACGACCTGCATTGGTTGCGGCCGCTGCTTCAAGGTGTGCTCGCGCGAGGTTATGCACCTTTACGGCGTCGATGATGCAGGTGAAGTCCTCGGCATCTGCGACGGCGAGGACGATGACTTCGATGGCGAGCTCAATCGCATGATCATGGTCGTCGACCATGCCGGGCGCTGCATCGGCTGCGGAGCCTGCTCCCGCGTCTGCCCGAAGAGCTGCCAGTCCCATATTGCGGCCGATAAGGTCGCTGCATGATCTGGTGGACAAACGAGGAGAACGGCGTTGCCCTTTAGAATCTTTTGTCGCATTCTGTTGCTGGTCCTATGCATCAACGCTCTGACTGTCTACTTCGCTTCTCATTCCCTCCGCATAGTAGTCGTCACGACGCTGGCTAGTTCGCTGCTCCTCCAGGTCGCCTATTTCGCAAGCGTGCTCTTTCTGATCTGGCGGTCTAGTCGTGCTAGTAGAGCTGGCCAAATGGTTAAGCAATTCGGTAGTTGCAAGGAAGTTGGATACTAGCCGAAGACGATGACGAGGTCAGGAATGAATCTTCAGACGTGCCTCAACTCGTTCAGATGGGCGGCATATCGCTGCTCCGTTGAGGCGCGGTGATAAGGCAGAGCTCAGATTCGCGCCACTTAGATCAACCCGCGTGACCTTGCCCCGTTGAAATAATCCATTTTGAAGTAAGCTCTGGCCCATTGAGAGGACCAGAGAATGAAGCGCA